>OMIK01000093.1 GCA_900299075.1 Chlorobi bacterium Chlorobi_1
AACGAATGCCAATGAAAAAAGTGCTGATCCTCGGCGGAGGTATCTCCGGTGTCGCGTCTGCGATCGCCTTCCGCAAACGGGGTTTCGAGGTCGAAATGGTCTCGGAGCGCGACTACCTGTTCATCTACCCGATCGCGATCTGGATCCCCGTCGGTACGGCGAAATTCGACGATGTCGCCTTCCCCCTCTCCAAGCTCGCCCGCAAGCACGGTTTCAGCCTGACGATCGACCGTGTCGTACGGATCGATGCGACGCGCGACTCCGTGACGCTCGAAAAGGGCGGCCTCAGGAGCGACGCCGATATCGTGGTCGTCGCGCTCGGTTCAGCCAAGGTGAAGCATCAGGGCATCGAGCACACCCTGTCGATCTGCGGCCATCCCGCTCAGTCGATCGAACTGCAGCAAAGGATCGATGCCCTCATCGAAAAGGGGCACGGGCGGATCGCCTTCGGTTTCGGTGGCAATCCGAAGGATCCGAGCGGCGTGCGCGGCGGCCCCGGCTTCGAACTCTTCTTCAACCTGCACCACAAGCTCTCCCGCCTCGGCATCCGCGACAGGTTCGAGATGACCTTCTTCGCCCCGATGGAGACTCCCGGAGCCAAGATGGGCGAAAAGGCGGTCAGGATGATGGAGGTGATGTTCAGGCAGAAGGGGTTCAACAGGAGGTACGGCACGAAGATCGATCGGTTCGAACCGGACGGCGTCGTGTTTGCCGACGGGACCAAGCTCGAGAGCGACCTCACCATGTTCATCCCGGCCGGGGAGGGGCTAGATGTCGTGAAGGAGTCCGACCTGCCGCTGAACGAGGCGGGATTCGTCAGGATCGACGATTTCTGCAGGGTGGCCGGGGTTTCAGGATGGTATGCCGTGGGTGATGCCGCGGCGCTCGAGGGGCCCGACTGGAGGGCCAAGCAGGGGCATATCGCGGAGTTCATGGCCGATTGCGCGGCAAACAACTGCGGTGCGGAGCACCTCGGCCTCGAGGAGCCGATGCGGGGCTACCAGGAGCACCTGAACGTGCTGTGTGTCATGGATACGGGAGACGGCGCAGGGTTCGTCTTTCGCAACGGCCACCGCCAGGTGTTCATTCCGTTGCCGGTCGTCGGCCACTGGCTCAAGAAGGGGTGGGGGCTCTACTACAAGCTTTCGAAGATGAAGGTTATTCCGCGCATACCAGGCATGTGATTATCGGCGGAATGAATCCGTCGCCATAAAACGATTTTTCGCTATCACTATCGCTATCAATCCCTAAACCGATTCAAGGCACTTCATCAGGATGTTTCCTGAACCCTCCATCCCCATCGCCCATGAAACAAAAAAAGCAGGCCTTCCGGCCTGCTTTTCCTGTTCTGAAAGAACATCCGGCGATGCCGGGAATCACTTCTTCTCGGGAACCGGACGCTCCGGCTTGACCGCGTAGTTGATCAGGTAGTCGTAGAGTCTGATCAGTCGAGCGTTCTGGTTGTTCTGGTCGATCCAGTGGCCGATCATGCCGATCGTGCGGGCCAGGACGAAGAACCCGTTGAGCGAGTGCTCCGGGAAGTCCAGGTCCATCAGGATGCAGCCGATGGTGCCGTCGACGTTCAGGATCAGGTTGTCCTTCTTTGCGGTCGTCACCTTCTCGACCTCGAGCGCGAAGTCGAGGCACGGCGTGTGCAGCGAGGTCTCGTTCTTCACGTAGTCGACCAGGTAGCGGACGCGCTTGTCGGGGTTCTTGAGGCTCTTGACCCTGTGGCCGATGCCGGGAACCGGGCCGACGTTCTCCTTCATCCAGGCGAGGAAGCCTGGGATGTCGTTCGGGAACTCCTTGACGCCCATCTTGAAGTATTTGCCGGCGTTGGTCACGGCGCCGCCGAAGCGGGGGCCGATCATGGTCATGCCGGCCGATACCGCCTGGGGCATGTCAATGCCGGCGCAGGCGGCGATGATCGAACCGAAGGCGCCGGAGACGGCCGGGCCGTGGTCGGCGGAGATCATGACGATGCGCTTGATGATCTCGGACTCCTCGCGGGTCGGGAGCTTCTTGTTCCAGAGCAGGCCGATGACATCCTCGATGCCATACCCTTTCGAGCAGAGCTCGGAGGCTGCGTAGCCGCTGTAGCGGGGCTCTTCACCGCGGTCATCGGAGATGGTGGTGCGGATGAGCGGCTCGACGACCACTTCACCCTGCCTCATGACCTCCTGGACGCTCGGCGGGAGCTGCGGGAGCAGCGCCTCGTCGATACCGGCTTCCTGCTTGATGTCGCCGCTGGCGATCAGCTCCTGGTAGACCTGCTTGATCGCCTTGCTGAGGCCGCCGAAGGTGTCGGGGACGTAGGCGCCCGCTTCGCGGAGCGCGTTCATCTTGGAGCGGGCGGAGCCGGCTCCCTTCTTGCCCTCCTTGGCTCCGGCGTGGCCGAACTTCATGCCCTGCGGAAGCACCTCCTGGCAGGTACCGCCGATGGCGGCGATCAGCTTGATGCGGCGCTTCTGTGCGCCGAGCCACTCCGCAGCCTCCTCTTCAAGGCTGCCGCCGACCTCGCCGATCAGGACGACCGCCTTGGTCGCGGGATCCTTTTCGAACATTTCGAGGTAGGTGACGAAGTCGGTGCCGGGGTAGGAGTCGCCGCCGATGGCCACCGCCGAGGTGACGCCGTCGCCGTTCTGGGCGCAGAGCCACATCGCCTCGTTGGAGAGGCCGCCCGACTTGGTCAGGACGCCGAAGGATCCGGCGCGGTAGAGGTTGCAGAGCTTCAGGTTCTTGAACTCGCCGCCGATCACGCCGAGCCGGCACTCGCCCGCCGACATGATGCCGATCGAGGAGGGGCCGTTGAAGATCTTGCCGTGCTGCAGGGCGAGCTTGCGCAGGCGCTTGGCATCCTTCTCCGGGATACCTTCGGTGATCATCGAGATCAGCTTGATGTTCGGGGCCTCGATGCACTCCTTGGCAGCCTGGTAGCCGCGGGAGGCGCCGATGTAGATCAGGGCCGTGTTGATCTGCGGATGCTCCTGCAGCGCAGGGGTGAGCGATCCGTAGACGTGGATGTTGTTCAGTTCGCCGCCGCGGAAGATCTCCTTCTGCTGGCCGGCTTCAGGCGGGTAGACGAACGCCTGTATGGTCAGGGGTTTATTGATCAGGAAGTCGAACTGCGCCATGCGTTTGGCCGCATTGACGCCGGCGACGCCGCCGATGATGACCGCCCGAGTATCTTTATTTGCGAGAATGCTCACGGTACAATCAGTTTAAGGATTTTCTGTATGTTCTTGTATCGAAACATGATGCGTTAGCGGCATCAGGATTTCATGGCCATGTCGACGATGTCGGTCATCGGCATGCTGCGGTCGTAGACATGGATGTCGAATCCCTCTTCCTGCAGCTGCCTGATGGCGGCAAGGCCCTGGGCTTCGTTCGGTCCGCCCCTGCGCACCCAGATCTTCACGTTCTCCAGATAGCCTTTCGACTTGCTTTCGCGGAATCCGTTGATGATGCCGCTGAAGGTCGCCTTCACATCGGTGAAGTTGGCGATGGCGCCACCGACGATGATGTGCTTGATTTTCGGGAGGCGGCAGATGGTTTCGGTCAGCGCCTCAACGGCCCAGTCGGCCGGGTCGCCGGAGTACTCGGCATAGTTGGCGATGGTTCCGCCCCTTGCCACGACGGCGTCGGCGTAGAAGACCGAGGCGCCGCCGCCTGCCGTCAGGAGGGCGACTTCACCACCGGGAACTTCGACGAACTTGACGGAGCCCTTGATCCTGGAATCGATGTCCATGATCTGCTGTTCGGCCTCGGTGTACGGACGGCCGATTTCGGAGACCGGCTTGAAGTCCCAGTCCGCATGGCGGAAACGGGCGTCCCAGTCGACGTTCATGACCGCGTCGAGCGCCGCGAAGCGCATGTCGCTCTTGCGGATGACCAGCGGGTTGATCTCGATGGACTGCGCATCTTCGTTGTCGAAGCAGAGGATGAGGCGCGAGCTGATCTTGGCGACGCGCTCGGCGATCTCCCCCTCGAAGCCGGCCTCTGCAGCCAGTTCGGTCAGGCGTTCGATCGACGGGGTTTCATCCAGCGGGATGAACATGCGGCGAACCGTGTCCCAGTTCTCCTCGATGTCGACGCCGCCCTTGTTGGAGAGCAGGAGCTCTGCGCCGTCCTTGTTGCCGATGATGGAAAAATAGAACTCTGCATCGTGCTCGAGCATCTCGGCGATGATCACCTGGCGGACCTCGGCGGTGCCGATCTTGGTGCCGATCATCTCCCTGGAGGCTTCGATGGCCTCTTCAAGGTTGAGTCCGATCTTCACGAGTCCGAGCTTGTAACGTCCGCCTATAGCCTCGTGGGCTTTGACGACAAGTTTTGATTCTCGCAGCCATTTATTAGCTTCGCCAAGCTGAGAAAGACGGTTAGGGTCCATGATCACAACATAATTGGGCACAGGAATGCCCCATTTGTTGAATAATTTCATGGCAGGCCCCTCAAGGATTTTAGCCATGCCTAAGGAATTTATGTTTGGGTAATTGCGCGGAAAAAGAAGAGTGCAGGAGCAATATATAACTATATTCGCTTGCAATCCAAGGGATTAAGAATTGTTAAGGGTGTAATAACCACAGAAAAACCATAAAAAAACGCATGATGGCCGATTTTTTCTCCTGGTGGCAGCAACTTCCCTACGCGATGAATCCGGTAATCTTCTCGTTGGGAGGTATCGCGATCCGCTGGTACGGGATGATGTACATCGTCGCTTTTTCGATCGTCTACCTGCTTTCGAGGTACCGGATAGCAGACGAGAAGCTGTCGTTCGACAAGGCGTTCCCGGGCGACGCCCTCACCTGGGCGATGGGAGGGGTGCTGCTCGGCGGGCGGATCGGCTACATCCTGTTCTACGGATTCAGCGACTTCCTTGCCAATCCGATCGGCTCGATCATTCCCCTTGCCACCACCAACGGCGCCTGCCGCTTCTCCGGGATCTCGGGGATGTCCTATCACGGAGCCCTGATCGGCGTGGTCATCGCCATCGCGCTGTTCACCCGGAACAGCGGCAAGGGATTCCTCGAGACCTTCGACCTCTTCATCCCCGCCCTGCCCCTCGGCTACACCTTCGGCAGGCTCGGCAACTTCATCAACGGGGAGCTCTATGGACGGGTGACCACCTCGATGATCGGCATGCACTTCCCTGCAGCTCCAGGAAGCGGACTCCGCTATCCGTCACAGCTTTTCGAAGCATTCTTCGAAGGGATCATGCTCTTCGTGCTGCTTTGGTCCCTGCGCAAGAGAGCCCCGTATACCGGATTCCTTTCCGGGCTTTATCTCATGGGTTATGGCTTCGTCCGTTTCTGCATCGAGTTCTTCCGCGAACCCGACGCCCAGCTCGGCTTCGTGTTCCTCAGCTTTTCGATGGGGCAGGTGCTCTGCTTCCTGATGATGGCAGCGGGGGCCGCGATACTCCTGGCCAGCCGGCCAGTGCGCGCAAAGGGGTAGCCGAGAGGTGGTTTTTCGACATATATGATCATGAAAGGGGCGGATTTTCGAATCCGCCCCTTTCATTTTACCCTTCGGAGAGTGCCGGTTTGCGCCGGAGGAACAGCATTCCGAGCAGCGCTACGAGCAGCAGGGCTCCCGCCCAGACCGGCATGCTGAACAGGCGCCCCCCTTCGTACATGTTCCAGGCGCCGAAGGCGAAGAAGATGGCCGAAGCGCCGTAACCGATCGCCTTCTCGGGGAGGTTTTTCCCGAGCATCTTTCCGACCAGCACGGCAAGGCCATCCGACACCACCATGCCGACCGTGGAGCCGAGCCAGACCGGAATGAAGGGATTGTTGGTGGCGAGGCTGATCGTGGAGAGCATGGTCTTGTCGCCGAGTTCGGCCATGAAGAAGGTCGAAAAGACGAGCCAGAAGGGGTTGATCCCGGTCTTGCATTCGATCTTCTCCTCCTCTTCGAGGCTGTCCCCCCTCAGCGTCCAGAAGCCGAAGGCGATGAAGGAGATGCCGGCCACGAAGGTGATCCAGTCGCCGGGAAGCATCCCCCCCATGATCCAGCCAATACCGGCAGAAAAGATGTGGACCGCGAGCGTCGCCCAGAAGATGCCCGACATCACGACGCGGGTGTTGTAGCAGGTGGCGAGCGCAAGGGCGACAAGCTGGGTCTTGTCGCCAAGCTCGGCGATGAAGATCATCCCGAGGGAGAGCCAGAAAGCGTGCATCGATCAGTGGTTTGGCATTTGATGAAGGTGGCGGAAAATATCCCAAAGCCTATCATTCTCCAAACCTTCGGCCATGCGCTCAGCCATGGGAGGTCCGGACCAGCTGCGAGGTGTCGATCCCTTTCCGGCGCAGCTGTTCCAGGAGCATCGCATAGCTCCCGTCGTCGAGGTACGGCGTCCTCGACAGCACCCAGCAACGGGAACGCTCGGGGTTCGAGACCAGCGCCCATGAGTAGTCCTCCGCAAGCCCGACGACCCAGTAATCGGCCTTGATGAACCTGAAGAAGGTCACGACCAGCTTTGCATTGCCGCTGCCGGGTACCGGAACCGCCGTCGCACGGATCGATGCGGATTTCCCCCTCCTCCTGCAGGAGTTGCGGACAATGACCCTGCCGCTCTTCCGGTCGAGGGTATACTCTGCTTTCGTGTCGGAGCATCCGCTCTCCTGCCGCATGGGGATGGCGGCGATCTCGTACCAGGTTCCGCAATACCGCTGGACATCGACCTGGGGCACCGTTTCCGGGCCCTGGAGGCCTGGCTTTCTCCTGAATAGTCTCCTGAGCATGTTTTTTCCTGTTGATTGAGGGTGATGGTGCATGACCATACCAACATTTCGACTTCCCCTGAAGTTCTCATGCACGGCAGGTTTCCCCGCATTGGTTTTGTCCCGCTATTTTCATACCATGGAATAAGTAAAAAACGAAACGGCAGCATCATCCCGCAAAATTCAGCGTGGCCTTATGCCCACCATTCGCATCGCAACGCCAGAGGACATTCCTGCATGCGTTACACTTCTGGGCGTTCTCTTCGCCCAGGAAGAGGAGTTCACGGCCGATCCCGGGTTGCAGACGCGAGGCCTTGAGATGATCATCGCCTCCCCTGCGGTTGGCACGGTGTTCATCTGCGAACATGAGGGTGCCGTCGTGGGCATGGCCAGCCTGCTGGCGACCGTCAGTACCGCCTTGGGCGGCAAGGTTGCCCTGCTCGAAGACATGGTGGTGCTTCCCGCGTGTCGAGGCCGGGGGTTCGGCACCATGCTTGTCGACCACGCCTGCCGGTGGGCAAGGGAGAACGGTTTCGGCAGGATCACCCTCCTGACCGACGGCGATAACGAACAGGCCCACCGGTTCTACGAGACCCTCGGGTTTGTCCGTTCCGGCATGGCTGCCTTCAGGAAGCTGCTTTGATTATGGCAGAAAGAAGCAAACCCCACCAGAAATGAACGAGCAGAACAGTACCGCCCTCGAAGCCTGGATCTGTGTCGAGTGCGGCTTCGTCTACGACCCCTCCACCGGGGACCTCGAATCGCACATCCGTCCGGGCATACCCTTCGAAAAACTCCCATCCGACTGGTGCTGCCCGGTCTGCAGCGCCAAACCCGATAAATTCAGGCCCTTCGACTCGCAGTTGTAACTTGGCGATTGATGAACCCGTAGGGGGAGGTCGTGCCGTGCCCGGCACATACCTCACGCGGGTCGCTGTCGTTACACCTTGTCGAGCTCTTCCATCAGTGCACTGCGGCTCGGATAGATCGCCCTGAAGGACGAGATGAGTGCAAGGACTTTTTCCTTGCCGCCAAGCTTGTTCATCCGGCGCAGGAAGCGGCATGCGGTCTGGTAATGGGGCCGTCCGGTATGTTGCTGCAGGTACTCTGCGACTCCGGCTGCATAAAGTTCGATCAGTTCAGCCGCATGCGATTTGGCCAGCATCGGTTCATAATCTGCCATCCTTGCCAAGGAGTTTGTCTCCCTTAGCAGCTGCACGAGGCGATCAGGCATCGATTCTTTTACATAGATTCCTGCGAGCATTTCGAAAGCGAGGATCCGGTTCGTCGCGGCGATATCCCGGAGGAGCTCTTCAAGGAAGGCATTCCAGCCCTCCGCTCCAGCCTGCCGTTTCAGCACCTCGTAGTAATCCTGCTGCGGGCGAAAATTGTTGAGGAAAAGATATCTCGCATATTCGATGATCCTTTCTCGGTCACCGGTCGCCTGGGCGATCTTCAGGAGCCAATCGTACCATTCGACGACATAGCCCGGTTTCCCCTGCTTGTCGACGGCGATGCCGTCAAGGGCT
Organism: Chlorobi bacterium Chlorobi_1; assembly: GCA_900299075.1. Taxonomy (GTDB): domain Bacteria; phylum Bacteroidota; class Chlorobiia; order Chlorobiales; family Chlorobiaceae; genus Chlorobaculum. Next base: position 8,252 of record OMIK01000093.1, read on the forward strand.
ATTTCCCGGGCTTCGTCATACCGCTTCCGCTCAAAGCGTTTCATGATCGCCATACGCCGCATCTCCGGGCTCGACAGATGGGCCTCCACATACCGGTCGGCAGCCTGCTCCCCTTCGGTTTTTTCTATCAGTTCATAACGCAGCTTCTGTCTTACACCGTTACGATAGTCCGAACCCTGCAACCGGTCGATACGCACGTCAAGCGCTCCGGCATCCTCCTTTCCTTTCATCATCCCCATGACGATCTCGAGCATGTCGACCTCCCAATCCCAGCCGGAGTATATTCCTTTATCGAATGCGGCAAGCGCATATTCGACAAGCATCTTGCGCTGATCTTCCGATTCGTGGCGATGGGAAAGCTCATGCAGCAGGTCGCAGGCCACGGTGATGCAGCCTCCGATATCCCCGTTGCTGTCGTCGGCATACTTCAAGGCTTCGACCATCTGCTCCATGATTGCCGATGCGATGAAAAACGAGCTGTTCCAGTTCCCTGCGTCCAACTTTTTCTGCGCCTGGGCAAGCAGGTCGCCGACGGACCTGCCGACATACGATGCCCTTGACCAGTTCACGAACCCCTGACGGTCGCGAGCACTCCGGAGTATGGCCTTCACCTGGCTGGCATAGACGGATTTCGACTCCCTGGCGTCGTGCTGAGAGAATGATGAGAGCAGCAGGTTCCTGAACGACGGATTTCCGGCTGCCTGCTCACGAAGGAATGCCCGGAGCTGATCAGGAGGCACCTTCCCGATCAGCTCTTCGACACGTTCCGAAACTCCGGTCGGTTTCTTCTGTTTCCTGGTTTTTCCTTCCTTCACGGTCGGTGCTTTCACCCGGAGCCCGAGCTCATCCTGCTGCAGGTGGAACAGCGCCGCAACCTCATGCTTGCAGAATGGCCCCATATCGTACGGGCAGTCGCATCGGTGGTCGGTCAGCATGCCGTTCCTGACGGTCAGCAGCACCGTATAATCCTCCGTCCCGCTGACCACGGCTTCGTACTCCCCCGGCCCGGTCTCTTCAAACGAAACGACACTCCCCTTCCTGAAATAGGAGAGCCCCCGCTTCGCAATAGCGTCGTCGATATACTCTACGAAACCGTTCAGTGGTATGTTCATGGGTAATTATGGTTCAGGGGATTCTTGTTCCAGCGATTGCTTTTTCGACTTCAACATATAGGATATAGCCCTATTTTTACTCGCTCTTGCTGTCCAGCGAATGGCTGGTGGCGATTGCGGCAGCCTTGCCGGCCGGGAAGAGGCTGACGAGGAGGCAGAGGGCTATGGTGGCGAGGCCGACGACGAGGAAATCGGCCGCATGCATGTTGACCGGGTAGGCATCGATGATGAAGGCGCTTCTTGACGGGAGCTTCACCAGCCACCAAGTCTCTTGTGACCGGCAGATGGCCCAGGCCAGCGCAGATCCGGTGAGTGTGCCGACGACGCCCGTCAGGCCACCTTCTACGATGAAGATGGTCATGAACTGGGGCTTTTCGAGGCCGAGGCAGCGGAGGTAGAAGAGCTCGCGGCGCTTGTCGATGACGGTCATGGCGAGCGATCCGGCGAGGCTGAGCACCGCAACCACGACCACCAGCATCAGGACGCTGAAGCTGGCCCACTTTTCGAGCTGCATCACCGCGAACAGGTCCCGGTACTTCTCGTCGAGCCTCCGTACCCTGAATTGCCGCTCGAGCCGGTGGATCTTGAGCCATCGGGCGAGATTCTGTTCGAGTCTGGGGTCGGTGATGCTCCCTGATCCCCTGATGTCGATCCCCGAATACATCCCCTGTCCGAGCATGAGGATGCTCCGTGCCGTCGAGTCCGAGGCGAGCACATAGCGGTCGTCGAAGAGCTTCTGCAGCGAAAAGAGCGAGCCGACGCCGGCATCGGCGATCGAAAGCGCCGGCAGCAGGTAGGGCTCGGAGAGCGCCTGCAGGCCGACCGAGATCAGCTCCGGGCTGAAGAGCCGGACACGGTCGCCGGGCATGAGGCCGAGCCTCCAGGCGACCGCCTCTCCAGCCGAGACGCTGCCGTTCAGGAAATAGGGCAGCTCGCGGCGCTTCTGGCGCATCAGCCTCGCCTGCCCTTCGCCGGTCAGCCCCTTGACCACGACCAGTTCGCTTCGGGCGCCCTTGGCAAGCACCGCCTGCCCCTCGGCGAAGGGTTGGGCCCACGATACCCCCTCCACCCGCCTGATCGAGTCGAGCATCGAGTCCGGCACCGCGACGGCCCGGCCCTCGGCGGGCACCAGCTGCACCGGGCTTTCGATGGTGAGGAAGAGGTCGCGGGAGAGCTTCTGGAACCCGTTGAGCACGCTCATCACCACCAGCAGGGTCGAGACGCCGACGATGATGCCGCCGAGGCTGATCCCGGAGATGATGTTGATCACCCGGAACCTCTTGCGGGCGAAGCTGTAGCGCCCCGCTATCCAGATACCCGCTTTCATTCTCCAGAGCTCCTCATGCGGAGAGTGCGGTTCCGGGTTTGAGCGACGCCGCAACCCTCGAGGGGATGAAGGCGAAGAGCAGCACGAGTGCCGCAACCGCTGCCGACACCAGGGCGTAGTCCATCGGCGCAATCTGGATGGGGACGTGCTTGATGAAATAGCTCTTCTCCGGAAGGGAGATCAGGTGGAAGCGGCGCTCGAAGAGCGAGAGGCCCAGGGCAAGCAGGTCGCCTGCAGCGATGCCGACAAGGGAGATCATGAACGCCTGCCCCATGAAGAGCGCGCTGATCCTGCCCGGTTCAAGGCCGAGCGCGGAGAGCATGCCGATCTCCCTGGTCTTCTCGATGATCAGCACCAGCAGGGTCGAGACGATGTTGAAGACGGCGACGACCGTAATGGTGACGATCAGGAGCGGCATGACGTTCTTCTGCAGCTTCAGCCACTCGAAGAGGTTGGCATATCGCTCGTAGACCGTGAACGAGGAGAATGGATAGCCCAAGGCGTTCGCCACGGAGGCGGAGGCGGCCGGCAGCTTACGGAGGTCGGAGATGTCGGCCTCGTAGCCGGTGACCATGCCCGGATGGTAGCGCTCCTGCATGGACCGAAGATCGGCGAATGCCACGATGTCGTCGAACCCTTCGGTCAGGCCGGTTTCGTAGATGCCCGCCACGGTCGCCATCTCGAGGTCGAGGCTGGAGAGCAGCTCGACGACCGGCTGGCGTCCTTCGAGGAGCTGAGCCGGGCCGTTCCCGCCGAGGCCGACGACCATGATCCGGTCACCGGCCTTGACACCGAGCGTTTCCGCCAGTGACTTGCCGACCATGACCGGCAATGGGCCGGAAGCTGCGCGTTGCAGTGGCGGGAAGGCGCCGGAGCTGCCGGTGGCGAAGCGGTGGGCCGCTTCGGGCGTTATCCCCCTGAGCAGGGCCGGGGCGACCACGCCGGTGCCCTTGCCGCCCTGCCTGCGGCTCCTGAGCATCACGTTCATTTCAAGGAAGGGTGAGGCGGACACGATCCACTTCTGGCCTCGCAGGAGTTCAAGGTCGTGCCTGGTCTCGGGGAAAAGCCTGTCGTCCGGCTGGCGGACCTGCAGGTGCGAGGTGAAGGTGATGAGCTTCCCCTCGATGACCGATGCGAAGCCGCCGACGATCGAAAGCGTCAGGATGAGGGCGGCGGTGCCGACAGCGATGCCGATCACCGAGGCTGCGACGATGAACGTCGGGCGGGAGAGCGACCTCGGCTTGAACGCGAACCTTCGGGCGATGAAGAGTTCGGGACGCATCAACCGGCCTCCTGCCGCACGGCGCTCTCGGGGTTGAAGGAGACGACGCGGTTCCGTCCCTCCTCTTTCGCCTTGTAGAGGGCACTGTCCGCGTTATTGATCAGCGAGTACCAGTCTGTAGCGTCTTCGGGCCAGGTCGCCAGCCCGATGCTGACGGTGAGCTGTCCTTCTGGCTGGCGGTGTTCGTGGTCGAACGGCTCGGCCTCGATGATCTGGCGCAGCCGTTCGGCGATTTCGAAGCTCATCTCCCGGTCGGTTTTCGGGAAGAGGATGGCGAACTCCTCGCCGCCGAACCTTGACGGGATATCCGTGCCCCGGCACTCCTCACGGATGATCGCAGCGATCCTCTCGAGCACCCTGTCCCCGGCGATATGCCCGTAGGCGTCGTTGTAGCGCTTGAAATGGTCGATGTCGATCATGGCCAGCGAGATGCAGTCGCCGAAGCGTTTCGCCCGCTCGACGTCGATGATCAGGTGCTCTTTGAAGTGGCGGTAGTTGTAGAGGTTGGTCTTCTCGTCCCGGATGTAGAGCTCGTCGAGTTTTTTGTTTTTCTCCTCGATGTCGCGGCAGAGGTCTGCGACCGATTCGGTCACCGAGCGCAGGTCGGCCGAGGGGGCGGGGTCGGTGAGGAATGTGGCGGTCGCCTCGGCGGTTTCGTGGATGCTCTCCGGGATGTTGCGGTTGAGGAGGGTCAAACGGTGGGCAAGCTGGTTGAGCGGAAGCAGGAGGTGGCGGTAGTTCGAAAGCATGAGGCGTCCGGCGAACAGGACGATCGTCAGGAGCAGGGCGCCATTGAAAACCATGAAGAGGTGGAGCGCGGCCACGATCGAGTTGCCGCTGTCGGAGAGCTTCTTCGTACTGGCGGCGATCATGGTGTCGAGTTCGATGACCATCAGGCCGATCGACTCCCTGCTGACCGTCGCGCGGCCCCACCTCCCTTCATCGAGCCAGGCGGCCAGGCTCCCACCCTTCCGGATCGCCTCGCGCCGCCCGCTTTCCGCGAATCTCGCTCGCTCGAGCACCAGCCTCGCCTCGATGTCGCTGCTGTCCGCGGCTGAGAGGCCCGGGCGGCCAAGGCGGTCGTCGAGGGCGGCGAGCGCTACCCTGCACTGGATGAGGTCTTTGTAGAACGACTGCTCCTGGTCGATCGCGCGGAGCTGTGAGGACTGGTAGATGCCGAACCAGGCGGTGGCGGCTATCGCAAGCAGCAGGAGGGCGGCACCGAAGGCGATGGACCACCTGAGGGAGCCTTTGGCTATGCTATCTGAATCCTGTACCATGATTCGGTTACTTCAGGATGATGGTTCGCACCGTCTGACGGTAGGGGGCCATGTCGCCCCGCTCGAACAGCTTCTGCCCTTCCTTGCCCAGCCACGCCCCGAATCCGGTGGCCGTGCGGTCGAAGGGGTTGTAGAGGTAGTAAACGATGGAAACCAGCGGATAGTCACCCGAATAGAGGGTTGCCGGCGAGGCTTCCACAGCCACGGTCCCCTCCTCCCTGCTTACGGGCAGCGCCATGATCCTGCCTGCGCTACCCGCCCTGATCGCGGCGGCATATTGGGGAAGCGTCACGATGGCTGCGGCGCGCGGGTCTTCAGCGACGCGCGAAAGGAGTTGGGCGACATCCCTCGTCGCGGCCGCCGAGATGTGCATGGATTTTCCGAAGAGTGCCGAGGAGAGAACGGCGCGGGAGCGGAAATCGCCGCCGTCGATGCAGACGGTGATGGGGCCTGGTCTGCCTCCGAGCGCCTGCCAGTCGTTGAGCCTACCGGAGAAGAGCTTCCTGAGGTCCGGGATGGAGACCGACCTGACCGGGTTGTCGCGGTTCACGATAAAGACGAGCGCATTCCTGGCGATCGGTTCGCGCCGGAGCGGTCGTTTCAGCGTCGCCACCACCGAATCCTCTTCCCTGATGAGCGCCCCGTCGACCACCGCGCCTCCGGCCTCCCGGTCGAGGAGGCGGAGGACCGTGCGGCCGGACGGTTCGGGAGAAAGCGATACCCTGGCCTCGGGATAATGGGCGGAAAAACTCTTCAACTGGAGCTCCATCACCGTCATGAGGGAGCGATCCACCGCCACCGAGGCGTCGCCGCTGGTCGCGCTTACGGTCGGCACGATCGAATGGGTCTGCCTGCCTTCCGGCTGCGGCCGCATCCACAGCCAAAGCGGCACCAGGAGGGCTGCGGCGAGCACGATCGCGATGGCTATGTTCCGGGCCCTGTTCTCCATGCGGTTCCGGGTTCGTTGAGCGGAGGGTCGCAGTCTCCTTGAGACTTTCTATAAATATATGGAAAAAAAGAACATGAGGGCAATCCTGACGTCGGTCCAAAAAAAATGTCCCGGGGGGATTTCGGCTATTGAAAATCTGATCGAATTCTGTAATATATCCGCCTTCCCGGATATTTATTCATGAAGGTCGGAAGCCACCCGGAACATTGGACAACAGGGAGAAACGAAGCCCATGGAGCAGCAGAATTACACGGTATCGATCATCGGCGCATCGGGTTATTCGGGCGCGGAACTGACCGGCCTCCTCGTGAAGCATCCGGCAATCACACTCGAGTCGATCTACGCCCATACCCAGGCCGGGAAACATTTTTCCGAACTCTACCCCGCCATTGCCTGCAACCGGGTATTCGAATCCTATTCCGGCCAGGCCGACAGTGACATCTATTTCCTCGCGCTTCCGCACGGCGAGGCGCTGCGGCTGGTGCCCGGGCTGCTCTCCGCCGGCAAGAAGGTCGTCGACCTCTCAGGCGACTTCAGGCTGAGGAGCGTCGACGAACACCTGAAGTTCTACGGAGGCGCCAAGGCTCCCGAGGCGGTGCTCCAGTACGGCATGCCGGAGCTCTACCGCGACGCGATCGCCGGATCGTCGGCCATCAGCAACCCCGGGTGCTACGCGACCAGCATCATCCTTGGCCTTGCTCCCCTTTTCACGGGCGCTGCAGGGATGGTTCCGGTAGAATCGGTGAACGTCACCGCCGTTTCGGGGATCTCCGGGGCCGGCAGGAGCTCCAGGACCGAGCTCTCCTTCTCCGAGATGAGCGGCAACATGCGCGCCTACAAGGTCGGGATGCACCAGCACACTCCCGAGATCGTGCAGGCGCTGGGCACCTCCGCCACCGATCCCTCGTTCCGGTTCGTCTTCACGCCGATGATCGCCCCCTACGTCAGGGGTATCTACTCGGTGCTGAACGTGCAGCTCGCCGCTCCAGTCCCGAAGGATTCGATCGGGAGCCTCTATGGCGACTTCTATGCGGATGCCCCGTTCGTCCGCCTGCGTGAAGGCATTACCGAGGTGCGCCATGTGGCCCACACGAACTACTGCGACATCAGCATCGCCTGGCAGGGCGACCGTTCGCTCGTGATCGTCACGGCCATCGACAACCTGGTGAAAGGGGCCGCCGGCCAGGCGGTGCAGAACATGAACCTCATGCTCGGCATCGACGAAACGACGGGCCTGCTCTGAGAACCTGAAACCATACGAACCAGCGTGGAACCATTCGCAAAGGCGGCTTCGGCTGTCGACTCCCTGTTTTCAAGGAATCCGCTCCCCTCAGGGGTGACGCGCGTGCTGCCCGAAGAGGCGGGTGCGGACTACTGGCCCGAGGGATTCACCCTCTCCGGCGTCAATGCCGGCATCAAGCCGCAGCGCAGGGACCTCATGCTCCTGTTCTGCGACGGCCCCTCCAGTGCGGCCTCGGTTTTCACGACCAACCGATGCTGCGCGGCTCCGGTCGAGCTGTCGAAGCGGCATCTGGCCGCCTCGAACGGCAGGATGCGCGCGGTGGTGTGCAACAGCGGCAACGCCAACGCGGCCACCGGAGCCAGGGGGCTGGAGGATGCCGCCCGCATGGCTGCAGAGACGGCCGCCGCCTTCGGGATCTCCCCTGAAGAGGTGCTCGTGGCCTCGACCGGAGTTATCGGCCAGCTGCTGCCTGTCGACAGGATCGAGGCGGCCATGCCTGCCCTCACGGAGGCTTCGGGACCGCAGCAGTGGCGCGCCGCCGCTGAGGCGATCATGACCACCGACACCTTCCCGAAGTTCTTTGCGGTCGACGTGGCGCTCTCCGGCGGCACGGCGAGGATCGCCGGCATCGCCAAGGGGTCGGGCATGATTTGCCCCAACATGGCCACTATGCTCGCCTTCCTCTGCACCGACGCCTCGATCGGGCCGGAGCTGCTCCAGGAGCACCTCTCGGCGGCTAACGCCGTGAGCTTCAACGCGATCACGGTGGATGGCGACACCAGCACCAACGACATGGCGGCGATCCTCGCCAGCGGCAGAGGCCCGGCCGTCGCCAGGGGCTCCGAGGACAGCCGCATCTTCGGCGAGGCGCTCCGCTCGGTCATGAGCATGCTGGCGCAGCTCATCGTGGTCGACGGCGAGGGGGCGACCAAGTTCGTCGAAATCCGCATCGAGGGCGCACGAAACGACGACGAGGCGCAGATGGCCGCCATGACCGTGGCCAACTCACCGCTCGTCAAGACGGCCATCCACGGCGAGGACGCCAACTGGGGGCGCATCATCGCGGCGGTCGGACGCTCCGGCGCCGTTTTCGTCCAGGAAGAGCTCGCCGTCTGGTTCGACGCCCTGCCGATCCTGAAGCCGGGCCTCGACGCCGGTTTCTCCGAGGAGGAGGCCAAGCGGGTCATCTCGAAGGAGGCCTACACCATCAGGGTCAGCCTGGGCAACGGCCAAGGCAGGGCCACGGTCTGGACCTGCGACCTGAGCAAGCGATACATCGAAATCAACGGCAGCTACCGCAGCTGACCGGATACCTCCACCATTCACCAGCATCCGCCATGGAACAGATCTGCAGCGAATTCCGCCCGGAGGGCAGCAAACCCCGCCAGGCTATCGGCCAGGTGCTCATCGAAGCCTTGCCCTACATCCGCCAGTTCGAGGGCAAGACCTTCGTCATCAAGTACGGCGGCGCAGCCATGAAGGACGAGGTGCTCAAGAACACCTTCGCCGAGAACGTCACCCTGCTCAGGAAGGTCGGCATCAACGTCGTCATCGTCCACGGCGGCGGCGATGCCATCACGAAGACCTGCGACCGGCTCGGGCTCGAGACCACCTTCGTGCACGGCAAGCGTGTCACCGACCGCGAGACGATCAACGTGGTGCAGATGACCCTTGCCGGCAAGGTGAACCAGGATATCGTGCAGCTCATCAACGAGGATGGCGGCAACGCCGTGGGGGTGAGCGGCCTCGATGCCGACACCATCCGGGCCGTGCCTTCGCCGAAGGCCTCGACCCTCGGCCTGGTCGGCGACGTGGCCGAGATCAACACCAAGTACATCGACCTGCTCTGCACCGCTGGGCTCATCCCGGTGATCGCCCCGATCGGCTTCGCCCTCGAGAGCAACGTCTATAACATCAACGCCGACGACGCGGCGGCGGCCATCGCCGTGGCGCTGAAGGCCGAGAAGCTGATCTACGTGAGCGACGTCGAGGGGGTTCGGGTCGGCAACCGTTTCCTCAAGACGGTGTGCAAGTCGGATGCCGCGGACTTCATCGAGAAGGGAATCATCACCGGCGGCATGATCCCCAAGGTGGTCTCGGCCTACCAGACGCTCGACGGCGGCGTGGGCAAGGTGCACCTTGTCGACGGCAAGCAGCTCCACTCGCTCCTGCTCGAGATCTTCACCGACGAGGGGGTAGGTACGCAGTTCGTCATCGAAATCGAATCATAAACCCATCAAAACCACAGGAACAGGGACCATGAGCCACCACGAGGCCCGGCAGAACAGGACAAAACGCGACTTCCTCGGATTCACCGGCCTGGATGCCGGCAAGATCATCGAGCTCTTCGACTACTCGCTCCATATCAAGCGCAACCGCGAGCAGAACCGCAACAGCGACGAGTTCAGGCCGATCAGGCACAAGACGGTGGCCATGATCTTCAGCAAGCCCTCCCTGCGCACCAGGGTCTCCTTCGAGCTCGGCGTCTTCGAGCTCGGCGGCCACGCCATCAGCCTCGAAGGCAAGGCGATCGGCGTCGGCGAACGCGAGTCGGTCGAGGATATCGCCCGATTGCTCTCCCGCTACAACGACGCCATCGTGGCACGGCTGCACGACCACTCGATCATCGAGACGCTCGCCGCCCATGCGGACATCCCGGTCATCAACGCCCTGACCGACCTGTCGCACCCCTGCCAGATCCTTGCCGACGCCTTCACCCTCTATGAAAAAGGGCTCTGGCACGACGGCATCAAGGTGGTCTTCGTCGGCGACGGCAACAACGTGGCCAACTCCTGGATCGAGCTTGCCGGCATCCTCCCCTTCCACTTCGTGCTCACCTGCCCTCCCGGCTACATGCCCGACGAGCACCTGCTCCAGCAGGCGCGCAGCCACGCCAAAGGGAAGATCGAGATCGTCCACGACCCCTTCCTGGCAGCAAGGGACGCCGACGTGCTCTACACCGATGTCTGGACCAGCATGGGCCAGGAGGAGGAGTCCGCCGAGCGGCTCAAGGTCTTCAAGGATTACCAGATCAACAGCGCCCTGCTCGCCGAGGCGAAGCCATCGGCGGTCGTCATGCACTGCATGCCCGCCCACCGCGGCCAGGAGATCAGCGCCGAGGTGATGGACGGCGCACAGTCGATCATTATCGACGAGGCGGAGAACCGCCTGCACGTCCAGAAGGCGCTCATGGTCAAGCTGATGAACCACGACGAGTACCGCAAGTTCCACCTGACCCACCGCCTCATGCGGGCGGCAAACAGCCTGAAGGCCTGACCCCGTGCCCGAGATGAACAAGGCGCACCGGCAGCGCAAGATCCGCGAACTGGTCGAAAGCCGCGAGGTGGGCGGCCAGCTCGAACTGCTCGGCCTCCTGAAGGCGGCCGGCATCAGGGTCGCCCAGGCCACCCTGTCGAGGGACTTCGCCGAACTCGGCATCGTCAGGAAGCGCTCCGGGCAGGGCTACCGGCTGGAACTTCCCGAGGCCTCCTCCGAGGAGATCATCAGGGAGCTGGTCGGCATGGAGGTGCTCTCGGTCGCCTCGAACGAAACCTCGATCATCATCCGGACGCTGCCTGGGCGCGCCCACGGCGTCGCCTCCTTCCTCGACCGACTCCGGGGCTCCGCGATCCTCGGCACCATCGCCGGTGACGACACGGTGCTCGTGATTCCGGCATCCGTCGCGAAAATATCGGAGGTCAAATCCTATATTCTGAAAAGCCTTTCACAACCATGAAAACCAGTACCGCAGCATGAGCAAGGAAAAAATTGCGGTCGCCTACTCCGGCGGCCTCGACACGTCAGTCATGATCAAGTGGCTGAAGGACAAGTACGATGCCGAGATCGTCGCCGTCACCGGCAACCTCGGCCAGCAGATGGAGATCGACAACCTCGAGGGCAAGGCGATCGCCACCGGCGCCTCCTCCTTCCACTTCGTCGACCTGAAGAAGCAGTTCGTCGAGGAGTACATCTGGCGCGCCCTCAAGGCCGGCGCCCTCTACGAGGACGTCTACCCGCTCGCCACCGCCCTCGGCCGCCCGCTGCTCGCCAAGGCGCTCGTCGACGTGGCCAAGGCCGAGGACTGCACCATGCTTACCCATGGCTGCACCGGCAAGGGCAACGACCAGGTGCGATTCGAGGTGACCTTCGCCGCGCTCGCCCCGCAGATGAAGGTGATCGCTCCGCTCCGTATCTGGGAGTTCACCTCGCGCGAGCAGGAGATCGCCTACGCGATGGAGCACAATATCCCGGTCTCGGCCACCAAGAAGAACCCCTACTCGATCGACGAGAACATCTGGGGCATCAGCATCGAGTGCGGCGTGCTCGAGGACCCGATGGTGCCGCCGCCGGCCGACGCCTACCAGATTACGACCGCTCCCGAGAAGGCTCCCGACGAAGCGACCGTGGTCGACATCGAGTTCGTCCAGGGCGTGCCCGTCGCGCTCGACGGCAAGCAGATGGCCGGCCTCGACCTGATCGTGAAGCTCAACGAGCTCGGTGCGAAAAACGGCGTCGGCCGCCTCGACATGGTCGAGAACCGCGTGGTCGGCATCAAGTCCCGCGAGATCTACGAGGCCCCGGCCGCCACGATCCTGCACTTCGCCCACCGGGAGCTCGAGCGCCTCGTCCTCGAGAAGTCGGTGTTCCAGTACAAGAAGAACATCAGCCAGGATTACGCCAACATCATCTACAACGGCACCTGGTTCTCCCCGATGCGCCAGGCGCTGGACGCCTTCGTGGACGAGACCCAGAAGCCGGTGACCGGCATGGTCAGGGTGAAGCTCTACAAGGGCTCCATGTCGCTGCTCGGCAGGAACTCCCCCTTCTCCCTCTACAACGAGGCGCTGGCGACCTACACTGAAGCCGACACCTTCGACCACAAGGCGGCCGAAGGATTCATCAAGATCTACGGCCTCGGCCTGAAGACCTTCCACGAAGTCAACAAGAACAGCTGATAGTCGATGGTTGATCATTGAAGAGGAGGGCTGAGGCCCTCCTTTTTTTATACCGGTTGTAAACCGGTCGTCAGGGGCAAATCCAAACCGGGCAGTGACAGACTGGGCTTTCGGTCCCGGCCAGCCGCAACTATCAACTATCAACTCTCCACTATTTCGCGTATCTTCCGGCAGTACCAACCAGTAACCGTTTATCACACCCATGTCCAACTCCAATCAGAAGGAACTCCTCTGGCAGAGCAGGTTTTCGCAGCCGTTCGACCGCGAGGCGCTGAAGTTCTCCTCCTCCGTCCATATCGACGGGCTCCTCTACCGCGAAGATATCCAGGGCTCCATCGCCCATGCGACCATGCTTTCCGAAGAGGGGATCATCTCGACCGAGGAGGCCAGGCAGATCGTCGACGGGCTGAAGGCCGTGGAGATGGAGCTCGAATCCGGCGCCCTCGTGCCGGTCTGGGAGGACGAGGATATCCATACGGTGATCGAGAACCGGCTGAAGGAGCTGATCGGGCCAGCCGCGGGCAAGCTGCACTCCGGCAGGAGCCGCAACGATCAGGTCGCCACCGACACCCGCCTCTACCTGCGCCGGAACATCGACCGGCTCGTCGCGCTGATCGGACAGATGCAGTCCACCCTGCTCGACAAGGCCGAACGCTACCAGGGGACGATCATGTTCGGCTACACCCACCTGCAGCGCGCCCAGCCGATGTCGGCAGGCCACTACTACATGGCGTGGCACTCGATGTTCGGCCGCGATGCCGGTCGCCTCGCCGACCTGCGCAAGCGGGCCAACGTCTCGCCGCTCGGCGCCGCCGCATTCGCCGGGAGCACCCTGCCGCTCAACACGGCGCGTTCGGCCGAGCTGCTTGAATTCGACGGTGTTTTCACCAACAGCATCGACGCGGTCAGCGACCGCGACCTGGTGATCGAGTTCATCTCGACCTGCGCGACGATCATGATGCACCTGTCGCGCTTCTCCGAGGATGTGATCCTCTGGAGCTCGGCGGAGTTCAACTACCTGGGCATCAGCGACGCCTTCGCGACCGGCTCATCCATCATGCCGCAGAAGAAGAACGCCGACATCGCCGAACTGGTCCGCGGCAAGACCGGCCGAGTCTACGGCAACCTGATGAACATCCTGACCATCATGAAGGGGCTGCCGCTCTCCTACAACCGCGACATGCAGGAGGACAAGCCGCCGCTCTTCGACACCGCCGAGACGACCGCGCAGAGCCTCTCCATCTTCAGGAGGATGATCGAGAACACCTGGCTCAACGAGGAACGCCTGGCGAAGCTGACCGCGGACGACCTGAGCCTGGCGACCGAGATCGCCGAGTACCTCGTCAGGAAGCAGATCCCCTTCCGCGACGCCCACCGGATCACCGGCAAGATCGTCGGCTACGCCATCGAGCAGGGCAAGAGCCTTCCGACGATCGGCCTCGACGAATACCGCACCTTCTCCGAGGCCTTCGACGAGGGGATCTACGACGACCTGAAGCCCGATGCCAGCGTCAACTCCAAGAAAACCGCCGGAAGCTGTTCGTTCCGCTCCGTGGAGGAGCAGATCGCCCGGGCGAGGGCGGCCATGGGATAATCCGTTTGCCGGGAGGCCGGAAACAGCAAGGGCGCCCGACGGGCGCCCTTCTGCGTGTGTGCGCCCAGCATGGGCGCAATCTTGGAGGTGAAAGTCCTCCCGTGAGTTGACCACAGCGAGCGAAGAGAAGCGCAACTGCATGAGGGCGACCAAGTGTGGGGAGGAAGCGTGGAACGAAACCGCGAGCCGATGGACAAGAACCGGATAGAAGGCGGTGCCGAACAGGGCGAGCAGGCCAATGACTGCAAAGCTCTCGTGGTCAAGGTTCAGGCGACGTAAATCCGGCGGTTGTGCGGGGAAGGATTGCGTTCTTACCTGGGGAGATCTCGCCTCGTGCCTGAAAGGGCGACGGTGTAAGCCGGAGCGAGAAGTCAGCAGGGGCCATAGTAGCCCGCGATAAGAGGGCGAAGAGCCGAACGAAAAGGAAAACCGGAAGTCATGTTGCTCAGTCACGCAAGGCATCAGAAGCCCGAGAAATCGGGGTGTGCCGTGAAGGGTCATGGTGAAGCCATGGAAGGAAACGGACACGATGAAGCGCGGCTGGCGCGAAATGAACAAGAGGGTTTGGGGCGAAACGACTTGCTGGAGCAAGCGTTCGCGAGAGCCAACATGGTGCAGGCCTGGAAACGGGTCAAGGCCAATGGTGGCAGTGCAGGGGCGGACGGATTGACGATCGGGGAAACGATCGAGAAGCTGAGAACCGACTGGCCCCGGCTCAAAGAGGATCTGTTCGAGGGGAGGTACCTCCCCGTACCGGTGCGCCGGGTGCAGATTCCTAAAGCCGGAGGAGGTCAGAGAGAACTCGGGATACCGACGGTAACCGACCGGCTGATCCAGCAAGCCCTGTTGCAAGTCCTGCAACCAATGATTGATCCCACATTCCCAGAATCAAGCTACGGCTTCCGACCGGGCAGGAATGCGCATGGAGCGGTGCTGCAAGCACAGCAATACGTGCAGGACGGCTACGAAGTGGTCGTAGATGTCGATCTGGAAAAGTTTTTCGATCGGGTCAATCATGACATCCTGATGGATCGGCTGTCAAGACGAATCAGCGACAAGCGAGTACTGCGGCTGATTCGGCGCTATCTTGACGCGGGCATCATGGATGGCGGCGTGGTTATGGAGCGGCATGAGGGAACTCCGCAAGGAGGTCCGCTGTCACCATTACTGGCCAACGTGTTGCTGGATGAGGTCGACCGGGAGTTGGAAAAGCGAGGCCACAAATTTGTTCGATACGCCGATGACTGCAATGTGTATGTGCACAGTCAGAAGGCTGGTGAACGAGTGCTGAAAGGGCTGCGCCGGCTCTACGGGAAACTTCACTTGAAGGTCAACGAAAACAAGACGTCGGTGAGTGAAGCCCGCGGACGGAATTTCCTTGCCTACTGCCTATGGGGAGGGTCAGGAAAGGAGGTAAAGCGAGCAGTATCGAAGAAAGCCATAGAGACCTTCAAGACGCGCATACGACAGAAGACCAAACGGTCAGGAGGGCGGAGCATGCAGCAAGTCATCAGCGAGCTGAGAAGCTACCTGCCGGGATGGAAGTCCTACTTCGGGATGGCCCAGACGCCAGGGAAATTCAGGGAGCTGGACGAATGGCTGCGTCACCGATTGCGCGCATTGCAACTGAAGCACTGGCGGCGGGGAAGAACGATGTATGATGAACTGCGAAAGATGGGTGCGAACCGTGAACAGGCAGCCAGAATAGCGGCCAACGCCAAAAGGTGGTGGCATAACAGCAATATGGAGCTGAACAGGATCATACCCATTGCCTGGTTCGACCGAATGGGACTGCCCCGTCTCTCATAACCTCAACTTTTCGAGCCGCCCGGTGCGGACCCGCATGCCGGGTGGTGTGGGAGGGGAACGGTCAGCTTGACTGACCGCCCCTATCCCGATTTCCTGCCCGGTTTGCGGGCCGAAAGGTCGTTCAGGATGACTCCTGCCTCCTGCATGAGGATGTCGGTCTTCTTCTTGCCAGGCTTGTCCTGGCCCCAACGCTCCTGGATATGCTTCAGGGCCTGGGCTTCGCTCTTGAATGCCGATTCGGCCAGGGAAACCTCCTTGCGCTTCCTGAAGCGGCTCAGGGTCGCCTGGTCCCTGAGGTAGGCCTGGTAGGTCGGGTCTTTCGCAGCCTGTTCCTGGAATTTTGCCTTCACCGCCGCGATATCCTCCCTGGTGACGTTGTTTTCCGGCGTGTAGGGCGCTTTGCCCGTGGTCGTCCACGGGAGGCTGCTGGTGTAGGTGTCCTCTCCGACGCTTGCGGAGTCGATCATCGACGGCAGGAGAATGTCGGGGTTGACGCCGAGATGCTGGGTGCTTCCCCCGGAGACGCGGTAGAACTTGGCGATCGTCAGCTTGAGCTGCCCGAGGTCGGGCTGCTTGCCGAAGATGCTGAACGGACGCTGGAGGCGCACGATGCTCTGCACGGTACCCTTGCCGAAGGTGCGTTCGCCGACGATCAGCCCCCTTCCGTAATCCTGGATCGCCGCGGCGAAGATTTCGGAGGCCGACGCGCTGTAACGGTTCACCAGCACGACCAGCGGGCCGTCGTACTGCTCCCGGGCGTCCTCGTCGCGCAGCACGGTCTTGCCGCCCCTCGAGTCGCTGACCTGGACGACCGGGCCGTCGTGGATAAACAGGCCGGTCACGTTGACCGCCTCCTCGAGCGATCCGCCGCCGTTTTCCCGCAGGTCGATGATGATGCCTTCGACCTTCTGCTGCTTCAGCTCGCCGAGTATTCTTGCCACGTCCCTCGAGGTGCTGGCATAGTTCTTCTTCTGCTGTCGTTCACCCTCGAAGTCGAGGTAGAACGAGGGGATGACGATGACGCCGATCCGGTGTCCGTCCTGTGTGATGATCTTTTTCTGGGCCGCCTGCTCCTGGAGGTCGACGCGGTCCCGCACCAGTCGGATGACCTTCGACGGGCCCTTGCCCGCCTGGCTTGACGGGAGGATGCTCAGGCGTACGACCGTCCCCTTCTTCCCGCGGATCAGCCTGACGACGTCGTTGATCCTCCATCCGACCACATCGACGACCTCCCCGGCGTTGCCCTGGCCGACGCCGACGATCTTGTCGCCCTTCTTCAGCAGGTTGCTCTTGAATGCCGGGCCTCCGGGGATGATCTCGTTGACCACGGTGTACTCGTTTTCGGTCTGGAGCTTCGCTCCGATCCCTTCGAGCGAACGGCTCATGTCGATCTGGAAGTTCTCGAACTCCTCCGGCGAGAAGTAGGAGGTATGGGGATCGAACGAGGTGGTCAGCGCGTAGGTGTAGGCCAGGAACGCGTCCTCCGGCTTCTGGCGCTCGAGCAGCTTGAGGCGGTTGGTGTAGCTCTTGACGAGGGCTGAGTTGATGTTCCGGTTGCCGTCCCCCGCGTACTTCATGCCAAGGTACTGGTACTTGAGCTCTTTCCGCCAGAGCTCCTGGAGCTGGTTCCTGTCGGCTGGCCATGGGGCGCTCTTCCGGTCGATACCGAAGGTGTCGGGCACGGTGAAGTTGAATTTGGTGCCGGACTTCAGCGTGGAGATCATGAACTCCATCTTCTCCCGGGCCCGCTGCATGAAGAGGTTGTAGATCGTGAAGCCTGCAGTCGGATTCCCGGAGACGAAGTCGTCGTCTATCCTCGCCCCGACCTCCCTCCTGAGCCGGTCGACTTCGGATGCCATGAAGTAGCTGCGGTTGCCGTCGAGGTTCTCCAGGTAGCGGTTGAACACCTGCTGGGAGAGCGAGTCGTTCGCCGGTACCTTTCGGTAATGGTTCTGCAGGAGGTACTGGGAGATGTACCTGGACGCCTCCTGTTCGGACGCAGTCGGCTTCAGGGTGGCAGATGCTGCACGGCCGGTTGCGGCAAGCCCGGCAGCTCCGGGAAGTATCAGGGTGAAGGAGAGGAGCAGGATCGAAAAAACAGGGGCGCGAAGCTTCTTCATCATCGTCGACGATGCTGGTTGTGAATTCTGTGGAATGGAACGGATTGCCATGTAACTGTCTGCAGAATCCAATATATTCAGATTACTTCAGACTCTTTCAGCGAGACCCGTTTTTTTTAAGGATCGTATAAAAAATCTGATCCGGTTACCTACAAAAACAAAAGGAGAGCCTTTTATGCAAAAGAAGCACACCAGTTATAAAGAGCTTGGACTGGTCAACAGCCGTGATATGTTCGCCGGTGCGGTCAAGGGCGGCTACGCCATCCCCGCCTACAACTTCAACAACCTCGAGCAGCTCCAGGCGATCGTCATGGCGTGCGTCGAAACCTCGTCGCCCGTCATCCTGCAGGTTTCAAAGGGTGCCCGCAGCTACGCCAACCAGACGCTGCTCCGCCATCTCGCGGCCGGCGCCGTGGAATATGCGGCCGAGCTCGGCAAGCAGATCCCGATCGTGCTGCACCTCGACCACGGCGACAGCTTCGAGCTCTGCAAGGACTGCATCGAGACCGGTTTCTCCTCGGTCATGATCGACGGTTCCCACCTCAGCTACGAGGATAACGTGAAGCTCACCCGCCAGGTCGTGGAGTACGCCCACCAGCACGACGTCACGGTCGAAGGTGAACTCGGCGTGCTTGCCGGCATCGAGGACGAGGTCCACGCAGCGCACCACACCTACACCGAACCCGACCAGGTCGAGGACTTCGTCGGCAAGACCGGCGTCGACAGCCTCGCCATCGCCATCGGCACCTCGCACGGCGCCTTCAAGTTCAAGCCGGGCGAAGACCCGAAGATCAGGCTCGACATCCTCCACGAGATCGAGCAGCGCATCCCGGGCTTCCCCATCGTGCTGCACGGCGCCTCCTCGGTGCCGCAGGAGCTGGTGAAGACCATCAACGCCCACGGCGGCAAGCTCAAGGATGCCATCGGCATCGGCGAAGACCAGCTCAGGGAGGCCGCACGCTCGGCCGTCTGCAAGATCAACATCGATTCCGACGGGCGCCTTGCCATGACCGCCGCCATCCGCAAGGTATTCAACGAGAAGCCCGAAGAGTTCGACCCGCGCAAGTACCTCGGCCCGGCCCGCGACTCCCTCAAGGAGCTCTACAAGCACAAGATCGTCAATGTGCTCGGCTCCAACGGCAAAGCCTGAAGAGAGGAGGGAAAAAAGGACTTCAGGGATCAACGGGATCTTAAGGACAAAAAAAGACGGTGTTTTTCGGCACCGTCTTTTTTTTGTCCTTGAATACAGCCATCACCTTTCGCTATCGCTCCCGAGAGGGAACAGGAGGCACGGCACCAACTCTACCCCGCCAGGCAACTGGCCGCCAGGTAGCTCATCAGGCCGACGCCGGTCTCCAGGCTCGACTCGTCCGGGTCGAAGGTCGGCGAGTGGAGGTTGTTGCCCGGCGGCATCCCCTCCCTGCCGGTGCCGATCTGCCAGAAGGTCCCGGGGCATTGCTGCAGGTAATAGGCGAAATCCTCGGCGGTCATGAGGGGTTCCGAATGGAGGACCCTTCCCTCCCCGAGGTAGGCTTTTGCCGCTTCCCAGGCGAGGTCGGTCTTCTCCGGATCATTGTAGAGCACCGGATAGCCGGTCCGTATCTCGATCTCCGCCTCGACGTCGAACGCGTCGGCGACCTGCATGATCGTCCGCCTGAAGCGGTCGTGCAGCCTGGCTCGCAGCTCCTCGTTCATCGTGCGCATCGTCCCCATCATCGACACCTTGCCCGGAATGACGTTGGTGGCGTTGCCGCCGTTGATCGAGCAGATCGAGAGCACGGCCGATTCGTGCGGCGGGGCAACCCTGCTGACCAGATGCTGCAATGCGGTGACGATATGGGCCGAGGCGACGATAGGGTCTCGGGTCCGATGGGGAGCCGACGCGTGCCCTCCCTGGCCGGTGATGGTGATGTAGAGTTCGTCGGCCGCAGCCATGAAGCTCCCCTTGCTCATGGCCACGCTTCCGGTCGGGACGCTCGGGAAGCAGTGCTGGGCGAAGATCGCCGAGGGGCGGTAGGTATCGAGGAGGCCTGCGTCGATCAGCGGCTTCGCCCCTCCGGGATCCTTCTCCTCGGCAGGCTGGAAGATAAGCAGGACGTCACCGGCCAACTCGTCGCGAATGCCCGACAGCACCTTCGCCGCACCGAGGAGCATCGCCGAGTGCATGTCGTGCCCGCAGGCGTGCATGCAACCGCCCTCCATCGAGCAGAAGCCGTGGGAGTTCTCCTCCTGCACCGGCAGCGCGTCGATGTCGGCGCGAAGCGCGACCGTCCTGCGCTCACCGGAAGCCGGTGCCGCGTTGCCCCTGATGAGCGCCACCACTCCGGTCTCGAGCAGTTGCGGTTCCGGGTCGATGCCGAGGCCGACGAGGTACTCCCTGATGAGGGCCGTCGTCCTGAACTCCTGGTAGGAGAGCTCGGGATGACGGTGGATCTCACGACGCAGCTCCACGACCTCCGGCTGGATATCCCTTGCCGCCTGCCTGATCCTGGCGGCAAGGCTGCTGGATGGTACGACTTGCATAAAGTATTCTGATAATGATGGTTACAGTCACATATCCATATAGCGGATGAACTCGAGCGCCTTTTCGCGCATATCATCGTACCCGGAGCCGGGATAGGGGGTGTGGTAGGTGATGAGGTAGCCGTACCGTTCGAGGTTCCTGACGAGCCGGTAGAAGTCGTGGCTCAGCACCCTGACCGTCAGCAGCTGCGCTTCACCCGTCGTCCCGAAGGGCTTGGAGGAGCAATTCAGCACGACCGCATCGTTTTTTTCGATGGCGGCCACGATCTCCGAAAGCCTGGCTCCGGGAGGCGGCACCTGCAGTTCGATCGTCGATGCATCCGGTTCGGGATGCAGCCATTCCGCTACCGTCCTGAACAGCGTGCGCCTGGTGACCGCGCCGAGGTACTCCATCTGCTCGTCGAGTACCGCGATCACCTCCGAATCCACCTCGGCAAGCACGCCCAGGCTCTCGATGATCCCCGTATTCCCTGCGAAGCCGGGCACCGGCTTGAGGGTGATGGAGCGGAGGGTGGCCTGCTTCGCAGGGAAGCCCTTCCTGCCTGCGAGGATTCCCGAAAGGGACGCCATGCCGGCATAGCGCTTCCCGTCGAGCACCGGGGCCGCCTGTAGGCCGGCATCGGCGAGCCGATGTGCCGCTTCCGCAGCCGGATCGTCGATGCCGAACACCGGGTAGCCGGGCTCGATCGCCATGGAGAAGGTCGAGGTCATTCAGCAGCAGGATTCGATCTTGTCGATGCGGCGCTGGTGGCGTCCCCCCTCGAACCCCGCACCGAACCAGCTCTCGAGGATCCTGCCCACCGTCGACGTGTCGTTGAATCGCGCCGAGAAGCAGAGCACGTTGGCGTTGTTGTGCTGGCGGGCGAGCGCGGCGAATTCGGGGCTGCAGGCCAGGGCCGCACGGATACCGTGGACCTTGTTGGCTGCGATCGAGACCCCGATCCCCGTGCCGCACATGAGGATACCCTGCTCATGCCTGCCTTCGGCGACCGATTCGGCGACCTTGCGGGCGAAATCGGGATAGTCGACCGACTCCTCCGAAAAGGGCCCCATATCCTGGATGTCGTGCCCCTGGCCCTCGAGCCAGGAGAGGACGTACTTCTTCATCTCATAACCTGCGTGGTCGCTTCCGACTGCGATTTTCATATGCCGTTGACTTTGGTTTTGTGGTGTTTCTTCCTTTTTGACGATTGCCGCATAAAGAGCTTCTGGCTGTTGACCGGCCGCCCCTCGCGCCTTCTGGCGTAACTGCCGTCCGGCTGCATCTGCCATGACTTCCTGTTGTCCGAGAGCATGAGCTCCAGGTCCGCCCTGACCGAATCGACCAGGCGGCGGTCGACGACCGGGAAGATGGTCTCGACGCGCTTGTCGAGGTTCCTGGGCATGAAATCGGCGCTGCCGAGGAAGAGCTCCCCCCTGCCGCCGTTCCCGAAATAGTAGACGCGGCTGTGTTCGAGGAAGCGCCCGATGATGCTCGAAACGCTGATGTTGTCGCTCACCCCAGGGATCCCCGGTTTCAGGCAGCAGATGCCCCTGACAAGCAGGTCGATGCGAACGCCGTCGCACGAGGCCCGGTAGAGCGCCCTGATCACCTCCTCGTCCACGAGGGCGTTCATCTTCAGGATGATGTGGCCGCTGCCTTCCCGCTGCTGCCATCCGGACTCCCGCTCGATCATCGACATGATCCACTGGCGGGTGTTGACGGGCGAGACGATGAGCGACTGGTAGCGCCGGTTCTTCGAGTAGCCGGTCAGGGAGTTGAACAGCTCCGAGACGTCGTCGGCCAGCGCCCGGTTGGTCGTGAAGTAGCTGTAGTCGGTATAGACCTTCGCGGTTGCCGGGTTGTAGTTGCCGGTTCCGAGGTGCAGGTAGTGGCAGAGCCGCCCCTGCTCCCGCCGGACGATCTGCGTCAGCTTGGCGTGGGTCTTCAGGCCAGGGAGGCCGTAGACGACGTGTGCGCCGACATCCTCGAGCGCCCTGGCCCAGACGATGTTGTTCTCCTCGTCGAAACGGGCCTTGAGCTCCACCAGCACCGCGACCTGCTTGCCCTGTTCGACGGCGAACATCAGCGCCTTGACGACGGGCGAGTTGCTGCCGACCCGGTAGAGGGTCTGCTTGATCGAGAGGACCTCGGGGTCGCGCGCCGCCTGCCAGATCAGCTCCTCCACGGGGGCGAACGAGTCGTACGGGTGGTGCAGGAGCAGGTCGCCGGACTGCATCAGGGCGAACATGCCGGCCGCTCCGGTTGCGCCCTCCTGGGGGCAGTGGGGCACGAACGGCTCGTCCTTGAGGCCTGGCCGGTCGATCCTCAGCAGCTCCATGACCGAACTGAGGCCGAGCACTCCCCCGATCTCGTAGACGTTCCGCTCGTAGACCTCGAGGTTCTGCACCAGCAGTTTCCTGACGGAGAGCGGCATGTCGGGCGTGATGTCGAGTCGTACCACCTTGCCATAGCGCCGCGAACGGATACCCTGCTCGATGCTCTCGAGAAGGTCGCCCGCCTCGTCTTCTTCGATCTCGATGTCCGCATCCCGGATGATCCTGAACGGGTGGCACTGCAGGATGCGCATCTTCGGGAAGAGCTGGTCGAGGTTGTATTCGATGAAGTTCTCCATCCAGACGAGGCGTACCGTGTCGTCCCCGAACTTGAGCCCGTCGATGTCGTCGAGGCGGAGGATACGTGGCAGGGTGCCGGGAACCTTGACCCTGGCGAAACGTACCGTACGGGTCTCTTCGTCCTCGAGTTCGATGGCCAGGTTCAGCGAGAGGTTGGACATGAACGGGAAGGGGTGGCCCGTATCGAAGGCCAGCGGGGTCAGCACCGGATAGATCTCGTCCCGGAAATGGCGACGCAGCAGCGCCTGCTGGCGCTCCTCGAGAAGCTGGCAGCTGACGAACTCGATGCCTTGCCGTTCGAGCTGCGGGCAGATCTCCTGGAAGAAGCAGTCGTTCCTCTGCTGAAGCTGCGCCAAGACGCGCTGGCGAATCCTGTCGAGCGTCTCCTGCGGTGTAAGGCCGTCGACCGTTCGTTCTATGACCCCGGCCGCGCACTGGTCGTCGAGGCCCGCCACCCTGATCATGAAGAACTCGTCGAGGTTGGAGCTGAAGATCGACACGAACTTCACCCGCTCGAGCAGCGGATGGGCATCCCGCTCAAGCGCCTCCTCGAGCACGCGCTGGTTGAAGTCCATCCAGCTCAACTCGCGGTTCACGAACAGGGCGGGGTCGAACAGGCCGGACTCCTGCCGTGTTGCCACCGCTGTCTGTTGTTCACCGTTCCTCATGCCTTGCCGTCGTAGCAGTTGATAATTTCTGTTTCAGTCACCACCATGTCGAGAGGCTGGTCCCACGGATCCGAAGGCAACCTGTCGAGCACCTGGAAGCCAAATGCCAGCCCGACCTTCACCGGACGGCCGCCACGCGCTGCCATCTCTTCGAAAAACCGGTCGTACCACCCCTTTCCGAACCCGATGCGCCCTCCTCTGCGATCCGTGCCCACGAGGGGCACGATAACCAGGTCATAGCCGGTTGCATCGGAGATGACGAGAGGGTCGGGTACAGGCGGGCCGATCCGGGGTTTCGTGAACCGCAGGACGGGCACATACCTCGCCGCAGCCATCCGTCCATGGGCAATATACGGCATGTCGACCATTTTCCGTTCTGAACAGAGCCATTCGGGCAACCCTTCGGTCGACACCTCCCGCTCGGCCTCCATCGAGAGGTAGCAGTGGATCTTCCCGGCCGTCCTGAGGGCATCCATCGCCACAAGCCGGGATCGGATGGCAAGGCTTCGGTCGACCCACTCGCCGCGGCCCAAGGCCCGGCGCTGCCGCAGCAGTTCCCTGCGGATTGCCGTTTTTTCGAAAAGGGGGGCCACCTCCGGATGCTGGTGCTGTTGCGTGGACATAGGCTGAAAGATAAGAAAAGTGCCGATAACCCCCGGACCGCAGCCATCCGCAGGTTGATGAGGCCTCAGGGATGGTGATTTTTTGTTACATCACTGCCGGCATAGTCGTATATTAAGGCATGGAAATGTTGTTTCCTTAACCCCAAACCCATACCAACATGGCAAACGAGAACAATCCCGTAGGCGCCGTCAACGAGCTGGTGGATGTTGCATCCAAGACTGCAGTGCAGCTGGCCGATACCCTCTGTGGCGGCATCAAGTCCGCAGCAGGCATGGTCGATCCGCTCGGCAAGGCCTTTGTCTCGCTCCTCGGCAACGTGCTGGGTGCAGCCACCCAGGTGTTCGAGAGCGTCGCCGGCGTCCTGGCTCCGAAGCAGTAAGCTCCACGACATGAAAAAAACACCCTGAGCCGCCGGCCCGGGGTGTTTTTTTATTGCCCGAAGCTCACTCCCCGCCGTCCACCCCGAGCGACTCCAGGAGCTTTGCCAGCTCCGTGGCATAGCGTTCAGGCTCCTTCTCCCATCCGGCGAAAACGGGTACCTCATGCCTCCTCGCCTCCATCGCCAGGTCGCAGCCGCTCTCCCCTTCGATGCAGCGCCACTTGTCCAGCCTTGACGGCGGGACGAGGCTGACCGGGAACAGGACCCTCCGCCCCTCCTCCTCTTCCCTGCGTCTGGTTTCGGCAATCTCCGAGGTTACCCATCCACCTTTCATGCTGTTTTCCGAAATGAGCAGGACCACCTTCTCCCGGTGGTCGCAAGAAAGATGCCGCTCCCCTGTGGCCCGCCTCTGGCCTTTCGCACCTCTCCTGACGGCGAGCCAGCATCGAATCCCCTTTTCCTGCAGGTCGTGATGCAGGCGATCGGCAAGTGCCCGGTCTTTCCGGTCGCAGACGATGAAACAGGCTTGGCGGGAGGTGGCCGAAGCCGGCAGGGCGCGGACGAAATCGATGAACGCATCCGGTACGCCGCATCCCCGGAGGAACGCCACCGGAATCCTTCCCTTCGACTTGAAGAGCGTGCTGAGGCTGATTTCTGACGGGCCAAGGAATCGTACCCTCTCTGCTCCCCGGACATTGCCCAGGTCGACATTGATGAATTCCGCATTGCAGATCCCGGTATCGGCAATGCTGGCCATGCTCAGGTCCGCGCCTCGGAAAACCACCCCGTCGAGCTGCGCTCCGTCAAGGATCGCATCGCACAGGTTGGCGCCGGTCAGGTCGGCGCCGCTGAGGGTCGCACCGGCGAGGTCGGCGCCGCTAAGGTTCGCCATGGCGAGGTTGGCGCCGGTGAGGTTCGCATTGCTGAGCTTCGTCCACTTGAGCTTGGCCTCCCTGAGGTCGGCTTCCCCAAGGTCGGCGTCGCCGAGTTCAGCCATGCTGAGATCGGTGTCATAGAGCTTGGCGTCGCGCAAGTGCGCATCGCTCAGGTTCGCATCGCGCAGGTCCGCGTCGCTGAGGTCGGCCATCGACAGGTCGGTATCGCTGAGGTTGGCCCCGATCAGGTCGGCCCAGCTCAGTTTGGCATCCCGGAGGTCGGCATCGACGAGGTTGGCCATGCTGAGCCCAGCACCGCTGAGGTCGGCCCCGTTGAGGTTGGCATCCCGGAGGTCGGCCTCGCTGAGGTTGGCGCCGTTCAGCTTCGCTTCGCTGAGGTTGGCGCCTCTCATGATCGCGCCGCTGAGGTCGGCATCCTTCAGGTCGACTTCGGCAAGATCCGCACCGCTCAGGTCTGCCCCGTTGAGGGAGACACCGCAGAGCTTGGATTTGCTGAGGTTGGCGTTGCGAAGATTCGCCGATGAGAGGTTGACACCGTAGAGGCGTGAGTCGTTGAAATCGGCACCCTCGAGGTCAGCCCGGCTCAGGTTTGCACCGTTCAGTTTCGAATGCTCAAGGTTGATGCCATGGAGGTCTGCTCCGGAAAGGTCGACCTTGGTAAGCACAACGGCCTCTTCGGGATTGGCCGTTCGAGCTTCGTTCCAGGCGGGTACCGATTTGAGTAGCATCTCCAAGTCCAACATGGCCGCCCCTGTTCTCTGTTTACGGCAAAATCGCCTTTACCTGGTATAGTAGCGGACGCTTCTTGCGATCCCGTATTTATATAACACCTGTATGGTTTGAAATAGTTTAACTTTTTGGAAATCAGGATACATGGCAACGGCGCTACTTTCGACTCGCCGATCCGTATCTTTCCTGCATCAGCCGCGCCGGAAGGTACGGGCGCAACGAACAAGCCACGACGAAACACCATGGAGCATTTCGGCAGCATCTATTGCGTCGGCAAGAACTACCCGGACCACGCGCTCGAGATGGCGGCAATGGAACCTATCCCCGCCGTGGACCCTCGCAGCCGCACGTCGCCAGGGGAACCGATCATCTTCATGAAGCCTCCGGCCGCCCTCTCATTGGCACGGACCACCACGATCCCGATATTCGACGGAAGCCCGGTCAGCAGCGACATGCACCACGAGGTCGAACTGGTGCTGCTCATCGGGAGGAATGCCGATTCGGTGAGCCTCGACGAGGCGTCCTCCTGCATCTCCGGTTACGCCGTCGGACTCGACATGACCCTTCGCGACGTGCAGCTGGCGGCGAAACGGGAGGGCAATCCATGGCTGAAGAGCAAGGGCTTCCGCAACAGCGCGCTCATATCGGAGTTCGTGCCGCCGGCTGCGGCAGGCCCATGGGAGAGCCTTTCGATTTCGCTCCGTCGCAACGGCAGGGTAGTCCAGCACTCCCCCGTCTCGAAAATGACCTTCCCTCCGGCTTACCTCGTCCATTATCTTTCGTATATTTACGGACTTCG
Organism: Chlorobi bacterium Chlorobi_1; assembly: GCA_900299075.1. Taxonomy (GTDB): domain Bacteria; phylum Bacteroidota; class Chlorobiia; order Chlorobiales; family Chlorobiaceae; genus Chlorobaculum. Next base: position 35,157 of record OMIK01000093.1, read on the forward strand.
CCGAGGAGACCTGATTTTTACCGGCACGCCGGCCGGGGTCGGCCGCACCGAGCGGGGTGACCGGCTCGACGCGGCACTCGAATCCGAAGCCGGCGACGGCGAGCAGTGCTCCGTACTGGCTGCCCTCGAGGCGATCGTCACCTGAACCACTCTCATCATTACACTATGGGTACCATTTTCCAGAACGCAAGGCTCCTCAATCCCGCAGAACAGCTCGATGCCGAAGGATCGATGCGCATCGACGAGGCTGGGCTGATCGAACAGCTCTCGCTCGGTTCGCCGATAGCTCCGAGGGAGGGCGACCGGGTCATCGACCTCGAGGGCAAGGTGCTGGCGCCAGGGCTCTTCGACATGCACTGCCACTTCCGCGAACCGGGCCAGGAGTACAAGGAGACCCTCGAGTCGGGCGCTGCCGCGGCTGCAAGGGGAGGGTTTACCGGCGTCGCACTCATGCCGAACACCAGGCCGGTGATCGACAGCCCGCTCGGCGTGGCCTACATCAGGCACCACAGTGCATCGCTGCCGGTTGACCTCGAGGTCATCGGGGCCATGACCGTCGAGAGCAAGGGCGAGGCGCTCGCTCCGTTCGGCAAGTACTGCTCCTACGGCGTCAAGGCTGTTTCGGATGACGGCACGGCCATCCAGAACACCCAGATCATGCGCCTCGCCATCGAGTACGCCGCAAACTTCGATCTGCTTCTCATCCAGCATGCCGAGGACAGGTACCTGAGTTCAGGAGGAGTCATGAACGAGGGGGCGACCTCCGCGACCCTCGGCTTCAAGGGGATTCCGGAGGTGGCCGAATCGATCATGATCGGACGCGACGTGCAGATGCTCTCCTGGCTCAAGCGCAACAAGCTCTCGGGTTCGATGCACGAACCCCGCTACCATGTTGCCCACATCAGCACCGCCGAATCGGTGGACCAGGTCCGCAAGGCGAAGGCCGCCGGCCTCAAGGTCACCTGCGAGGTCACGCCGCACCACTTCACCCTTTGCGACGAGGATATCGTCGAGGCGGTCGACAAGGGGAACTACATCATGAAGCCGCCGCTTGCCTCGAAAGAGAGCCGCCAGGCCCTCATCGACGGCATCGTCGACGGGACCATCGATGCGATCGCGACCGACCACGCCCCCCATGCCAAGCACGAGAAGGAGTGCCCGCCCGACCAGGCTTCGTTCGGCATCATCGGCCTGGAGACCTCGGTCGGCCTGACGATCACCGAACTGGTCGACAGGAAGCTGATAACCCTTTCGCGGGCCATCGAACTGCTTTCGACCAACCCGAGGAGGATCATGGGGCTCGATACCATCCTCTTCAGGGCTGGAGAGAAGGCCAACCTCTGCATCATCGATCCGGAGTGCACCTGGACCGTCGTGGAGGAGGATCTTCACTCCAAATCGAGGAACACCCCCTTCCTGGGACGAACCCTCAAGGGGCGGGCGACAGGTATTTTCAACAAGGGCCGGTATATCGCGGAATAAAGCCCTGTATGCCGGAAATTAAAGGGCCGGGGAGTTGGTTCTTTGCCCATAATTTGTTACTTTCGATATCTTTTACAGCGGAATACGGAGGCATTCGGCTCCACGTTGCGGTACGACCCGCCCGACAGGCGGATGCCGCGGCAAGGATAGGGATGCCGTGAGTCAACAATCAAGCATTTCTGGATACGCATCATGGCCAAGAAACAAACGTTCGGTGACAAGCAGAAAAAGGGTACGGCTGACTTCAAGGTCGCCAAGCTGGTCTATTCGGTGAAGTCCGAGAAGACCGACGCCTGGAAATTCGTCGAGAAGAATGTCCGCATTCCCAACGGCGAGAACGAAGTCGAGCTTCTCAAGAAAGCCATGACCGCCGGCAAGTAATTCCTCCGGGGCTCCCCTTCCCCGCCTATCCTGTCCGATCATACCGAAAGCATGACCGAACGACGATCTCCATCCCGGGACGATAGCTCCCGGGAGTGGTTTGAAGACTGGTTCAACCATCCCCTCTACCTGCAGGTATACAGCCATCGCGACGAAGCAGAAGCAGCGCGTTGCGTCGGTACCATCATGCGCCTGACCGGCCTTGACCGCGATCCCTGCGCCACATCGATCCTCGACATCGCCTGCGGAGCCGGCCGGCACGCCATAGCTTTTTCAGGGATGGGCTGCGACGTCACGGCAAACGACCTCTCATCATTCCTTCTCGGCACCGCTCGTTCGGAAGCCGGGTCGAAAGGGCTCGACATCTCGTTCACCAACAGCGACATGCGCACCATCAGGCTCGACCGGAAGTTCGACCTGGTCGCCCAGCTCTTCTCGAGCTTCGGCTACTTCGAGACTGAAGAGGAGGACCTGGCGGTTTTGCGCAACGTCCGTTCGATGCTGGATCCCGGGGGCTGGTATGTGCTCGACCTGGTGAACCCCTCATGGCTCGAAGCCCATTTCGTCCCAAGGAGCGAAAAACGGGCCGGGGAGCTCTCCATAACCGAGGAGCGGACCATGGCTGACGGGAAGGTGGTGAAGCGGATCGGTATAGCTGACGCCGAGGGGCGCCGGCTTGCGTTCACCGAGTCGGTGAAGCTCTTCCCGAGGGAAACCATATCGGCCATGCTCCGCAGCGAAGGCTTCGATGTGGTAAGGGTCGTCGGCGACTATGCGGGTGCGGAGTTCGACGCGGAGCACTCCCCCCGGATGATCCTCTTCTCGAAAAAACGGGCCTGATGCCCGGCCTCAATCCTTCAGGTCACGATCAGGCAAGCATGTTGCGGTCGCGGTACCACTCGAAGGTGCGGCGGATGCTCTCTTCGTACGGCTCCGATCGCATGCCGAGCTCCCGTTTTGCCTTGGATGAGTCGAAGTAGAGGAACTGCGATGCGACGGTGAAGAGGTTCATGTTGAAAAGCTTCGAGACCCTGTCGCGGAGCCTCAGCTTGCCGAGGATCCGGTGGATCACCCTTGCGGCCCAGAGGGGCAGCGGCAGCAGTGGCTGGATGGCTCCGGTAACCCGCATGACCGTCCTGGTAAGGTCCCGATAGGAGACGTTGTCGCCGCCGATGATGTAGCGTTCGCCGGTGCGCCCCTTCGCCATGGCGGCGATCATCGCCTCGGCCACGATCTCCACGTCGACCACGCAGACGCCGCCCATCGGGTAGAACGGCACCTTCCGTTTGTACACGTCCTTGATGATGCGCCCGGCATTGAAGTTGATATCCCCTGCCCCGAACACGAAAGCGGGGACCACGATCACGCAGTCCAGCCCGTTACGGACCTCTTCGGCGACGATCTGTTCGGCGATGTGCTTGGTTTTCGGATACTCGAGGTCGATGTATTGCAGGAAGTTCCAGGGGCTCTGCTCGTTCAGCGGATGCGACCGGGTGCCGAAGCCCACCGCCGAAACCGAGCTCACATGCACCACCCGGCGGACTCCCGCCCTGCGGCTCTCCGCAAGCACGTTCCGGGTTCCCTCGATATTGATCTTCGGGAGCATCGGGTTCGGCTTGCCGCCCATGTAGGTGATGCCTGCGCAGTGGTAGACCTCCTCCATCCCGTCGAACTGCCCGCGGAGGCTCGCCGCATCCGTTACGTCACCCCGGACCAGCACGAGCCGATCCCGGCACTCCTCGAGCGACACGAGGTCGGAGCTTGCCCGGACCAGCACATGGACCTCGTTGGATGCGTCACCGGCAAGCATGCAAGCCAGCCTGGACCCGATGAAGCCGGTCCCGCCGGTCACCAGGATTTTCTTGCGTACGGTCTTACAGCCCATGGTGCTCACTCCGCCAGCTTGATTTTACCCGACAGGATCTCCTTCCTGATCCCTTCGACACGATCGTGCGCTGCGGCGCCGATCAGCGGAGAGTTGCGGTCGTTGAAGACATAGTCGGTATAGCGCCCGTCGAGGCCGAACACCTCCTGCCTGCCGCCCTTGAAGGTGTTGTTCCTGCCCTCTTCGACCATCTTCACCACCGCCTTGTCGACCGCCTTGGTCATGCTGGTCAGGACTCGCCCCGGGGCGAGGTACTCCTGGTCCATGTCGGTGCAGATGACGAACTTGCCGCTCTGCCGCGCGGCTTCGATCACGCCGAGCCCGCTTGCGCCGGCAGCCTCGTACACGACGTCGGCGCCGCGTCCGTACTGGCCGAGCGCAAGCTCCTTGCCCTTTGCCGGATCGTTGAAGGCGCTGCCGGTCATGCCGATGAATCCTGAAATCACCTTGATCCCTGGGTTGACGTAGTGCGCGCCTTCGGCGAAGCCGCTTTCGAACTTCCTGATGACGCTGGAATCCATGCCGCCGATGAATCCGACCGTCCCGGTTTTAGAGGCCAGCGCGGCGATCGCCCCGGCTAGGAACGACCCCTTCTTTTCCTCGAACACGATACCGCTCAGGTTGTCAGGTATCCGGAATCCGGGTTGCGGATTATAGTCGATGCAGACGAACTTCTTCTCCGGGAACTCACGGGCGATGGCGGTGATGTCGTCCGTGAAGAGGAGGCCGACGCCGATGACCATCTTCACCTCCGGGTCGGCGGCCATCTGCCGGAGCGCAGCCTCCCGGTCTGCCCCTTCTCCTTGGGGCTCGATGTAGTCGAACTCGATGCCGAGTTGTTTTTTCGCCTCCTCGAGCCCCTTGTAGGCCGCATCGTTGAAGGATTTGTCTCCCCTTCCGCCGACATCGAAGACGAGCCCCACCTTGTAGGCACCTGAAGCCGACGGTTTCGTGGATTTGCCGGAGCAGCCGGCAAACAGCAGCGCAAGCATCATCAGGCCTGCGGCGGCCCTGGATGCCGATGGAGAGAAGTACCGACGGAACATGGTGCAGGAGGTGTGGTTGAGTTACGGGATAACGTGCATGAAGCTAACAAAAAAGCGCCGTTTTTGACAGCGATGGTGACGAGAAAGATGGTGGTTCATCGAAGGGGTGGCTTCGGGTGGGCCGGCGTTCATGCGTTGTCGCGCGGCAAATCGCTATATTGCAGGACAATGGTGTCGACACTCCCGGTCACAGGTATCCAGGATTCCAGAACCAATGACATCAAGCCCCTCTTCAGGCAGCTCTTCCCGGCGCCACAGGCAGCTCGTCGTGCTTGTCGCACTCATCGCTGCGATGCTGGCCGTACTCAGGTCCGGATTCGGCAACCGCGACCTGGTGATGCCGGGGCGCGACCTCGACGATATCCGCAAATCCGGAAAGCTCCGGGTGCTTCTCGCCTACGACCCGATCAACTACTTCATCTACCGGGGGGCGCCGATGGGCTACAGCTACGAGCTTGCCGAACGGTTCGCCAAGGAGCTTGGCGTCAGGTTGGAGGTCGTGCCCGTCAGGGATCTGGACAGCCAGATCCCCATGCTCCGTAACGGCGAGGGAGACCTTGTCGCCCACTTCATGACGGTGACGCCGATACGGTCGAGGAGCGTCGATTTTTCCACCCCCCTCGATTCCACCAGCCAGGTGCTTGTCCAGCGCCGGCAGGCGGGGCGCGAAAATGGAGGCGTGATCCGTGATCCCAGGCAACTTGCCGGCGAGCGTGTCCACGTCCGCGGGAAGTCGGCCTATTTTACGACGCTCAAGGAGATCATGGAGCACTATGGCATCACCATCAACGTCGTGCCGGCCCCCGGCTCCCTGACGACCGGCGACCTCATCCGGCAGGTCGACGACGGCACCATACGGTTCACGGTGGCCGACAGCAACATCGCGGTACCCCACCTCGCGCTTTACCCCGACATCGATATCGGCATGCGGCTCAGCGGCAGGCAGCCCCTGGCATGGGCGCTACGCAGGAACTGCCCTGAATTCAGGGCGGCACTCGATGCATGGCTCGAAAAAGAGAAGCGCTCGGGCGTGATCGATACGATCCACCACAAGTACTACGAGCAGCAGTACCAGTTCAAAAGGCATGCCGTCGACGCATTCTACTCATCCAAAGCGGGGACGATCTCACCATACGACAAGCTTGTGAAGGCGGGAGCCGGCAAGATCGGCTGGGACTGGCGCCTGCTCTCTTCCCTGATCTACGAAGAGTCGCAGTTCGACCCGCATGCCTCCTCCTGGGCCGGAGCCGTGGGGCTGATGCAGCTCATGCCATCCACGGGGGCGATGATGAAGGTCTACAACCTGGGTGACCCCGAAGCGAATGTCAGGGCGGGGACGGCATACCTCGAATCGCTTGAAAACGAGTGGAAGGAGATCAGGGACCGGGATACCCGGGTCAAGTTCATCCTGGCGTCATACAACATCGGGCCCGGCCATATCCGGGATGCGCAGAAGCTGGCCGTGAAGTACGGCGCCGATCCGAACCGGTGGGAGGACAATGTCGAACGGTACCTTCAGCTGAAATCGGAGCCGAAGTTCTACAACGATCCCGTTGCCGACCTCGGCTACTGCAACGGCGCCATCCCGGTACGCTACACCCGCAACATCCTTGCCAGATATCGACTCTACACCCAGGCCATTCCCTACTGAACGCTGCTCACCAGCTCTTCCGGATACCGGCGGTGACAGTCCGGTCGCGGCCGTGGTGGCCGTCGACGCCGGCCAGCGGACCGGCCTTGGCGAAGTACTCGAGGCATTCGGGACGCGAGTTGCGGCTCACGACGCCCAGGGCGCCTCCGAGCCAGGTGCGGTCAAGCCTTCACGGAGAGGCCCCCCTCGAGCGACGCCATTGTACCCGATGAGCATTCCCGAAGGAAACTTGCACCCGGTCGCAAGAGGCCTGCTGGTTGAAGAGAACGTGCCGATACGGGCGGTTGCGGCTTCATCGAGTGATCCGATATGATCCGGCATGCACAGGGCAGCCGCAATGTCCCCACCGGCCACATCGAGAGTACCGCCCAATACATCCAGCCATGAGTTGTGGGTATAGGCCCAGTTTATCCCGTACGCATACGGGGAGGTGGTGCTTCTGGAAAAACGGATACCCTGCGCAATAGCTGCCCTGATTCCATCTGCCGCAATTCCCGGAAAGCCTACTTCCACAACCGAAGAGATGCTGTAGTCGATACCTGCCGGTTTTTGGACAACCACTTCGCCAACAACCAGAGGATCGACGGCAAAGCTCACGGGCCTGATAATGGAGAGCTGCGAGCTCAATCCGCAGGTGCCGCCGACGGCGAACGTGACGGTGCTGGCGTCCATGGAGCCTCTGGTATCCAGTCGATGGGCCACATAGGCCAGCGTACCGGCATTGCCCGATCCGCTGCTGCCGGATGTGGTGCTGTTGACGATATTGTCATTCGCCAGGGCCTTGACGGAACCAGGTGCTGCCAGAAGCAGCAGCAGGATACGCATTTTCATCTTGGGGGGAGATAAAAACGGTTGTCAGGTCATTGCTTGCCTAAAGGATACAGGGTTTTCGGTGGCGGAGATGCTGTTCTTGGTTTATATGATAAAATAGCGCTGACGCTATACTGATCTATAATGCTACTGTATGGCAAGAATTCCTGCGAATCAGGCAAAAAACGGCAAACCCCCGCTTCTGACGGGGGTTTTATGATATTGGTCCGAGAAATGAGGGATCAGTCAAGGCCGTAGATCTCGCGGATCTTCAGGTCGGGGCCGAAGATGAAGCAGACCCTGGAGTTGAGGACGGTGCTCCTGTTGCGGCGGATGCCTTTGTATTCGTAGCGGGTGCGCAGGACGTAGGTGGAGTCGTTGATGCGGTCGATCTCCCTGATCCGGTTCCTGGAGTATTCGGTGATGGCCCAGATGTGGCCGTAGCGCTTTTCGATCTGCTTCGGCGATGGCTGGTAGATGTCCCAGTAGCGTCGCATGGCGGGCGCAAGGTAGCCGCTGATCTCGCCAAGGTCGCGCCGGTCCTCGGCCTCGACGAAGCTCGTGATGACGCGCTCGTGCTCGTCGCGTCCCCGATAGCCCCGCTCACGGTTCATGAGGGAGGAGATGAAGACCATGGCAACGCAAAGCAGCGAGACGAGGGGCAGCAGGAACCTGTCCCGGGAGGTGTCGGCGAAGAAGGGGATGGCAGGACGGCTGATGCCTGAAGCGATCGATTCCCGTTCCTCCCTGCCGAGTCGCGCCGTGTTCATCCTCGAGGCCGATTTGTGGGCAAGCAACGAACTCCTGAGGGCTTTCGAGTAGGCGAGCATTTGCCTTTTGCGTAGCCAGGCGAAGCCTGCAGCGAGCAGCATTGCCGCAAGGACGTAGGGGTTGAACGGATGGAGGTGCCTGGCCAGCGCCAGCACGATGGTCGCGGTGCTCAGGGCGAGCGGGATATAGCCGAGGCTGATCGAGGAGCGCTTGCCGTTGTCCTCCGGCAGCGGGTCGCAGAGGGTGACGCTCTCGTCGCTGCCGTCGACCCAGACGTTGTAGGCCTTCCCGCCGTAGTCGAATACGCAGTGGCCGAGCGGAAGGAGCGCCGGAACCGTTGCCCGGTCGAGCTGCGCGGTCCAGTGCCAGTCCTTCTGGCGGTCCCCCTGGGCGTGGCTCATGACGCGGCGGTCGATGACCCCGTTGATCTCCTGCTGCCCCCTGCCCTCGAACGCCTCCTTCGGCTTGAGGGTGAAGTCCTCCGTTTCGACTCCGGCCAGGTAGGCCTCCCTGAAATCGGTGAGCTTGCCGTCGAGCCCCATCCCCTCCACCAGCCCGACGATCCCGGGTTCGAGTTTCGAACCCCCGTAGACCGGCACCGCGAACAGGCCGGCATCCACGCCGTTGACCGGGCGCCAGTCGGTGACCACCTGCCTGCGGGTTTCCGGTTTGCCGTTGCGGTACTCGACGTACTGCTCGGCGCGGTCGTAGCCGAACGAGGCGGTCCACTGGGCGTTGTACGAGCCGGAGAAGACAAAGGCGGGCACGTAGGAGAGGGACTTCCGGACGATGACCGCTTTCTGCAGCAGGTCGTCGGGGGTGTATTCGCCGGTCACCATGTGGCGCCAGGCGATCTGCTCGAGCGAATCGGTGTCGATGGCGAGGGGGACGATGCTCCTGACCTCCGACATCGACGGGACGATCTCCTCCTCCCGCAGGATCTCCACCTCGGCGCCGCAGAACTCGCAGGTCAGCGAGCGGGTGGCCGGCGCATAGGAGAGCATGGCGCCGCAGCCGCGGCAGGGTAGTTTACGGGTACTTCCGTCCTGCATGGGGGGCTCAGAGCTTGCTTCTGAGGTTGAACAGTTCGCTTTCCCGCTCGGCGAAGAGGTTGCGGAGGCGCTTGAGCTGCATCGTCGCCACCTGCTCGTTGTTCTGGCGGACCGCCTCGGCGACCATGTCGAGCACGCCGGCGATGCGCTGGTTGATCTCGGCGGTGGCCATCCCCTGGTCGCGGGCGAGGAGGCGGGTCTCCCCTGCGAGCTTCAGCAGGCGGGTCTGCAGCTGCGGCATTCCGCAGTCGCGGGCGATGCTTTCGAGCCGCCCGGCCCAGACGACGTGGGCGCTGCGGGCCTCGTGCTTCGCGGCTATCCCGGAGATGGTGCCGGCGGTTGCCCTGACGACGACGAAGGAGGCGACGAAACCGGCGATGGTGACAATATTGAGCGCCATGGCCCCCTTTTCGATACCCGCGATCGCGAGCCCCACTCCGGCAGCGGCCGACAGGAACACCAGCGCCGACATGACGGTCCCGATCCCGATTGTCCCCAGCACCCCGGCGTCTCTGGTCTTGCCGCCACCGGCTATGGGGCTGTAGACGATCGCCCCGGAAGCGAGGGCGATGAGCGCCACGGAGGCCGGCATCGTGCCTCCTGCCATGATGCGCTCAGGGAAGAGTACGTAAAAGACTCCGGCCACCGCACATGCCACGGTTACCGGCAACAACATCCACCAGATGGAATTTTTCATGCTTTCTTGCATTGTTATCGTGACAGGATCTTCTGTTTTTCGGCGGCGAACTCGGCTTCGGTCAGGATCCCCTGGCTCCTCAGTTCGGCGAGCTGCCGGAGCAGTTCGATTCTCTTCGCCTGGTCGAGCGGCGGCTCAGGCGACGCAGGTTGCGGCTGTTGCAGGTTCGTCGACATGACTCCGCCCGCCTGCCCCATCGCCTGGCCGACCTGGCCTCCGATGCCGGCTCCGATGCCGAGGCCGAGGCCGGCCCCCATGACGCCGCCCGCCGATCCCTCGTTGCCTGCCGCCGTCTGCAGCACATCGAAACTCCGCTCCTGCTGCCAGGTGAAGCCCATGATGCTCATCTCCGCCTTTTTGGCCAGGGCCGCCTTGAGCGACTGCACAGCTGGGTCGTCCTCAGGGACGTTGATCGAATGGATGTTGAACTGGGCCAGTTCGAGGCCGTACTCTTCCATCTCCGGCGCAAGCGCGTCGCGGAGCATGGCCGAAAGCTCTTCGAGGCGTGTCGTGACCTCGAGCACCGAAATCCCGGCGTTGATGATGCTGGCGGCGATCGCGGTCTTGATTTTCGTGGTGAAGGCCCCCTTGAAGTAGTCCGCCATCGTCGAGACGTCGAAGCCAGGCAGCGTGCCGACAAGCTTCAGGAGGAAGCGCTTGGAATCGGCGACGCGGATGCCGTACTGGCCGAACGCCCTCACCGGGACCATCACCTGGTATCTCGGGTCCTGGAGCTGGATCGGGTCGGGAGTCCCCCACTTGATGTCGAGGTTGGTCACCTTGTTGACGTACCACACCTCCGCGGAGAAGGGCGACCGGCCGCCGAAGGGCAGGCCGATGAGCTTTCTCAGGAGGGGGAGGTTCTCGGTCGACAGGGTATGCCTCCCGGCGCCGAACGGGCCGTCGTAGACGCCGCCCCGGACCAGGTAGGCCTCCTGCGTTTCGTTGACCACGAGCTGCGTCCAGGTCGAGAGCTCTTCGGAAGGGAACTTCCAGGCCAGCAGGTAGGGGCTGCCGTCCCACTTGACCAGATCGATGACTGCCATAGGCGAACTCTTTTCCGTTTGCCGGGTGCCCGCAAGGCCCGAATCCGGCGAGAGATTGACATCTAAGATAATAAAATTCAAGCTGTTTCGCCCATAACATCCGCTTGCGCCTCCCCCCTTCGGGGGAAACGAAAAAATGCGGTGGCATTTCCCCCGGGCGGTGCTACATTCAGTCACCCTCTTTTATCATCACGTAACGGATACCATGCAGTTCACCTCCCTCGACCTTATCGACCCCATCCTCAAGGCGCTTGCCGAAGAGGGCTATGCGAACCCGACGCCGGTCCAGGCCGCCTCGATCCCGGTTGTGCTCTCCGGCAACGACCTGCTGGCGTGCGCGCAGACCGGTACCGGCAAGACCGCCGCCTTCGCCATCCCCGTGCTGCAGCGCCTGCACGAAAGCCACATCCACGGCGAGAAGCGCCGCATCAGGGCCCTGGTGCTCACCCCAACCCGGGAGCTCGCGGTGCAGATCGGCGAAAGCTTCGCGGCCTACGGCAGGCACACCGGACTGGTCAGCACGGTGATCTTCGGCGGCGTGAACCAGAACCCGCAGACCGCCCGCCTGCTGCGAGGCGTGGACATCCTTGTGGCGACTCCCGGCCGCCTGATCGACCTCATGGGTCAGGGCCACCTCCATCTCCGCGACATCGAGTATTTCGTGCTGGACGAGGCCGACCGGATGCTCGACATGGGCTTCATCCATGATGTCAAGAGGGTAATCGCCGCCCTGCCGAAGAGGCGGCAGTCGCTCTTCTTCTCGGCCACCATGCCGCCCGAGATCGTCAAGCTCGCAGCAACCATCCTGCACGAGCCCGAAAAGGTCGAGGTGACCCCGGTCTCCTCCACGGCCGAGCTCATCAACCAGCATATCCTCTTCGTCGACAAGGGCAACAAGAACAACCTGCTGGTGCACCTGCTGCACGACCACTCCGTCGGGCACGTGCTGGTCTTCACCAGGACGAAGCACGGCGCAGACAAGGTCGCACGCTTCCTGCAGCGCCATGACATCAGCGCCGAGGCGATCCACGGCAACAAGTCGCAGAACGCGCGGCAGCGGGCGCTGAACAACTTCAAGTCCCGGGAAACCCGCGTGCTGGTGGCGACCGACATCGCTGCCAGGGGCATCGATGTCGACGAACTCGAGTATGTGGTCAACATCGACCTTCCCGAGGTCCCCGAGACCTACGTCCACCGCATCGGCCGTACCGGCCGGGCCGGCTCGGCAGGCACCGCCTACTCCTTCTGCAACGCTGAAGAGGTGCCCCTGCTCAGGGATATCGAAAAGCTCATCGCCAAGCGCATACCGGTTATCGAGGGGCACCCCTTCCCCATGACGGAAGCGGCTGGTGTGGCAGCGGAGCCGGTGAAAAGCAAAGCCGGGAGCGGCCACCGGACCCCCGCGCCGGGGCCGCAGGGTGGCGACCGGAAGCGCCGCTGGTACGGAAAGAGGTAGGAAGAAGAGGGCATCCGGGCGGCATAGGGCAGACAGGGCCCGGAGAAGAGCAAGGATCATGAATCGCGGGACTCCAGAGGAGGTCACCGGAACTCTGTAAAAAGCCTATAGGCCCCATCAGCCCGATAAGCCCTATGGGAAATTCCATGGGAGCTGCAGGGCCTATGGGGCCTATGGGAGCATGGGGATCAGCCTTCGCGGAGCCCGGCTCCGGCTTATCCCACCTGCTTGCCGGCCATGACCAGGGTCGGCGGTGCGCCGAGGTGGCGCCCTGCGAGCAGGACGTTCCAGTAGAGCGACTCGAACCCGAGCTTGCCGTACCAGTTCATCCTGGTCTCCTTCAGCAGGCTGAACGGCCCGAGCTTCGGCATGGGATAGCGTCCCGGCAACGGCTCGATCTTGTAGTTGAAGTCGATCAGCGACGAGGTCCCCTTCGAGTAGACGATGAAGCAGGTCGAGTGGCCGTCGTAGATCTCCTCCGGCTTTGCCCCGTGGATCTCCGCCATGATGTTGAACACCACGACGTCGGCCTCGTAGTGGGCCACCGATCCCGCCTTGGAGGTGGGGACGTTGGTCGCGTCGCCGATCACGTAGACCCCTTCGTGCTTCAGCGCCTTCAGGGTGTTGTGGTGGGTCGGCACGTAGCCGATGCCGTCGTCGATGCCGGAGTTGCTGATGACCGGGTCGCCGATGGTGGTCGGCACGATGACGAGGGTGTCGTAGGAGACCTTGTCGCCCTTGACCGACTCGATGTACTTGCCCTTGCCATCGACCCTGTTCAGCTCGAAGCTGGTCGTGATGTTGATGTTCTTCTCCTTGGCCGACTGCGTGAAGACGGCCGCGGCCTTGGGTTTGGTGAAGGCCATCGGCAGCGGGGTGACCAGTTCGATCTCCGATTTGTGCCTGATGCCGCGGTTCTTCAGGTACCAGTCGGCAAGGAAGACGAACTCGATCGGGGCGACCGGGCACTTGAAGGGCAGCTCGGCGATATTCATCACCAGTTTGCCGCCGTTGAACTCCTTGAGGCGCTTTTCGAGCTGGACCGCGGCCTCGGTGAAGTAGAAGCTGAAAGCGTTCTTGCCCCAGGCCTCCATCAGGCCGTCGTTCTCCTCGGGAGCGACCCGGCAGCCGGTGGCGATGACCAGGAAGTCGTAGGAGAAGCGGTGGTTCCTGGTCTTTACCTCCTTCTTCTCCGTGTCGATGTTGGTGATTTCGTCGATCACGAAGTTGATGCCGGGGATGATGTACTTCTTCCTGGACTTGATGAGCGAACTGGCCTTCTGCATGCCGAATGGCACGAACAGCAGGCCCGGCTGGTACAGGTGCTTGTCGTCGCGGTCGATCACCGTGATCTCCCAGTCCGGGGGAAGATGGCGCCTGAGGTTGTTGGAAACGATCGTTCCGCCGGTACCGGCGCCCAATACGACTATTTTTTTTGACATAAGCAAGCCTCCTGTGCTGTTGCTGTTAGGGATTGTTGATGGAAACGGATCAACATCTGATACCGTGCGGCTCAACGCGGACCTGCGGGTGCAGGTGCTTCGCATCGGTGGTCGAAAGGCATCCGGACCTGACGGGCATGGGCAGCATGCTCGTGGTGGTCTCGCGATAACTATATAACCATATCGTTGTTGGATTGATATGAATATATCAATCGATGTTAACAATCGCAAACATTACGGAGGGGATATCGGCCGATGCTTCCGGCTTCCGGGGGAAGAATCGATGACTGGCGGATTCGGGGGCAGTGCATCGGTCGGGTTCGCCCTGATGCATCGGGGAGGGGCCGGCCGGCCGAAACAGCTCGAAAGGATTACTTGCCTTCGACGAGGCGCTTCAACCGCATGCGGTTGCCGAACGGAACATCGGGCATGATGCACTTGAACTTCCGGTGGGCGTATTCGCTGTAGTGGTTCACCCCGGTCAACGGCGGGTTCGATACCGTGAACTGGGCCAGGGCGTCGAGGATCGCATGCTTGTTGAAGGGGATGTGGATCGCCTTTGCGGCGCCGCTGCCGATCCTTTGCCTCAGGGAGTCTGGCCAGTATGCGGAAAGCTCCTCGGGATCGGCGATCGCCTTGTAGTCGATGTAGGTGATGATAAGCGGGAGTTTGTAGGTGTCGACAGCCTCCCCTATCTCATGGCAGAGCAGGCTGCCGCTCTTCCGGCTCTCTGCGCTCAGGATCACCAGCACGTTGCGCGAAGCGGCCAGGTGTTCGCTGATCTTGGCGGTGAGCGTCGTGCGCAGGCTCGACTTCCGGACCGCGTAGAGCTTGTTCTGGCGATCGACGTACCTGACGTCGAAGGCGTTCTTTTCGGCAGCCCAGCGCTGGATGGTGGCACAGAACCTGAAATCGGACGGTGACGGCGCCGCCTGGCAGAGTTCGTCGAATGCGATGTATGTGCTTTTTCCGGAGTCCATGTTGTTGATCCGCGTTGTGATTCGGCAAGGCGTGCCGTGGCGGGAGGGTTCCCCAAGAGGCAGAACGGCGAATGCTTTCCCGGTTCCGCCCCTGTTTCGCCGAACCGCGGTACGCCGCCATGTAAGAGTATAGAGTTTAACGGTATAAACGCCAAGCGGGAGTGCGGAAAAAAATTGTTTTTCCTGAAAACTCCGATACCCGTCGCGGTTCTCGCCTCCCCCCTGTTCCGGCCGCTTCGCATCCGCAGGGGAATGTTCTTCGCACCGTATCCGTTAAGAGGGTTAATGGCTGTCGACGAGTTACGGAGACTTTCATTATATTGAGTTACGGCATTGCGAGGCAACAGCGGCGGCGACCCCCTCCCTGACGCTGCGAGCCGAGAGAATCGAGAGTACCAAACCACACCTATGACGACCAATAAAGCGATTGACGCCATGCGGGCCGTGCCGGCCGCACGGAGGGAGATCCCCTACAACTACACATCGGCGGACGACAGGCAGGCGATATCCTTCATCCTCGGAGAGGAGATCCTGAAGAAGGTCGACGAGCTCAGGGAGGTCAGGGTGACCGGAAGGTCGGCCC
>OMIK01000094.1 GCA_900299075.1 Chlorobi bacterium Chlorobi_1
ACCGACAACGCGAAAACAAGAATATAGATCCAGCTCATAACACCCTCGTTGGGATTTGGGGATATCGTTGATGTTGGTGCCCGGCTGCAGGCCCGCAGGGCACGGACGTCAAGGAAAATAACGGGAATTTTATGATTTTAGCGGATATTGGCTGAAAAAACCTGTTCTTTCTTTTTTAAGAACGCAGTAACGGATTTATGAAGGAAGCAGAACGCACATCGCCCGTTTCCGACGGCCGCGGCATCCTCATCCAGGAGGCCGAGGCGCTCAGGCGGATGGCCGACCGCCTCGACGACAGCTTCGCCGCAGCCATCGACCTCCTGCTCGGTTGCAGGGGCAAGATCATCATCGCGGGCATGGGCAAGTCGGGCATCATCGGCCAGAAGATCGCCGCAACCCTCTCCTCCACCGGCACCACCGCCATATTCCTCCATCCTGCCGATGCCGCCCACGGCGATCTCGGGGTTGTCGCCGGCAACGACGTGGTCATCTGCCTCTCGAAAAGCGGCATGACCGAGGAGCTCAACTTCATCATCCCCGCGCTCAGGCAGCTCGAGGTGTCGATCATCGCCTTCACCGGCAACCTGCGATCCTACCTGGCCCGGAACGCCGACGTGGTGCTCGACACCGGGGTCGAACAGGAGGCGTGCCCCTACGACCTCGCGCCGACCACCTCGACCACGGCGATGCTCGCCATGGGCGACGCCCTGGCCATCTGCCTGATGAAGCGGAAGAACTTCACCGACCTGGAGTTCGCGCTCACCCACCCCAAGGGGTCGCTCGGACGCCAGCTGACCATGCGGGTCGAGGATCTCATGGCGCGCGAAGAGGCGCTGCCGCTGGTCAGGGAGGAGGCCCCGCTTGCCGACCTGATCCTCGAGATGACCTCGAAGCGCTACGGTGTCAGCGGTGTGGTCGACCATGAGGGCCGCCTCACCGGCATCTTCACCGACGGCGACCTGCGGCGCCTGGTGCAGCAGGGAGGCGATTTCCTGATGAGGACGGCACGTGAGGTCATGACTCCCGACCCGAAGACCGTCGGACCGGAGCTGCTGGCCAAGCACTGCCTCGAAATCCTCGAAACCTACCGGATCACGCAGCTCATGGTCTGCGACGCACAGCAGCGCCCCGTAGGCCTGGTGCACATCCACGACCTGGTCAGCCTGGGGCTTTGATGAGAATGAACATCGGGGACTGAACGGAGGCAAAGGACAGCAGGCCAAAGGACCCGCCCTCCCGGGTCTTGACACGTTTGTCCCTCTTGTCCATGCCGTCCCTTTTCCCCATGAACAGAAAGAGCGCCATCCGGCGCTCTTTCTGTTCTGCGATCTTCGTCGATTACGCCCGACCCAGCGCCTTGAGCATCGTCGTGCCCATGTCTGCCGGGTTCTCGACCATGAGGATGCCTGCGGCCTCCATGGCCTTGATCTTCTCTTCCGCGGTTCCCTTGCCGCCGGAGACGATGGCGCCCGCATGGCCCATCCTCCTGCCGGGAGGCGCGGTGCGGCCGGCGATGAAACCGACGACCGGCTTCTTGAAATACTTCCTGATATACTCGGCAGCCTCCTCCTCGGCATTGCCGCCGATCTCGCCGATCATGATCAGCCCTTCGGTCTCGTCATCCTTGGCGAACATCTTCACGGCATCGATGAAACGGGTGCCGATGATCGGGTCGCCGCCAATGCCGATGCAGGTCGACTGGCCGAGCCCGACCTGGGTGAGCTGGTGCACCGCCTCGTAGGTGAGGGTGCCGCTGCGCGAAACCACGCCGATGCTGCCCTTCTTGTGGATGAAGCCGGGCATGATGCCGATCTTGGCTTCACCGGGGGTGATGACGCCGGGGCAGTTGGGACCGACAAGCACGGCCCCCTTCTCCTTGACGAAGGCGTAGGCTTTCATCATGTCGTTGACCGGGATTCCCTCGGTGATGCAGATGATCACCTTGAGGCCTGCATCGGCCGCTTCCATGATGGCGTCGGCGGCGAACGGCGCCGGGACGAAGATAACGGAGGTATTGGCCTCGGCCTTCTCCACGGCCTCACGGACGGTGTTGAACACGGGCACCGGACGGCAGAAGCTGTCCTTCTCGTTGCCGGTGTAGAGGATGCCGCCCTTGCCGGGAGTCACACCGGCCACCACATTGGTGCCGTATTCGAGGATCTGGGAGGTGTGGAAGGTTCCCTCACCACCGGTAATGCCCTGGACGACCAGGCGGGTATCTTTATTGACCAGTACGCTCATAATCCGTTATCCTTTTTGATGAATGGAAGATAGAGGTTAATTCGACTGAACAGCCTGACAAAGGGACTGGAGCTGGCGGGCAACGCCCAGCATCTTGCCCTCCTCGAAGAAGTTGCAGATCAGGTGGATGCCGACGGGAAGCCCGAGGCTGTCGAAGCCGACCGGCACGCTCACGGCGGGCATACCGACGATGCTTGCCGGCACGGTAAAGACATCCGCCAGGTACATCTCGAGCGGGTTGTCCATCTTGTCGCCGATGCCGAAGGGCGGAAAGGGGGAGGTCGGGCCGGCGATCACATCGACCTTCTGGAGCGCTTCGCGGTAGCGGTCCTGGAACACCCTCCTCACCTGCTGGGCCTTCTTGTAGTAGGTATCGTAGTATCCTGCCGAGAGGACATAGGTGCCGAGCATGATGCGGCGCTTGACCTCGTCGCCGAAGCCCTCGGTCCTGGAGTTCACGTACATGCTCATGAGGTCGTCGGAAGCGGGAGAACGGTATCCGTAGCGGGCGCCGTCGAAACGGGCAAGGTTCGAGGAGGCCTCGGCGGTCACGAGGATGTAGTAGGCGGCGATGGCGAAATCGCTCTCCGGGAGCTCGATCTCGACCAGTTCGGCGCCGGCATCCTCAAGCTTCTTCAGGCCGGCACGGACGACAGCGGCGACATCGGGGTTCAGGTCCTTCGGGAAAAAGGCCGAAGGGATGCCGACACGCAGCCCCTGCAGCGAAAGCCCGTCCATGACCTGACGGTAATCCTCCACCTCATGGCGCGAGGAGGTCGCATCGTGATCGTCCTTGCCCGCCATCACCTGCAACACGAGCGCGGCGTCGTCGCAGTCGGCTGAAAGGATGCCGATCTGGTCGAACGAGGAGGCGAAGGCCACAAGGCCGTAACGGGAGATGCGGCCGTAGGTCGGCTTCAGGCCGACGATGTTGCAGAACCCGGCGGGCTGGCGTACCGAGCCTCCGGTATCGGAACCGAGGGCGACCATGGCGAGGTCGTGGGCGACCGCTGCAGCCGAACCGCCGGAGCTGCCGCCGGGTACCCGGTTTTTATCGAAGGGGTTGGGCACGGCGCCGAACGCGGAGTTCTCGTTCGAGCTGCCCATGGCGAACTCGTCCATATTGGTGCGGCCGACAAAAATGGCGTCCTCCGCGGCGAGGCGGGTAACCGCCGTGGCGTCGTAAAGGCTTTCGTAACCCTCGAGGATCCTGGACGCGCAGGAGAGCGGGGCCCCGGCCATGGAGATATTGTCCTTGATGGCGATCGGCATGCCGAAGAGCAGCCCCAGAGGCTCGCCGCGATCCAGCTTTGCATCCAGCTCCCTGGCACGCTGAAGGGCGGCGTCGTGGAACACCGCAGTGAAAATGTTGTCGTCGCGCAGGGAATCGATGCGCTGCAGATAGCCCTCAACGACCTGCTGGCAGGTAACTTCACGTGAAACGAGCCTGGACCGGAGGTCCTGATAACCGCGGAAATGCACTTCTTTGATCGATGGATGGAGTGAATGGAAAGGCCAGCAGAACGATAAGCCGGACGAACGGTTGAGAGTTACTGAGCGCAACCTCGAGATGCCTTTGCGGCCTGCGGCCATGAGGCTTGTATAATACTAAATTAAGGTCTATAATTCAATTTCCGAGAACACGGGATCACCTGCCTGCCACCCCCGCCGACGGATGATGACGACGATATGCCAACGATTGCAGTTACCAAGTACCACATGGACCACTCCTTCTCCTTCATGCCCCACTGGTTCAAATCCAGGCAGAACCCCGACGACACCAGAATACAGGAGGAGCTGAAATCCACCTGCGAGCTGCCCAGGCATATCGGCATCATCATGGACGGCAACGGCAGATGGGCGCGCCTCAAGGGAAAATCGCGCGTCGAGGGGCATGTGGCGGGTGTCGAATCCGTCCGTGACATCGTCGAAGCGAGCCGCCAGCTCGGCATCTCCTGCCTGACCCTTTTCACCTTCTCCATCGAGAACTGGAAGCGGCCCGAGAACGAGATCTCCGCCCTCATGCGGCTGCTCATCAGGGTTATCAAACGGGAGACCCGGCAGCTGCACGACAACAACATCCGCCTGCATGTCATCGGGGAGACGAAGATGCTCTCCGAGGAGGTCCGGCAGACCCTCCTCGACACCATGGAGCTGACCAAGAACAATAGCGCCATGACGCTCAACATAGCACTGAGCTACAGTGGCAGATGGGACCTCGTCCAGGCATGCCGGCGCATCGCCGAAGAGGCGGCTTCCGGACGGATCGATCCGGGATCTATCGATGAAACCCTCATGGACTCCTTCCTCTCCACCGCCTCTTTCCCCGACCCCGAACTCCTGATCAGGACAAGTGGCGAGTTCCGCATCAGCAACTTCATGCTCTGGCAGAGCGCCTACTCGGAGATCTACTTCACCAACACCTACTGGCCCGACTTCCGCCGAGCCCAGCTTTATGAGGCACTTCGGGACTTCCAGAACCGCGAACGCCGTTTCGGACAGACCAGCGAGCAGGTCGACCCAAAAGCATTCAAAAGACAGGCATAATATTTCAAGACCCACGCTGACGTTTCATGAAGCACTTATCGTATCCCCCCATAAGAAAGACAACCGGCCTGCTGGCCATCCTCGTCCTCGTAAACGCCTTGCCCGGCGAAGCCGAAGCAAGGCAGGCAACGAAAAGCACCGCCTCGCCAAAAGCAGCGGCCGTAGCCGAAAGCGCCACCGTCGCCAAGGAAACCGGCCTTGACGGGCATAGCCTTGTGGTTCGGGAGATCTCCTTTGCAGGCCTGAAGACCATCAACGCCGCGGACCTGCTCAAGAGCCTGCCTGTCAAGGCATCGGGAACCATCTCCATCCCTGGTCCCGAGCTTCCGGCAACCCTGCAGTACCTCTGGAACCTCCAGTACTTCAGCGACATCAAGGTCGAAAAAACGGATATCGGGGGCCACGCCGTCAACCTCAGGTTCATCGTCACCGAGCTCCCCGTCCTTGACGATATCGAGTTTGAAGGCAACAAGAAGTATGACGAGAAGGAGCTGAAGAAAACCGCTGCGCTCAAAACCGGCCGGAGGGTCTCGGGCCAGGACCTGGTCAGCGCCGTCAGCAGGATAGAAAAGCAGTACGCCGAGAAGGGGTTCCTCGCCGCCGGCGTCGAATACCGCCTGATCGAACTGCCGGACAACAAGGTCAAGGCACACATCACCATCCAGGAAGGCTCCAGGGTTATCATCGAGAAGATCCGCTTCCACGGCAACAAGGCCTTCTCCGAGAAGAAGCTGAGAAGCCAGTTCCAGGAGACCTCGCAGAACTCCTGGTGGCGCAAGATCTTCGGCCAGCCGAAGCTCAACAGGGAAAAGTATGCCGAGGACAAGAACCTCCTCGTCGAGTTTTACCGCGACAACGGTTACCGCGACGCGAAGGTCCTGCGTGACGAGATCTCCTACACGCCGGACAAGAAGGGGCTCTACCTCGACATCTACGTCGACGAGGGGCAGAAGTACACGGTGCGCAATATCGTCTGGCTCGGCAACACCAAGGAGTTCGCAACGACCGAGGTGCTTAACACCACCTTCGCCATCAGCAAAGGCGACACCTACAGCGCCAAGAGGATCAACGAGCGCCTCAACTACTCGCAGGAGCACACCGACGTGAGCTCGCTCTACCTCGACCGCGGCTTCCTCTCCTTCAGGGCCAAGCTCGAGGAGCAGGTCGTCCAGCCGAACCAGGTGGACCTCGTCATCTCCCTGACCGAGGGCGAGCCCTACACGATCAACAACATCAGCATCAAGGGCAATACCAAGACCAAGGACCACGTCATCCGGCGTGAGCTCTACACCCTCCCCGGCGAGACCTTCAGCCGGAAGAACGTGGTGCGCAGCATCCGTGAGCTCTCGATGCTGAACTACTTCGACCCGGAGAGCATCACACCCGACATCCAGCCCGACCCCCAGAGCAACACGGTCGACCTGACCTACGGCGTCACCGAGAAGCAGACCGACACCCTGAACGCCGCCATCGGCTACAGCGGCTCGACCGGCATGACCGGCTCGCTTGGACTGACCTTCAACAACTTCTCGCTCGGGGACATCTTCAAGGGAGATGCCTACAAGCCGCTGCCGCACGGCGACGGGCAGAAGCTGGGCTTCCAGTGGCAGTTCGGCAGCTACAACTACCGGAACCTTTCGCTGTCGTTCAGCGACCCTTGGGCATTCGGCACCCCCACATCGGTCGGCTTCACGGCGTTCAAGACACACAGCAGCTATGACTACACGAACGACGGTGTAGACAATCCCCGTCAGATCGACCAGTATGGCGCCAACCTGAGTGTCGGCAGGCGCCTCACCTGGCCCGACGACTACTTCTCGATTGGCTGGAAGATCCAGTACCTGCACAGCAAGGGGGGCTTCGTGAGCTTCATACCCGAAACCGGCGCTCCGGATGAGGCCGACGAGTATTCGATCACCCAGACGATTTCGAGGAACAGCATCGACAACCCGATCTATCCACGGAACGGCAGCAAGAACACCATCTCCGCACAGCTTGCCGGCGGACCGCTTCCCGGTTCGATCAACTTCTACAAGATCATCGGCACGTCGAGCTGGTTCGTGCCGCTGAAGAAGAACCTCGTCCTGAACTTCTCGACACAGCACGGCTACCTCTCGACATTCGACAAGAACGACTACATCCCCTATACGGACTACTTCTATATGGGCGGCAGCGGCATGTCGACCCTCCCGACGATCCCGCTCAGGGGGTATCCGGACCGCAGCGTCGGACCGCTCTTCCCGAACGAAACGGACCTGTACGGCGGCAAGGTCTATTCGAAGTTCACGACCGAAATCCGCTATCCGCTGTCATTGAGCCCATCGGCCAGCATCTATGCGCTGACCTTTGCCGAAGCGGGCGGCCTTTGGGGAAGCGCATCGTCGGTCAAGTATTCAGAGCTGAAGAAATCCGCCGGCCTTGGACTCAGGATATTCCTGCCGATCATCGGGCAGATCGGCATCGACTACGGCTACGGATTCGACTCGATCCCGTCGGATAAAACCGGCAACAAACAGGGCTGGAACTTCCTCTTCTCGTTTGGGCAGTCGTTCGACTGATCGCGGCCGTCGATGAACGTAAAAAGCCCCGGAGAGCGTATCCCCGGGGCTTTTTACGTTCATGGCAGATGGAAAGCGGGACTTACGGGTGGCCCGGCTCGCCGCCACGCCCCCTGAGTCGGGAGAGCTCGTCCCTCAGGCGGGCCGCCTCTTCGTAATCTTCGCGGTTGATCGCCTCGTCGAGCCTGCGGCTCAGCTCATCGACCAGCGACTCGTCGCTCTCGACGGGCGCCTCAAGCTTCTCGACCGTCTCGGCATCTTCCTCCTCCACGGGGCTCTCCTCCTCCTCTTCCTTGGCCTGCTCCTCGACGATACCGGCCTCGTTCATGATCTCCTCGGAGACGAAAATCGGCGCGTTGAACCTCACGGCGATGGCAATGGCGTCGCTCGGCCTCGCATCGATCTCGTGCACCTCGCCGTTCATTTCGCAGATGACCTTCGCATAGAAGGTCTCGTGGTGCAGTTCGTCGATGTACACCTCGTTCACCTGCAGGGTGAAGGCATCAGCTATCTGCTTGAACAGGTCGTGGGTGAAGGGACGCGGAGGCTTGATGTTCTCCAGCTTGAGGGCGATGGCCTGGGCCTCGAACCCCCCGATGATGATCGGCAGCTTGCGCTTGCCCTCCACCTCATAGAGGATGAGGGCATAGGCCCCGTTCGTATGCGGGCTGGTGGAAAGGCCGAGGATGTCTACCTGGAGCTTGTTCATGGCTGGAAAACATTAGTCGTTGCGTCGGGATCGCAACGATCCCGTGACTATCAACCGTAAAGTACCGCTAAACATTTCTCATTCTAAAAATCCGGCTGAAGCCATACCGATAACTCAGTAAAGGACAACAAAAAAGCCGCATGCAGCGGCTTCTTTGTTTCGATGTGCCCGAGAGGAGATTCGAACTCCTACACCTAACGGCGCCACCCCCTCAAGATGGTGTGTCTACCAATTCCACCACTCGGGCATCGATATGATCAAGTCAGAGAACAGAATAGTCGGTCGAGTGAGAATAGAAGGACTCGAACCTTCGACCCTCTGCTTAAAAGGCAGATGCTCTAACCAACTGAGCTATATTCTCAACCAAGCTTGCAGCCTCAGTCAAGGCTTACTTGTTCTGGTACCTCAAACGCTTCTTGTGCCTGTTCTTACGGCGCATCTTCTTGCGTTTGTGCACGGCCATCTTATGGCGTTTTCTTTTCTTTCCGCAGGGCATGAATGTTCGTTCCTGTGTTTTTTTGAAGGCAAGTAATATAGGGCATGGCCCCCATACTACCAAGCAAAAAATTGTTACTAAAGAATTTTCTTGTCACCGACTTTCCGCATGTGCACTGAACGATGTTTTGATCGTCGTGAGCAACCTGAGGGCAAGGCGGACGGAGCGCAGAAACCGTAGCGTACATGAAGTACGTGAGGATTTCGAGCACCGCCCAACGCAGCCATTCAGGTTGCGGAACAGATCAGAACATCGTTCAAGCGTTCATGTACTTGAAGAACTCCTTATTGTCCTTCGTCTCGACGATCTTCTCGCGCATGAACTCCATGCACTCGATCGGGTTCTTGTCGCCGAGGTACTTGCGCAGGAGCCAGGTGCGCGAGAGCTCCTCCTGGCTGAACAGGAGCTCCTCCTTCCGGGTACCGGACCGGAGGATGTCGATCGCCGGGAAGATGCGGCGCTCGGAGAGGCGCCGGTCGAGGGCGAGCTCCATGTTGCCGGTACCCTTGAACTCCTCGAAGATGACGTCGTCCATGCGCGAGCCGGTATCGACGAGCGCCGTGGCGATGATGGTGAGGCTGCCCCCCTCTTCGATGTTGCGGGCCGCGCCGAAGAAGCGCTTCGGCTTGGTCAGCGCGTTGGCGTCGATACCGCCGGAGAGGATCTTGCCGGAGTGCGGGATGATCGTGTTGTGGGCCCGGGCAAGCCTGGTGATCGAATCGAGCAGGATCACCACGTCGCGCCCGACCTCGACCATGCGCTTGGCCTTCTCGAGCACCATGTCGGCGACCTGGACGTGGCGCTCTGGATCCTCGTCGAAGGTGGAGCTGACCACCTCGGCGGGCAGGCTGCGGGCCATGTCGGTCACCTCCTCGGGACGTTCGTCGATCAGCAGCACGATCAGGTAGACCTCGGGGTGGTTCTTGATGATGGCGTTGGCGATCATCTGCAACAGGATGGTCTTGCCGGTCTTCGGCTGCGCGACGATCAGGCCGCGCTGCCCCTTGCCGATCGGCGTGAAGATATCCATGATGCGGCCGGAGTACTCGTTCTGCCTCGTCTCGAGCTTGAGGCGGTCGTGCGGGAAGAGCGGCGTCAGGTTCTCGAAGTAGGGGCGGTCCCTGGTGATCTCCGGATCCTTGTCGTTGATCGTGTTGATCTTGAGCAGCGCAAAGAAACGCTCGCCCTCCTTCGGCGCGCGGACCTGGCCAGAGACGGTGTCGCCGGTACGCATGTTGAAACGCTTGATCTGCGAGGGGGAGACGTAGATGTCGTCGGGGGAGGAGAGGTAGTTGTAGTTCGTGGAGCGGAGGAAGCCGTAGCCTTCGGGAATCACCTGCAGGACGCCGGTGTTGACCATCACCTGCCCGCTCTCGGAATCGGCGTTCTTCTGGGACTGGGCCTCGATGATCTTGTAGATCAGCTCCTCCTTGCGGAACCCGGCGGTCATGATGCCGAGCTCCTTTGCCATCGCGTTCAGTTCATGGACCTTCTTCTTCTGGAGCATGTTGATGTCCAGACCCTTTGCTACCGGAGTATTCGACATTATGGGTTGTTTCGACTAGTGGTTAGGCATGCAGGAAGACACTGCCGGAATAGCTGTGAGGGTAACGGCGAGTTCATGGCAGCAGAACAGCGGAGATGTCGGGCAAAACCTGCATGGTTCGGAAAACGATGCAAAAGCCTGACCAAGAAGCTGAATGAGGAAGACGGTGGATTGACCGGGATCGACAGAACAGTAACCTGGATCGGCTCTGACACTGATTCAATGGAGAATTTCAGAGAAGTGGTTCAAGATATAAAAATATTTCAACAAAACGTACGAATCATAGCGTTCCGGCCTTAGCGGGGATGCGCCCGGCTTCGATGAGCGCCCCTGCAAGGAAGAACGAACCGGTCACCAGGATCATGTCTTCGGGCCCGGCCTTCGAAAGGAGCAGGTCGAAGCCCTCGACCGCCGAACCGCACACCTGGACCTCGGCGACACCCGCATTCCGGCAGAGGCTGCCGAGGGCCTCCGGGGAGAGGCTGCGCTCGGTCGGCAGGCCGACCGTGGCCACCATGCGGGCAAGCTCCCCAAGAGGCCGGACGATGCCGGCGGCATCCTTGTCTGCGGCAACCCCGATCAGCACGTAGAGGTCGCGGAACCCGCTGCGGATCTCGCGAAGCGCCTGGCAGCTCCGCTCCATCCCCTCGGGGTTGTGGGAGACGTCGAGCAGCACCATCGGCCGGGCCGAAACCTGCTCGAGCCTCGCCCGGTACCCCGAAGCTGCGATCCGTGACAACCCGGTTTCGATATCGCCCCGGCCGATGCCTTCATCCATGGCCGCCATGACCGCAAGGGCCACGTTCGAGGCGTGGAACGAGCCGGTGAGCGGCACCTCCAGGCCCAGTCCGGCACCGGAACCGCAGGAAAGCTCGAGGCGGAGCCGGCTCGGCCATACCCCGGCGACCCGGAACGATGCATCGCGCCCGGCGACCCGGAGCGGCGCGCCGCACGCCACGGCCGCCCTGTCGATCACGGCAAAGGCTTCGGGATCCGTGACCGCCGTATAGACCCTCGAACCCGGCTTGATGACCGCCGCCTTCTCCGCGGCGATCTGCCCGACCGTCCCGCCGAGCCAGGCGGTATGGTCGAGCCCGAT
>OMIK01000095.1 GCA_900299075.1 Chlorobi bacterium Chlorobi_1
AGGTCGACCGGCGCGCCGATGTCGAGCTGCACCTCTTTTTTGTCCAGCTTGCCCATGACGGCGATATGCGGCTGCATCGGGTCGGCGAGCAGTGGCTCGAAGAGGGTCGCGGTGGTCGGCTTCAGCGCGGATTCAACCATGGCTGGGCAAGCTGCCGGGAGCGCCGTCGAAGCTGCCAGCAGCGCAGCCTTGATCAGGGGGAGTCGTCGGAGGTTCATGGTGTTGGTTCGTTGATGTTGTCGGGTCGGGTACCGGTCATCCGGCGAGGAGGCGGTGGAGGACGGCCATGCGGACCGCCACGCCGTTGGTCACCTGCTCCATGAGCATGCTGCTCGAATGCCCGGGCGGCTGGATGCGGTCGGCGACATTGTTCGATATCTCGATCTCCCGGTTGATCGGCCCCGGATGGAGCACGGGAAGGTGCTTTTTCAGGCGGTCGAGCTTTTCGTCGGTCAGGCCGTACGACTCCGAGTACTCCCGGAGCGAAGGGATGTAGCCCCCCGTCGCGCGTTCGAGCTGGAGGCGCAGCACGATGGCCGCGTCGGCCCAGGCGATCGCCTCGTCGAGGTTCGTGAAGGCCCGGACTCCCATCTCCGCCACTCCTCCGGGCAGGAGGGTCGAGGGGCCGCAGACGGCCACTTCCGCGCCGAGGGCCCTGAGCCCGAAGATGTTGGATCGTGCCACGCGGCTGTGCAGGATGTCGCCGAGGATCATGACCTTCAATCCTGCGATCCTGCCGAAATACTCCCTGAGCGTGAGGATGTCGAGCAGAGCCTGGGTGGGGTGCTCGTGGGTGCCGTCGCCGGCGTTGACCACCGGGCGTTCCGTCAGCGAGGCGACGAACTCAGCCGCTCCTGACGAGGGGTGGCGCAGCACGAAGGCGTCGACCTGCATGGCTTCGAGGTTCCTGATGGTGTCGGAGAGGGTTTCGCCCTTGCTGACGCTGCTCGAGGCTGCGGCGAAGCTGAGCGTGCTGGCGCCGAGGTGCCTGGCGGCGAGTTCGAACGAGAAGCGGGTACGGGTGGAGTTCTCGAAAAAGACGAGCGCAACGCGGCGGCTGGCGAGCACCGGCTCAAAGGCCGGCTTGGACTCTTTGAGGCCCGCTCGGTAGATGGCGGCAAGGTCGAGCAGGTCTGCGATCGACTCCGCCGGAAGTCCGTATAATCCCGTAAGGTGTTTCAAGAGAGGGTAATGATTTCTGTTTGGACGGCACGAACCGCCATGAATTTATAAAAAAAATCGCAGATCGTCGGGGTCAGGTCTTGCATTTTAGCGTTACGGTCGTAATCCTGAAATGCAAGACCTGACCCCATTTCTTGCTGGAACGGCTCCTTTTTTGCATTCTTATTATGCAATCGCAAATCCGCCAGCAATGCATGAAATGTCCATCGCGATGTCGATCGTCGAAGCCGTAGCCGACAGGGCCCGCCAGGAGGGGTGCGCCCGGGTCACCGGCATCGAGCTCGTGGTGGGCCGCCTCTCCGGTGTGGTGGCCGAGTCGCTCAGGTTCTGTTTCGATGCGGCGTCGAGGAGCACCCCCGTCGAGGGGGCGGAGCTCTCGATCGAGGAGCGCGATGCTGCTGGTTCCTGCGAGGAGTGCGGCGCGCGGTTCCCTGTCGAGAGCTACCATGCAAGCTGTCCGTCGTGCGGCCGCTTCAGGGTCAGGATCCTCTCCGGCGAGGAGCTCGCCGTGAAATCCATTACCATAGAGTAGCGCAGCCCGGCAATATCCGGGGGCTTATGAACTATCACGTAACAATTATTTACAAGGGATACTGCAATGTGCGATACCTGCGGTTGTTCTCCCGAGGGTGGAGCGGTGCTCCGCAAGCCCGGCGCGGAGGGTTGCCATCTCCATATCGGCGAAGAGGCCGGCCATCACCACCACCACGCCCATGACGGCCATAGCCATAGCCATGGTCACGACCACGGCCATGATCATGGCCACACGCATGGCCAGGCCCGCAAGGTCGAGGTCGAGCAGGAGGTCCTGCTGAAGAATAACCTGCTCGCCGAGCGCAACCGGGGCTGGTTCGAGGCGAGGAAGGTGCTCGCCGTCAACTTCCTGAGCTCTCCGGGGTCGGGGAAGACCACCATTCTCGAAAAGACCATCCCGATGCTGTCGGGCGAGTGGCCGGTTGCCGTCGTTGAAGGGGACCAGCAGACGACCAACGACGCCGATCGCATCCACGCCCTCGGCGTGCCGGTAATACAGGTCAACACCGGGACCGGCTGCCACCTCGACGCGCAGATGGTGCAGGGCGCCGTGCGTGAGCTGGAGCTGCAGGAGCGCTCGCTGCTCTGTATCGAAAATGTCGGGAACCTGGTCTGCCCGGCCATGTTCGACCTCGGCGAGGCGGCGAGGGTTGTCGTGATCAGCACCACCGAAGGCGAGGACAAGCCGCTGAAGTACCCGACCATGTTCCACCGTGCGGACGTCTGCATCCTGAACAAGACCGACCTGCTGCCGTACGTCGATTTCGATGCCGAGAAGTGCCGTGAGTACGCGATGCAGGTCAACCATCACGTCGAGTGGATCGAGGTATCGGCAAAGACCGGCGAGGGGATGGATCGATGGAAGGCGTGGCTGACTTCGAGACTGGAGCGCCTCTGAGGAGGCCTAGGGAACATCGGCCCGGCGGCGTTGCCCGGCGTTGCATCGAGGTCGCCGGCATCGTTCAGGGAGTCGGGTTCCGGCCCTTCGTCTGGAGGCTTGCCGGTCGTTACGGGCTTGGCGGTTTTATACGGAACACCCCTTCCGGCGTGCAGGTTGAGGTCGAGGGGCCTGTAGCCCTGCTCGACCGTTTCCGGGAGGCTCTCGAAAAAGAGGCGCCTCCGCTTGCCCGGATAGCTTCGGTGAACTGCGTGGAGATCGAACCGCAGGGGAGCTGCAGGGATTTCGAGATTGCCGGTTCTTCAGGCGGCGAAGCGATCTACACCATGATCTCGCCGGACATCGCGACCTGCAAGGCCTGCCTCAGGGACCTCGAAGACCCTTCAGGCAGGCGTTTCCGTTATCCCTTCACCAACTGCACCGACTGCGGACCCCGCTACACCATCGTCGAAGGTATACCCTACGACCGGCCACTTACCACGATGAAGGGGTTCGCCCTTTGTCCCGATTGTGCACTGGAATATGGTGATCCATCGGATCGAAGGTTCCATGCCCAGCCCAATGCCTGCCCGGTCTGCGGCCCGAAGCTGACCCTCTGCGACCGGTCCGGAGCCGTGCTTGATGCTGACGATGTCATCGCCGCGGCGGCGGATCGGCTTGCAGCCGGTGAGATTCTCGCCATCAAGGGGATCGGCGGTTTCCACCTGGCTGTCGATGCGTCGAACGAGGAAGCGGTGCTGCGACTGCGCCAGAGAAAGATGCGCGAAGAGAAACCCTTCGCCGTCATGGCGCGAGACCTGGAAACCGCCCATGCGCTGTGCGAGATTGGCGAAGATGAGACGGCTGCCCTCGTTTCGCCTCAAGCGCCTATCGTACTGCTCCATAAAAAGGATGTACCTGGTGTCGCTCGATCGGTCGCTCCGGGTAACGATCGTCTCGGCGTGATGCTGCCCTATGCGCCGCTGCACCATCTTCTGATGCATGTGGCTCCGCCGGTGCTGGTGATGACCAGCGCCAACATCAGCGAGGAGCCGATCGCCTCCGGCAACGAAGAGGCGCTGGAGAGGCTTGGAGGTATCGCGGACCTGTTCCTCACGCACGACCGTCCGATCGCCCAGCGGTGCGATGATTCGGTCGCCGTGCGGGTTGGCGGACGGATGCGCATCATCAGAAGAAGCCGTGGGTACGTTCCCGCTCCGCTTTTCCTGAACGAGGGCGGGCCTGCCGTGCTCGCGACCGGTGGAGAGCTGAAGACGGCCCTTTGCCTGATGAAAGGTTCCGCGGCGATCATGAGCCAGCATATCGGGGATATGAAGAACTTCGAGGCCTGGCGCAATTTCGATGCCGTCTCGGAGCACCTCCAGCGGATATTCAGGACGAAGCCGGAACTGGTGGTCCATGATCTGCATCCATCCTATCTGACGACCCAATGGGCCCGTTCGACAGGCCTGCCGTTGCTTGGCGTGCAGCATCACCATGCCCATCTGGCATCCTGCCTCACGGAACTCCGCTTCGACGGGCCGGCCATCGGTATCATGCTCGACGGTTCCGGCTACGGTATCGACGGTACGGTCTGGGGTGGAGAGGTGCTCGTCGGCGATGCATCAGGGGCGACGAGGTTCGCTTCGCTCGAACCTATGCCGCTTCCCGGTGGCGATGCCGCCGTCAGGCATGTCTGGAGGGCGGCGCTCGGTTATCTCTACCGGAGCGGGGTCGATCCGGACGGTCTTTCCTGCATGGTCCTGTCTGGAGCGGACATGGTTGCGGAGCTGCTTGCCAGGGGCACCGGTTGCGCCGAAACGTCGAGCTGCGGGCGCCTGTTCGACGCCGTGGCGTCGATCTGCGGCCTCCGCCATGAAGTGAACTACGAGGGGCAGGCTGCGGTGGAGCTCATGCAGGCCGCTTGCGGACGGGTGGCGGATACCGGTTTCAGTTTCGGGTTCGAACGACGGAACGGCCTCTGGCTGATGCTGGTTTCAACGATTGTCGATGAAGTGGCGGAAGCCGTCCTGAGCGGCATGGGTGCCGGTGAGGTGAGCCGCCGCTTCCACCGGACGCTTGCCGGCATGTTTTCAGAAGCTGCCCGGATGGCCTATCTTGAGACAGGCCTGAAGACCGTGGCTCTCGGCGGCGGCGTGTTCCAGAACGAACTGCTGCTCGAAACCCTTCTGCATGACCTGGAGGCCAATGGTTTCAGGGTGCTTCTCCATGAGCAGGTGCCGACCAGCGATGGCGGGCTCTCACTCGGTCAGGCGGCCATCGGCCGGGAATTTCTCAAAGGGCGGTATCGGGGGATAATTGATAATGGATAGTTGATAATGGATAATGGAAGAGGTGAGAATAAGGTTAAGGAACTTTCGTTTGCGTTTGCGCTTCGTGTTGTAAAACTCTGCAGGTTTCTTGAGCAGGAACAGAGGGAATACGTACTCAGCAAACAGCTCTTGAAGTCAGGAACCGCTATTGGTGCCCTTGTTCGAGAGGCAGAACATGCCGAGAGCAGGGCCGATTTCATCCACAAGATGACGATCGCCCTGAAGGAAGCAAACGAGACGCTCTACTGGATCGAACTGCTTTACCATGCACAACTGCTTGATCAGAAAGGGTTTGATTCGATCAATCCTGATATTGTCGAACTGTTGAAGTTGCTGACCGCTATCGTTAAAGCATCAAAAAAGAAACGTCTCGACACTTGTTGACCACTCTTTTCCTTATCAGTTGTCAACTATCCATTATCCATTGAAACCATGTGCCTTGCCATACCTGGGAAACTCATCGAAATCACTGACGAGAACGGCCTGAAGATGGGCACGGTCGACGTCAGCGGCACCCTGACCAAGGCGTGCCTCGAGTATGTGCCCGACATCGCGATCGGCCAGTACACCATCGTCCATGCGGGGTTCGCCCTCAAGGTGATCGATGAGGCTGAAGCCGCCGAAAGCCTGAAGCTCTGGGACGAGCTGATCCGCAGCGGAGCGTTCGACACCGGTCACGACCTGCCGCCTGCAACCATCTGAACCTGCCGCCGATGAAGTATATCGACGAATACCGCGATCCGAAGCGGGCCCTTGCCCTGCTTGAAGAGATCCGGCGGAAAGCGGCGCATGAGTGGACCATCATGGAGATCTGTGGTGGCCAGACCCACTCGATCATGCGCAACGGCATCGATCAGCTGCTGCCCCCGAATATTCATCTCGTTCACGGGCCAGGCTGCCCGGTATGCTTCACTCCTCTCGAGACCATCGAACGGGCTCTGGCCATCGCTTCCCGGCCCGGCGTGATCCTTGCCAGCTTCGGCGATATGCTGCGCGTTCCCGGCAGTTCGAAAGACCTCTTCATGGCAAGGAGTGAAGGAGCCGATGTGCGTATCGTCTTCTCACCCCTCGAGGCATTGCAGATCGCCCGCGACAACCCCGACCGCGAGGTGGTGTTCCTCGCTGTCGGCTTCGAGACCACGGCCCCGGCCAATGCGATGGCTGTCCGGCAGGCCGCCCGCGAAGGCATCGCCAACTTCAGCGAACTGGTCAGCCAGGTGATGGTTCCGCCGGCTATGCGCGCCATTCTTGCCTCACCGGACAACCGGGTGCAGGGTTTCCTCGCCGCCGGCCACGTCTGCGCCATCATGGGATGGGAGGAGTACGAACCGGTCGCAGCGGAGTTCGGGATTCCTGTCGTGCCGGCTGGCTTCGAACCGGTCGACCTGCTTGCAGGCATCCTGAAGGTCGTCGAGATGCTCGAATCCGGCACGGGGGGCGTCGAGAACGCCTATGGACGGATCGTCTCGAGGGAGGGCAACCTGGAGGCCCGCAGGGTGATGGACGAGGTCTTCGAAGTCGCTGATCGTCCCTGGCGCGGTATCGGTGTCATACCGCAGAGCGGCCTCGTCCTGAGGGTGAACTATTCGGCCTTCGATGCCGAAAAGCGGTTCGACGTCGGGCATATTTCACCCGCTGAATCTCCGCTGTGCCGCAGCGGCGAGGTGCTGCAGGGGCACCTGAAACCCTCTGAATGCCCGGCGTTCGGCCGGGAGTGCACGCCAATGACTCCGCTCGGCGCCACCATGGTCTCATCCGAAGGCGCCTGCGC
>OMIK01000096.1 GCA_900299075.1 Chlorobi bacterium Chlorobi_1
GACCGTCCGG
The DNA here is from genome assembly GCA_900299075.1 of Chlorobi bacterium Chlorobi_1. Taxonomy (GTDB): domain Bacteria; phylum Bacteroidota; class Chlorobiia; order Chlorobiales; family Chlorobiaceae; genus Chlorobaculum. The sequence goes on from OMIK01000096.1 coordinate 11, forward strand.
GGACGGGGTCCTCATCGCGGAGATCGATCCCTCGCTTGCCCGCGACAAGCGTTTCAACGATCGCAACGACATCTTCCTCGACCGCAGGCCGGAACTCTACGGCCGTATCATGCACTCCTAGTTTTTCATCTTCAAGCCGTCAGGGCAACGCCGGCCCATGGAGCCTGCCTGGCCCGGGTCCGTCTGCAGGCCGCACCTCCCTGATCCAGCGGGAGCCGTGTTCGTACCTGCGGGTGTAGACCTTGCCGAGGAATGCTTTCAGGGAATCCCGCTGCGCAGGGGTGCAGAGGGTCGAAAGCTCGTGGAAGTGCATGGCGAGGTTTCTGTCCAGCAGCGCCTGCTGGTGGCCGATGCGGTCCGCGATCGTGGCGATCTTCGCCGTATCCGGAGCAGTTTTGACCGCTTCGTCGATCAACTCCTGCTTGAGCGCGACGATCTTCCTGATCTCGGCCATGTTTTTGCTGAAATGTTCGCGGCGCAGGTTTCTGAACCGATCCCGCTGTTCTGGGCTGAATATCTCTTCAGGATTTGGCCCGACGCTCCGGGTATAGTACTCCCTTACCTCGACGGAACGGAAGTTCCTCGAGAAGATATTCTGCCACCAGAGCACACCAAGCAGCGTGATGTTGAGGATGGCCATGACGACCAGGGCCGTCGTCACAAAACGTTTTGAGGTAAGGAAATCCATTGCTCGTCGTTATGGTTCACCGCCTGCCGCCGGATTAGTTGCTGCAGCCGGAGTTCTCGTTTTCTTCGCTACTCTTCGACCTGTCGATTCCAGCCAGTTTTTCGAACCGGGCCCGATCTTCTGCGGACATGGTGGAGATCCGTTTTTTCCATTCGTTCCTGAATGCCTCCCTGGTCTCTGCTGATTCATTGTTCAACGAGCCTCTGCTCAAGGCCAGCTCTTCGTTGGTCAGGGCGCTGAAATCCCGGGCGGCAAGGGCTGCGGAACTTCCGGCAAGGATCAAGGCGATAGAGAGTGTCGCTGTCGATATGGCTTTCATTGTCCTGGGATCCTGGTTTGTTTACTGGTTTGTTTTCGGTTCGGCTTCTCCGTCCTGGTTCTCCTGCATCGGCGGCTGTTCGTAGTAGGAGAGCGCCGGGCTGCCATACTCGTCGCTGACGGCTTCGGCCGTATCACCGCTACGGGCAGGGATCGTCGAAGTGTCCCGATCGGTGAGCATGAGCACGCCCATGCCGACGTTCACCGCAAGGAGCAGGCTGAAGAATGCCAGCCTCGGGCTGAAGCCCGGCGCTACGGCACGGCTCCGCTGCGTTGCGTCGATGCGCTCCAGCAGCCTTGCCCTGAAAAGGTGGTGCGGTTCCACCTCCGGCATGTTGTCCAGGATGGCCATGGTCTTCCTGACCTCGGCATCACGCTGTTCCTTGCTTCTGTTCATTTCCGTATCCTGTTGCTTATCATTTTGACGTCGGTGTCAGGGTGAAACTTGTGCTTCGGCGTTCTCATGCTCCTTCAGCCCTCCCCTCTATAATAATGTTGCAGGCGGGACTGGAGGTTTTTCTTCGCGCGATGGATCAGCGATTCGACGGCCGGGACCGAGGTCTGCAGGATGTCGGCGATCTCCTGGTTGCTGTAACCGTCCTGCTTGCTCAGCAGGAATGCCGATTTCTGGTTGTCGGGGAGCGCGTCGAGGGCATTACGCAGCACGACGACCCGCTCCTTGTCCGCCAGCGCGTCGGCCGGGTTCTCTCGTTCCGGGGCGGCGATCGAGTCAGCCGGGTCCTCCTCCGCACCGACCAGGCGCTTGAGCGAGCTGAAGCGCTTTTTCCGCTTCAGCCGCCGAAGGTGGTCGAGCGACTTGGTGACCGCTATCCGGTAGATCCATGTGGAGAGCTTCGACTCTTCGCGGAACCGGTCAAGGGAGCGGTGGACCTCGATGAAGACCTCCTGGGCGATATCCTCCGCGTCTTCGCGGTTGAAGACGAAGCGGTAGCAGGTATTGACCACCATGTCCTGGTGCTCGGCGACGAGCCCGCTGAAGAAGAGGTCGCGTGATATGGTCTCCTGCTGCTCCAAAGATGGTGGTTTGACATGGACAGGCCCGCTCGACGGCAGCGCCTGCATACGGGATTCCGGCTCTTCCTGCCGGAATCTATTGACGTTTGACGTCGAAACTCCGTTGATCCTTTCGGTGGTGCCGGAAAAATCTGCGCCGTTGTGCCGGCATCCTGCTGCTCAGCCCAGTTTCGAGGCGAAATCGAGCACCCTGTCGACCTTCTCCCGGCTGTCAGCCTCGCAGTAGAGCCGCAGGACCGGTTCGGTTCCCGAGGGCCTGATGAGCAGCCAGCCGCCGTCGAAATGGTATTTGAACCCGTCGAGGCCGCTGAAGCTTTTTACCGGGAGGCCGGCGATCGAGGTGAGCCGGCCGTCGGCCGCGGCCGAAACGATCGCCTGCTTGCGTTCGTCGGCGACGTGCAGGTCGAGGCGGTTGTAGCAGAAGAAGCCGTACTCCTCGAACAGCTCGTTGACCAGTTCCGCAAGCGTCTTCCGCTTGCGGGCCATGATCTCGAGCACGAGCAGGCCGATGTAGACACCGTCGCGCTCCGGCAGGAACGAGGTGATCCCGATGCCGCCCGACTCTTCGCCGCCGATCAGGATGTCGTTGGTGGTCATCAGCCGGCTGACATACTTGAAACCGACCGGGAGCAGGTGCATCTTCAGACCGTGTTTTTCGCAGATCCGGTCGATGACGTCGGTGAGCGCGAAGGTCTTGGCGACCTCGCCGCGCTTTCCCTTCTCCTCGACCAGGTGCTTCAGCAGGATGGCGAAGAGCTTGTGGGAGTCGACGAACTCGCCGTGCTCGTCGAGCATGCCGATACGGTCGGCGTCACCGTCGTTGATGATCCCCACGTCGGTCCGCACCTCGTTGAAGAATTCGACGAAGTCGCCGATGTACTGCGGGATCGGCTCCGGGTTGATCCCCTCGAATCCGGGATTGACCGAGCAGTGGTAGCAACTGACCATCGATTCGTCGAGCAGCCGGGTGACGATATCCTGGCTTGCGCCGAACATGGCGTTGTGCGCGATCTTCAGGTTCGACTCCCTGATCAGGGCGAGGTCGAGATTCGCTTTGAGGTAGTCGACGTAGTAGGACTTGACATCGGTCAACCCGATCAGCGCAGGGTTCGGTTGCCCGGCTGCGGCCGGATCGACCTCGAGCAGGTTTCGCTCGATCTCCTCGATCACCTCCGGGTGGGCCGGGCCGCCGTAGGAGGCCTTCACCTTGAAGCCGTTGTAGAGCGGCGGGTTGTGCGAGGCGGTGATCATCACGCCGCCGGCAAGCTTGTGGTCGCGCGTGAAGAGCGAGACGGCAGGTGTCGAGACGAAGCTGTCGGAGAGGTAGACCCTCAGCCCCATCGACGAGAGCACCTCGGCCGTGAATCCGGCGAACTCCTTCGACATGAAGCGGGTGTCGTAGCCGACGCAGACGCCGTTCTGGCGATCGGGATGGCCGAGGAAATACCTGCCTGCGGCCAGGGCGCAGAGCTTCAGGTTGTCGAACGTGTACTCCCTGGCGATGATCGCCCTCCAGCCGTCCGTGCCGAATTTGACTTGCATTCTGTCGTACATTTGATATAATGGTGTTCGAAAACGGGGCTCTCCGTCCTGATGCCGGTAAAGCACAGCCGGATCAGTCCTTAAAATACAGTTTCCTTCCTGATGATGCAATCTTGTCCGAAGCCTTCGGGAAAGCTCTTCGTGCTTGCCGGCGAGGTCTCCGGGGACCTCCACGCCGCCGGCGTCGTCCGCACGCTGCTCGAGGCGCGCCCGGAGGTGAAGGTGTTCGGGGTCGGCGGCCCGAAGCTCAGGGAGCTCGGCGCCGACCTGCTCTATTCGACCGACCAGATGAGCATCATGGGCTTCGTCGAGGTAATCCGCCACGCCTCCTTCCTCAGGAGGGTGATCGCCGACCTCAAGCAGGCGGTGCTCAGGGAGCGGCCCGACGTGGCGCTCCTGATCGACTACCCCGGCATGAACCTGCACCTGGCGGCCTTCTTCAGGAAGCACGGCATCCCTGTCGTCTACTACATCTCCCCGCAGCTCTGGGCATGGAAGGAGGGGCGCGTGGAGAAGATCCGCCGCTACGTGGACCGCCTGCTGGTGATCTTCGATTTCGAGGTCGGCTTCTACAAGGGCCACGGCATCGATGCCGAGTTCGTCGGCAACCCGGTGGTCGAGGAGCTTTCGGACCTTCGTTTCCCTCCGAAGGAGCGGTTCCTCGCGGATGCGGGCATCGAGCCCGGCACGAAGGTGGTCGGCCTGCTGCCCGGAAGCAGGCGGCAGGAGATCGAAAAGATATTCCCCGAGATGCTCGGGGCGGCAAGACGGCTTCGGGAAGGACGCAAGGTCGCCTTCCTGCTCGGCAGGGCTCCCCATATCGACTGGTCCCTCTACGAGGGGCACATCAGGGCGGCGGGGATCGAGCCTGTGGTGCGGCCGGCCTATGAAGTGATGCAGTTCAGCGACCTGGTGCTGGTCACCTCCGGGACGGCGACCCTCGAATCGCTCTGCTTCGGCGTGCCGATGGTGGTACTCTACCGCACGGGCCGCCTCAACTACCTCATCGGCCGGCGGCTGGTGAAGCTGAAGAACATCGCCCTGGCCAACATCGTGGCCGTCGGCCTGCATGCGGAACGACAGGCGGTGCCGGAGCTGCTGCAGGAGCGTGCCAATGCCGCGGAGATCAGCCTTGTGGCCGGGAAGATCCTCGACGATCCGGCGGTGGCCGACGCGATGCGCCGGGAGCTCCGGGATGCCCGTTCACGGCTTTCGTCGGATTCTCCGTCGCACCATGTCGCGTCGGTCCTCCAGGAATACCTTCAACCATTCGAACCATGACGCATTTCATCGACACCCTCGTTGCCAACCCAATGCTGCTGGCGGTCGCCGTGATCGTCTCGATCTTCATCGTGCTCTCCTTCGCCAGGAAGATCGTGCGTGCGGTCATCGTGCTGCTGGCGCTCCTCGTGCTCTACGTCGCCTGGCTGGTCTGGCACGGCGAGAATCCCGCCGAAAAGGCCAAGAAGGCGCAGCAGTCAGCCAAAGAGGCGGTCGAGACCGGCAAAGGCGCGGTGAAATTTATCGACGGCGTGCGGAAGCTGGGGGAAGGAAAGAACTGAGCACGGGGAAGCGGTGGTGGCGCCCTCCAGCTTGACGCCGGCCCATCTGTTTCCACCTTCCACCATCGCCCGCTGAGTATTAGGCGCTGATCGCGCCGGTCGGACAGGCCTCCGCCAGGGCGGGGAAGTCCGATCTGCCGCCGGCGGCCTCCAGGGTCCGGACGCAGATTCCGCAATCCACGCACTTCTCCCGTTCAAACCGCACCTCCTTCGTGCCGTCGATGGCGAACTCCTCCTCCTCCGGCTGCGCCATTGCCGCCGTGAGGCCGAAACGACCGGCCAGCTCCCTGAGGCGGCAGTCGTCCACGGCCCGGCACCTGCACTGCAGGCAGCGGCGTGCCTCCAGCATCGCCGCCTCGGCACCGTATCCCGTCACCGCCTCTTCGAAGCTGCCGCTCCGGCTCGAAGCCTCAAGCTCGGGTACGGGAATCCGCGTTGCGGGCTTCGCCCGTTCGTAGAAGGGGGCCGGGGCGTGGTCGCGCTCGCCGTAGGAGGAGTTGAAGGCGGGCTGCATCGGTTCGAAGGGGAGCCCCCTGAGGAAACGGTCGATCTCGATGGCCGCGAAACGGCCCTGCGCCAGGGCCGTGATGGCGAGGTCGGGCCCGGAGACGCAGTCCCCGCAGGCGAAAACGCCGGGCAGCTCCGTCCGCGTCGAGCCTTCGGCGGTGCCGATGGTGCCGTTGCGCCCGATCCCCAGCCCGGGGAGCGCGTCGGCGGGAGCTTCGACCGCCTGGCCGGTGGCGGCGATGACGAGATCCGCCTGAAGCTCGAACTCCGATCCTTCGACGGGCACCGGGCTCCTCCTGCCGTCCGGCCCGGGATCGCCGAGCTCCATGCTCACCCCCCGGACGACCACCCCTCCGGGCACGCTGCAGAGCTCCACGGGGGCCGAGAGCAGGCGCAGATGGACCCCCTCGGCTTCCGCCTCTGCGATCTCCTGCGGGTTTGCCGGCATCTGTTCGCGTCCCCTCCGGTACATGATGGTTACCTCCTCCGCTCCAAGCCTCAGCGCGGTGCGGGCTGCATCGACGGCTGTGTTGCCGCCGCCGATAACGATTACCCGCTCCCCGGCATATCCGGGTTCGCCGGTCGAGGCCTCCCTCAGGAAATCGATGCCGCTCACCGCCAGCGGGTGCTCCTCGCCCGGGATGCCCATCGTCGAGGCAACGCTTGCGCCGACGGCGAGCAGGAGGGCATCGTGCTCCTGCGAGAGCGAGTCCCAGCCGGTATCGACGCCGAAGCGGGTGGACATCATGAACCGGGCGCCCATGGCGCGGATGGGGCGTATATCGGCTTCGATGACCGACTCGGGAAGCCTGAAACGGGGGATGCCGTAGCGCATCATGCCGCCAGGCTGCTCGTTGGCGTCGATCAGGGTGACGCCGTGGCCTGCTGCCAGCAGGAAGTAGGCCGCCGTCAGGCCGGCGGGACCGGCGCCGACGATCGCGACCCGCTTTCCGGTGCTCTCCGCAACCTTCGGCACGAAGGGCTCGCCTGAGACGGCGTCCCGGTCGGCGGCGTAGCGTTTCAGGGCGCAGATCGACACCGGGTCGTCCACGCCGTGCCGGCGGCATGCCTCCTCGCACGGGGCGGGGCAGACGCGGCCCAGAATGCCTGGGAGGGGGATCGTCTCCATGATGATCGACATGGCGTCGCGGTCGCTGCCCGAGGCGATCGCCGACACGAAGCCCGGGATGTTGCACCCTGCCGGGCACGAGACCTCGCACGGCCCGAGGCAGTCGCCGCAGTGTTGCGCCACGATGCGTTCGAGGCTCTGCCGGCGCATCCCCTGCAGGGTCGCGTTGTCGGTTTCAACCACCATCCCTTCGGTGGCCGTGGTGTTGCAGGCGGGGATGAAGCGGTTCTGCCCCTTGAGCTCGACGATGCAGAGCCAGCAGGAGCCCCGGTCGGGAAGCGCTTCGTGGAAGCAGAGGGTGGGGATCTCGATGCCGTTGCGGCGTGCCGCCTCGAGGATGGAGCGTCCCGATTCGACCGATACGGTCCGGCCGTCGATGGTGAGCGTGACGGGGTTCATGTTCAGTAGTGTTTCATGGATGCCGTGGTTCCTGCTGTTCAGCTTTCCGGATTTTGCGCCGGGGCGTCGCCGAACTGCTCCTCGATATACCGGGCGACCCTTTCGAGCAGCCACATCGGGGTCGAGGTGGCGCCGCAGATGCCGACGCTCTCCGCCTTGCGGCCGTCGCCGAGGGTGAACCATGCGGGTTCGATCCCTTCGACGTCCTCGATGAAGAAGCTATTGGGGTTCGCCTCCCGGCAGATCCCGTAGAGCACCTGGCCGTTCGAACTCTTCTTGCCGGCAACGAACACGATGCAGTCGTTGGCGAGGGCGAAGTCGCGCAGCTTGTCGTTGCGGCTCGAGACCTGCCGGCAGATGGTGTCCTTGAAGACGAGGCGGGGCATGGGCCGGACGCCGGTCATGTCGGCCGTGATGTCGACGTCGCGGATCGCCAGCCAGGGCTTCGGTTCGGTGCCCCCATGTGCGGCGAACCGTTTTTCGAGATTCGCCTTCAGCTCGTAGAAGCCCGGCACGTCCATGGTGGTCTGGGAGATCAGTGCTGTCTTCCTGCCGAGGTCGATCGCTGCGGCCTCCGCATCGTCAGACAGGTCGGCATGCTTGACGATCACGCCCTTGTTGTCGCAATGGCCGTTGATGCCGACGACCTCGGGGTGGGTGCTCTTGCCGTAGATCACCACCTGGTAGCCCAGCTCGTGGAGCAGGCGGGCCGTGCGCTGCAGCTTCGAGACCACCGGGCAGGTGGTGTCCGTGATCCGCAGGTTGTTGTTGCGCGCCGTTTCGAAGGTCGATGGTGGCTCACCATGGGCCCTGACGAGCACATCCGTGTTGTGGATGTTGGAAAAGCGCTTCTCGTCGATGGTGATCAGGCCGAGCTCCTCGAGCCTGCGGACCTCGACCTCGTTGTGGACGACGTCGCCGAGCGAATAGAGGCTGCCGGACTCCCGGAGCTTCTGTTCGGCCACATGGACCGTTCCCTGCACGCCGATGCAGAATCCGGACGATGTTCTGTCAAGGTTTACTTTCACGGTTGCCTCACGCTGCTGACCGGGACGGACGCCCGGCGGTTGTCGGTTTGCGGTGGGAAAGATACGATATTAATGGATAATGGATAATGGATAATGGATCGGTGTTTCGGCAGCTCTTCCCGATTTCACTCTTCAACTATCAACTATCCATTGTCCATTATCTTCAAACTCCTACCAGCTCCACGTCGGGGAGCTCGGTGCCCATGAAGAGGCGGTAGAGCTCGCGGAACTTCTGCGGGAGGTCGCTGACCAGGAGGTGCGGAACTGCAGGGGCGGAGCCCGGGTTGAGCATCCCCTGTGCCGAGAGCAGCTCCTTCGCCTTGCCGGCGACGGCTTCGGCCGAGTCGATGATCTCGATTCCGGGGCTGGCGATCCTGGCGATCATCCCCTTGAGGATGGGGTAGTGGGTGCAGCCGAGCACCAGGGTGTCGATCCCTTTCGAGACGAGGGGGGAGAGGTACTCTTCGGCGACCAGCCTGGTGGCGGCATGGTCGATGAAGCCCTCTTCGGCCAGCGGGACGAAGAGGGGGCAGGCCTTCGAGAGCACCTCCAATGAACCCTCCTGCTCCTGGATGGCGCAGGCGTAAGCGTTCGAGCCGATAGTGGCCTGGGTGCCGATGACGCCGATCCTGCCGATCCTGGTGCGGAGCGCTGCAAGCTCGGCTCCCGCCTTCAGCACGCCGATGACCGGTATGTCGCCTGCAGCCTCCTCGACCACGTCGAGCGCCAGCGCCGAGACGGTGTTGCAGGCCACGATGATCATCTTCGGCTGGTGCTTCATCAGGATCTCGGTGTCCTCCCTGGCGTAGCGCCTGATGGTGACCTGGGACTTGGGGCCGTAGGGCACCCTGGCCGTGTCGCCGAAGTAGATGATCCGCTCGGCAGGCAACGCGGCCTGGACTGCCTTGACCACGGTCAGGCCGCCGATGCC
>OMIK01000097.1 GCA_900299075.1 Chlorobi bacterium Chlorobi_1
AGGAAAAGGTGAGGATCTTCCGGATATGCGGCAGGGCCCTGGCGACCGACAGCGTATCACTGTTGACCAGCAGATCGATTTGCGACCCACCGTACGCACGGTGCAGCCCCTCGACCAGAGGTGACGAGAGGAACACGTCGCCGTTCGATCGCTGGACGATGACAAGGACGCGACGGGGCGATCCGCTTAAGGTTGTATGGAGGTCAGCGGCTTTCAAGAATATCCGAGATCGTTTGCAGGACGTCGTCATTTGAACAGTAAGCTGGCAACGCAACATGAGGCCCTCCGGGGAAATGGTGCATGCTGCCGATAGTCAGGCTCGGGCGGCCCCTGTCGATCCGCTTGTCGAGCTCCAGGATATGTTCCGTGAAGTACACGCACCGGGTTCCCAGGCCCGCAGCAACCCAGAGGAGGCCCCCTTCCGGTCCAAGAAAAAGATCCGAACTGTAGATGATGGAGGCGTCATGGACCAGTGACGAGTTTTTCCCCTGCTTGCTGTCCTTGTCCGGGCTCAGCCCAACCCACCGGATCTCGGCAACCGTCGCAAGCGATGCGGCGAGAGCATCGATATCACGGCCGTATCCCCTCTTGTAGGAATCCCGCGCGATGGCGATCAGAGGCCGGGTTTTCGTAAGCCCGCGACTCGCCAGCCTGATCTGCTCCGTTGAAAGCACGAGCTGGTACTGCGGCACGGGATCACATCCTGCGATCCGTCTCATTTCCGATGAATGGGGCTCCTCGTAGCCCCAGCCGCTCGGCTCGACGGCAACAACGTCATAAAGCATCGGCAGCAGGGGGCGCCGGACCTTGTAGGTCAGATAACGGCCGTAGAGCTTGGTGGTGAACCTCCGGTCGTTATCGAGAATCGGCTTCAGCTGCGGCCAACGAATGAACAGGGTCGTAGCATAGCCTTTCTCCGCAAGGGAGGCCGCCGCTGCCGAACAGGCGATCGCATCGCCCATCCAGCCCCTGTTGACTACTGCTGCTTTTTTTTTCATACGCTCCCGAAAGTGATAATAGATGTTCCCGTTCGTCCTGTCAACCTCGCCGATGGGCCCGCTGCCTCACAGGATAGAGCAGCCGCCACTTCCTTACACGAATAAACGATTTGATGAACAACCCCGGCAAACCTTTTTTAAACGAGAAGATCATGATGCGGAAGAAACTGTAGTCGCCGGACCACACCTTGTGCTTCACCATCTCCCGCAAGCGCGTCTTTTCCATCAGCGGGATGAAGTCATGCCGGCCGATGCGCTTCAGGTCGTCAATCCGTTGGGCCAGCACCGCCATATAGATCTCCTGGAAGCGCAGCTCCCGCCTTACCGATTCCTCGCAGGTCTGTACCGAGAGGTCGGCTGCCGAGGTCATGCCGGAGTCGTGCCGATAGAGCACAAGCGGGTCGTCGATGTATTCGAGACCTCCGGTCACCGCACTCCTGAACCCGATGACCAGATCCTCGATGCAATGGCGGTTCCTGATCGGTCCGAACAGCTCCCAGGTCTTCCGGCTGAAAGCATTCGCCGCACCGATGATCAACGCACCGCTGAGTGCCATATCCTGCAGGTCCATCCGGCAGGCGACCAGCGGCGGCAGCATGGCTTCCGAACGATTCCCGTGGCGGTCGATCGGGATGACCGGCGAATGGATCGACGAGGCATTCCGGCCGGTGGCCAGATAGCGCTCGACGACCTTCGATGTACGCCACGGCAGCGAGATGTCGTCACCGGCGGCATAGATGATGAGTTCGCCCGACGACAGCGTGGTGATGCGGTTGATATGGCCGATCAGTCCGAGGTTTTCAGGATTACGGTTGACCACCACCGTATGAGGGCCGTGGTATGCCCCGCACATCTCTTCGATGATGCGGAACGTACCGTCGGTCGAGCAGTCGTCGGAAACCACGATCTCAAGCGGCGAATAGGTCTGGGCGAACGCCCCCTCGAGCGCCTCCCGGATGTAGCGCTCCTGGTTGTAGGTAATCAGGAAAAAAGTAGCCAGCAGGCCCCCGCCGTCTGAATCCGATGTCTCAGGCACGGCAGCGCAGCCCTCCTTATCCGGCAAGAGCGTTGTCTTCAGAACCGTGTCCATTGGCCCTGTTCCCGCACCATATGCATGGTGAACCCGGTTCTTGCCTGTTCATTGGCGATCCAGTTCCGATACCGAAACGACGAAAGGATCTTGTCGCGCTTCCTCGACATCCAGCTCGAACCGGCCCTCGAGCGGAAATAAGCCAGATCGCCCAGCGACTTCTGGCCCGTCTTCTGCTTGATAGCCTTCTGGGTGATGGAGCCGAAATGATGGAACACCGAATCACCGACAACGCCCACAGGAATACCAGCCCGGCGGCATCGGAACTGATACTCCGCATCCTCGTACCCTCCCAGCCGACGATCGGTATCAGGGAAGCCGACTTTTTCAAGAACGCTGCGGTGCACCGCGAAACAGACGCCATGGAACAGCCCATGCCGCACAAAGCCGGACATCTTCCGGCAGTAGTCCTCTGAAAAGGTGTTGAAGCCGTAATCATCAGGCCCCTCGAGCAACGCCGGGCTGGCCACGCCGAGTTTTTCGCGCTCCGCGGCGTCCAGCAGGGCCCTTATCGCATCGGGACCGGCAAGCACATCGTTGTTCAGCAGCACCACCCATTCCGCCTCAGGGCTCAGCACCACACCCTGCGCCCAGGCGCAGCCACAGCCCAGATTCGTAGCATTCCGCAGCTGCCGAAGCTCCGGGTGCGAGGCCAGCCACTGCGGAGTCTCGTCGCCACTCGCATTGTCGATCACCAGGATCTGGTCCGGCCGGACCTGCTGTGCCAGCAGGCTCTCGACACACTGCACGGTATAGCGGAGCTGGTTGAAAACCGGGATGACTACGGAAAATCGGTCGGGATTGTCTGGCATAGCGATGTTGATGGACTCTTGATCAGGCCGGATTGCCTTGAACGGGCTGAAACCGTACCCGTTGCGGCACATGAACTTCGTACTGATAGTAAGTAAATGTATGGATTATACCCCATTTTGCAGGTCAGCCCCGTTTTTCCAGCGGTTGTGCAGCCAGAACCACTCTTCGGGCCAACGCCGGATATACTCTTCGATCACCCGGGTGTAACGGGTTGCGAGCGTGGCGATATCCTCCTTGGAATACGTAAGGTCCGACATGTCGACCTCGGTGACTTCGATCCGGTACTTCCCGTTGCTGCCGTGGCGGCACATCCCCACGAACAGCGGGACCTTCGCCCTGAGCGCGAAAAAGGCCGCTCCATGGAACATGGTCGCCCGGCGGCCGAGGAAGTCACCGAAGTAGGTGCCGTCGGGATCGGACGGGTCGGCAAGGATCGCAAGGACACCTCCCTGTCCGAGAAGCCTGAGTCCATCCCTGAGGGCCTTGTCGTCATAGACAACGCTGTTACCCCTGAGCGTCCGGAACTCGTTCATGCGACGGTCCACCATCCGGTTGCTCAACTCCTTGACGATGATGGTCATCGGGGTCACCAGCATGCCGGCAGTCAGCGCCAGCAGCTCCCAGTTGCCGTAATGGGCCGATACCAGGACCGCGCCCTTGCGGCCGTTCTCCGTGCCACGATAGATCGCCTCGGCGTTATCGATGTCGACGAGGGCAGCGGCTTCCTCCGGGCCTTTGATGAGCGGGAATCGCAGAACGTCGAGCAGGGTGAAGGCCACGTTCCGGTAAACCTTCCTTGCAATCTTACGGATATCCTCAAGCGACTTTTCAGGGAAGGTGAGCTCCAGGTTCCTCAAAACCAGCTCCCTCCGCAGTCCTACCACACGGTAGATGCAATCGCCGAGCAGGTTCGCGAAACCCTCGGCCTGCCTGCGGCTCATCGCTCGGGCCACGACGCCAAGGGCGTTGACCGCTCGATAGGTCATCAAATCCGACAGGCTTTTCATCTTCTGCCGGAACAGTTCACGGATTTCAGGAGGGGACAAACTCATTGAAACACCTATCGGGAACTCCACACGGTTATCGTTACACTGTCGTCAAACACAGTCAAGGGCGAAACGCACATACGTACATAGAACGACCCACCCTAAGGTAAGAAACTGGCCCCGAGATGGAAAAATATTATACCGAGGCATCTGGCACGTCATCGTGCCACAAAGGCCATACAGGGTGACTTTAGGATTATTGCGTTATATTTGACCCCTGAAACCATGAATCAAGCCGCCTCCATGAAACTGCTGCTGAGAATACTCCGTTACCTCGCCCCGTCGAAAGGAAAAATCCTGCTGGTGTTCGTGGTGAGCATAATTACCTCGCTGTTCAGCGTCGTTTCGATCTACTCGATCCTCCCGCTGCTGAACGAAGTCTTCTCCACGGGTTCGGGCTCCCCATCTTCCGGCACCATATCCCCGCCGTCCGCAGTTGCTGTCCAATCGCGCCCATCAGTCCCGATCCCACAGCCAACACTATCCACCCCGGGATCGATCGGCGTTAGTGATACCGAGCAGCTGAAAGCCTGGGCACTCAAAGAGTTCCAGGAGATGTTCAAGGCGGAAAGCCGGGAGATGACCCTCCTGAAAATCTGCATCTTCCTCATCTCGACCTTCGCCGTCAAGAACCTGTTCATCTACCTGAACGGGCAGATCATCTACAGGATCCAGACAAAGACCGCAAAAAAGCTTCGCGACGACGTCTTCAGCAGCATCATCGAGATGCATCTCGACTACTTCAACAAAAATAAGGTCGGAAACCTGATGAACTACGTCTACCACGATGTAGAGAACGTCAACAACAGCATCAGTACGACATTCGTCAACTTCCTCCAGAACCCCTTCTCGATCATCGTCTACCTCGGTGTACTCCTGGCCCTGAGCTGGCAGCTCACCCTCTTTTCGGCGATCAGCTCGCTGCTTATCCTGTTCGTCATCACCATCATCGGGAAGAACGTCAAAGGTCTTGCGCTGAGCTACCAGCAGAAGATGGGCGACATGAACGCCGTGCTCCAGGAGAAGTTCAACGGCATCAAGGTCATCAAAGCCACCGCCTTTGAAGAGGTTGAACTGCAGCGTTTCAGGGAGTTCACCGGGGATTTCCGTAAGCTCGGCATCAGGATCGACATGCTTCGAAGCCTCACCGGCCCGCTCAACGAGACCCTGCTGATCGCCGCAATCGCGATGGTCCTCTGGTTCGGCGGCATCCAGGTATTCCACGGAGCCATCTCCGCCAACGAACTGCTTGTCTTCGCGTTCACCCTGTTCTCGACGATGGGGCCTATCAAATCGCTCGGCGACGCCAACACGGCAACGCAGGTCGGCCTTGTCTCCGTCGAACGGCTCTTCGGGCTTATAGACACCAAACCGGAGATCGTGAACGGCGATCGACCAATAACGAGCTTCTCCGGCACCATCAGGTTCGAGGACGTCTGCTTCAAATACAACAATGAGCAGTCTGAAGCCCCGAACATTCTCGACCACGTCTCGTTCGAGATCAGGAAAGGCGAAACGGTTGCCCTTATCGGCCAGTCCGGTTCAGGAAAATCCACGGCGGTCGACCTCCTGATGCGCTTCTACGACGTCGATTCGGGACGAATCACCATCGACGGCATCGACATCCGCGAATTCGACTACAAGCAGCTCAGGAAGATGATCGGCGTGGTCAGCCAGGAGGTGATCCTCTTCAACGACACGATCGAGCAGAACATCGCCTATGGGGTGCATGAAAAAAAGATAGACCACGGCCGTATCGAAAATGCAGCTAGGCTTGCCAACGCCCATAACTTCATCATGGAAAAGCCGGACCGATACCGGACATTGATCGGCGACCGTGGCATCCAGCTTTCAGGAGGGCAGCGGCAACGTCTCGCCATCGCAAGGGCCATGGTGAAGAACCCTGAAATCCTGATATTCGACGAAGCGACAAGCGCCCTCGACAACGAATCCGAAAAGGTGGTGCAGGAGGCCATCGACCATGCCATGGAGAACCGGACTTCGCTGGTGGTCGCGCATCGCCTATCGACCGTCAAGAATGCCGACCGGATCATCGTGCTTGAAAAAGGCCGTGTCGTCGAATCGGGGAACCATGAAGCACTGATCGAAGCGAATGGCGTCTACAAAATGCTTTACGACATCCAGTTCACAACAAGGGACCGCGATTGACCCGATGACCCGAGAAGGGTGTTTTCACTCTCTGCTTGATCCCGACCTTGAACATTGGCGACAAATCTCAGAAGTCCCCATAATCCGTGTAGACTACCGAACTGAGCAGGATGAACAGCATTGCAGTAAAATGCAGCTGAAGGTAGATGTCACTGAAGCTGACCAAGCAAAACATAATAGCCAGTGTAATCCCGAGATATTTCTGCATTCGAATCCTCGAATGTAAGGCAATGCTGAACTGGGCATAAAAAATCGAGGCGATCGATATGAGGCCCAGGAAGCCGAACTGGCCCATCTCCAGGAGGAACATGTTGTGGGGATCCACATCGAACCGGCTTCCGGGTGTATTCCGTCGGTGAATTTTTTCCAGTTCGCTCTCGAAGTCTCCGGTACCGACACCGAAAAGGGGATGTTCGATAAAGAGTTCCAGTGCATTTTGCGCGTATACCGACCGTTCACCAAGCGAGGTGGATTTATTTTCGCGGTATTGAGTGACATCCGCGAAAGCCTGCTCGACCCTTATCCTGAAAGGCTGGACGGTCATGTATGCGAGTCCGGAAAGCAA
>OMIK01000098.1 GCA_900299075.1 Chlorobi bacterium Chlorobi_1
ACGACGAACCGGAGATCCTCGAGCGCGCAAGGGTGCTCCTCTCCGGAAAACCGGCAGACAAGAGCCTCATTCCCGAGAAGTGGGATGGCGCATCGGCGAAGCGCATCGCCGAAATGCTCGAACGGGCAGGGTGAATCCGGGCACGGATCGTTGAGTTGTCTTTTCCTTGGTGCTGGTACGAGTTATGTAATGCTATGAGGGGGATCCTGATTTACAATATGTTGGTGCAGCGATGCCGCATTTTGCGGTGGTTCATGGGAGTGTGCGGGCTGTTGGCGATGTTTTCGCTTCTCCTGCAACTGTTCGCCTGGCAGCCAGCGGCGGCTGAAGAGCCGAGCGTGCTCGAGCTGGGAGCCTCATCGTCATATCGGCTCTCCGGCCATATGTCGATCTTTTCGGATCCCTCTGCCCGGATTTCATTCGATGAGATCCTCGCTTCGCCAGGCCGTTTCAAGCCTCTTGGCGGCAACCTTGCCCAGGGATATCGTCGGGAATCGGTATGGCTCCGTTTCCGGGTGCGCCGGACGACTGGTTTCGACGGGATGCCTGTCCTGCGGCTCTTTCCCTCCTATCTGGACAATGTCGACGTCTATGTCCAGAATCCTGAACTCGATGCCTCAAAGGCCTCCTCGTATCGTGAGTTCCGTCTTGGCGACCATATTCCCGTTACCGAACGGGTATTCCCGGATCCGACGTTCACCACAGACATCGCAGCCCCCCTCGATCTGCAGCCCGGAAGCATGTCGACGATCTACCTGCGGTTGCGGACCAGCAGCGCTATGAACCTGATGGGCGCGGTGGAGAGCGCGAGGGGTTTCGAGTCCTATTCCCGAAACAGCCTGATATTTTCCAGCGGCTGCCTGAGCATCGTTTTTGTCGTTTTTTTGATAAACCTGCTCTATTTTTTCCGCAACAGGGATCGGCTGTACCTCTATTACAGCCTCTACATGTTCGCCCTGAGCATCAATTACGTAGGGACAAGCGGCTTGCTGAGCCTGTTTGCTCCGCGCTGGGCGCATCTGCTTTCGGATTATTTCGTGGGGTTCGGTATGGGGCTTGGCCTGTCGGCAATGGCCCTTATTACACGTAAACTGTTTTCTGCGCTGAACTGCATCTGGATCTACCGGTTCCTGTTCCTGTCGGTAACGGTCGGCCTGCTGACGATCCTTTCGGTTCCGTTCGATGTTTTTTCTTCCGTGGCGCCGGTCGCGTGCGTGGATTCAGTGCTGCTCATCCTGCTGCTGGCAGGCCTGAGCATCCACGCTGTCAGGCGCGGCGATCATGCCGGGATGCTGTATCTCGTTGTCTTCGGTTTCGGCAATATCGGCTATGTGCTTCAGTACCTTAGTTTGCTGGGCCTGCTTCCCATGGAGGAGTGGAATAGCGGAGCGGCCCAGGTCGCTGGCCTGTTCAACGTTCTTCTCCTCTTGTTGCTGGTGTCTGAACGCCTTCGCGATGCGGAACATCGGCTGGTTTCCGCCATCAGGGATTCCGAGCGTAACGCGCTCGACCTGGCAAGCCGCCTGACCGCCGATCTTGAGTCCAGCAAGAGCCATCTGGAGGTGGCCCTTGCCTCAGAGCAGCTGGCGCTGAAGCGTCAGAAACTCTTTCTCTCCATGGTATCGCACGAATACCGGACTCCGCTGGCCATTATCGTCGGCAATCTGGACATCATCGAGATTGATCGGGAAGATGGCAAGTCGATGCGGCATCAGCAGGAGCTGGGCTATATTCGTCGAGCAGCCGGCAGGCTTCTGGAGATCATGGAGGTATCCCTTGAGCGCAGCAGGCTTGCCGATCCGAAAGCGCAGGAGGTTTTCAGGCTGCTCGATGTGGGTCAGTTCATGAACACCTTGCTCGAAGAAGTTCGGCATCTCTGGATGGACCGGAAATTTTCCTTTGTCGGGCCGCCATGCCAGCTCCATGTCTTCGGGGATATGAAGCACATCAGTACCGCACTGTTCAACCTTCTTGACAATGCGCGGAAGTACTCTCCCTCGGGGTCGGAGATCAAGGTCGAGTGCCGGCAGCACGGTGGAGAAGTTCTTTTTTCCGTTCGCAATCCTTCGTCCGGTTTCAAATTGGATGACATCGAGGAGATGTTTGAAAAGTATCGCAGAGGCGTGACAAGCAGCGGAACAGGGGGCGCCGGGGTCGGTCTCTGGCTGGTGCGCCGGATTGCCGAGCAGCATGGCGGAACGGCCACGCTCTCTGTGCACGACTCCATTGTCGATGCGCAGCTTCGCTTGCCGGTAGCCCGGAGCCCTGACTGATTGCCGGGTCGGAAAAAGTAGGTAATGGTGGGTTGTTGTAAGTTGATATTGTTTTTATAATTACAGATTATTACCATTGCCTTTGTTTTGCCTGTTTGTTCCCGTATGCGGTTTAGTGACATGACATCATTTCCCTCATCGCCGCAGCCCTCGTCCACGAAGGTTATCATAGTCGAGGACGATCACGATCTGAGGGAGAGCCTCGTCAAGTATCTCGAACTCGAGGGGCACCGCGTAACCGGCGTCGGCTCGGCTATTGAATTCTACCGGGCGGTCTTGACCGACCGCTACTCGCTCGCCATTATCGATATTGGGTTGCCGGACCAGAACGGCCTCATTCTTACCGATTATCTTCGAAACAATACGGAGATGAGGATCGTCATCCTTACTGCCATGGCTTCTGTTGAGGACCGGCTTATGGGCTACCAGTCTGGCGCAGACATCTACCTCTCCAAGCCTCTTGATTTCCGTGAGCTTTCCATAACCGTATCCAACCTTCTCCGGCGCATAGACCTGCCGGAACTTGCCACCGAGCCGCCTTGTGGTGTTTCGCAAGAAGAGGATCAGCACCGGGAGTGGGTCCTTACCCGCGCGGACTGGTCGCTGCTTGCCCCGACAGGCAATGTGGTCAGCCTTACCGCGAAAGAGGTCGGCCTGATTACGCTCCTGGCGGTTTCCGCCGACAGGGTTTCGACCAGGCAAGAGATCCTTAAGGCACTTGATTACTGCAACGATGAATACGGCAACAAGGCGCTGGAGGCCATGGTCCGTCGACTGCGGCGCAAAACGGAGTTGATTGCCGACGTTACCCCGATCAAGACCGTACATGGTTACGGATACTGCTTTTCCGTACCGATCACCCTGAGATAACGCTTCTTCCCTCTTTTCTTCTCTCCACCCTTCCGTTCCCCGGTCTCTTCTTGTGCTGTCAACTCCTTGATTTGTAGGCATTTATAGGTAACTGTAGGTTGTCTTTGCGGTATTTGCCGTGTTATTCTGAGGAGTCAGGTTTAAACCGATCACGGCGGTCCGGCCGTATTGCCGGCGCCGGGAGTATGGCTGGTTGCAGCGATGACGGGATGCCGCCGGCGGTATCCCGTCGTGCCCGTGTACGACTGGCATCCCGGTGGTAACGACACAGGTGGTCGGTCCTGCAATTGACTTTGGTTGCAGATAAGTCGCACCCATGCGTGCATAACCGAACTTCTTCCACACCATAGCTTGCCAGCCATGTCCATTTCTCCCCGATTCTGCGGCAAACCTCTCAAACAGCTATCCCTTGTCTGTATAGGGACCATGCTTTCATGGGGGTCGGCCAACGCTGCTGAACAACTTGCGCTCAACACGGGCAGGCGCCCTGCCGAAGTCGAGATGGCTCAGCCGGCGCAGGTGCCTGCCGACCTCGTTGTGGTAAAAGGGTTTCTGTTCAGCGGAAACTCCGCAATCAGCACGGCCGATCTCGACGCGCTGCTCTCCTCTTATGTCGACCAGGCCTGCGGCCTGGAAAAGCTTCGGGAGGCTGCGTCGAAAGTTGCCGAATCCTACCAGCGCCGGGGCATGACCCTCGCCAACGCATATTTGCCGCCCCAGACGATCGAAGGCGGCATCGTCACGATTACGATCATCGAGGGGCGCATCGGCAACCTGGTCATCGAAGGGAACCGGAACTACTCCTCCGATTTCGTCCGCAGGTACCTCACCGGGGGCGACACCGGGCGACAACTGACCATCGAACAACTTGAAAAAGGCCTTCTCCTGCTCAATTCGAAGTTCACCGACCTCAAGGTGACGGCAAACATCGAGCCCGGCAAGGAGCCCGGGACGGCCGACGTGCGCATCAAGGTCGAAGACCGTTCACCGCTCCACCTGTCCTTGTCCGGCAACAACTACGGATCGAAGTATGTCAGCCGTTACCGGATGGGCGTCCAGGGCGAGTGGGTCAACGCCGTTATCCCTGGCTCGAAGATGACCGTCGGCACGATGCTCGGCGACAAGCTCGAGAGCATGAAGGTGTACAGCGGCAGCTACGAGTTCCCGATCAACTCGGTCGGCACCTCGATCGGCGTCAGCGCATTCGACGGCAACTTCGACATGGGCAGGGACTTCGCCGAGCTTGGCATCCACAACCACGAAACCAGCGGTGACATCTTTGTCAGCCACCCCCTCGTCAGGAACAGATTGTCGAACCTTTCCGCGAAAGCGGGTTTCCGTATAGCCGACACCAGGTACTATTACCTCGACGAGCTGTCAGGAAAAGACAAATCCAGGGTCGCCTATCTGCAACTTATGGGTGATCAGGTCTTCTGGGGAGGCAGGGGTTTCTTCGGCCTGACCTGGTCCCAGGGCCTCGGCACCGCTTTCGGAGGATCTTCCGGGGAAGATGTGATCCCTCCCAGCCGCCAGAACGCCAGCAACAGCTTTGCCCGCGTCAACCTGGACCTCGGCCGCTACCAGCCACTCAGTGACCTCTTCTCGACCACGATCCGCATCTCCGGGCAGTATTCGGACAGCGCCCTCATGGCCGGCGAAGAGTGGTCGATAGGCGGCGTGAACTCCGTGCACGGCTATACTGCCGGCGAAGCGTCCGGCGACCGGGGCTACACGGCGAGCCTTGCCTTTACCGCAGCTCCTCTCGAGAAGAAGGAGCGCCTCCAGATCTCAACCTACCTCGACCACGGCTACGCATACAAGAAGTTCTTCTCGATCGGTTCTGCACAGGTTCACGAACTGACGGGCATCGGCCTCGGGTTCGCTTCACACTTCGACTCCGTGGCGAGCACCGACCTTCGGCTCGACATCGGTGTGCCGCTCAACCCGTCCGGCAACTACCTGAGCGAAAACCCGATCATCTACTTCGAAACAGCATTCAGGTTCTGAGATATTGCGCCGCTGCCGGTCAGGCAGCCTATGTGAAAACACCTTTACCGAACTCTTACCGAGTCAACGCACCATGAGGCACTCTTTCCACTCCGCCCGCATCCTTCGCTGGATGAAGAAGCCACTCATCAGCCTTGGTACCGCCGGCACCATGCTCTTCTTCTATCCCCTGTTCTCCTTCTCGGCCCCGATCGACGGCCTCGTGGTCCAGGGCGTTGCCAATATCGCTCAGCAGGCGAACGCCACGCTGATCAACCAGCAAAGTACACGGGCGGTGATAGACTGGCGAAGTTTCGACATTGCCGCCAACGAGAGCGTGAAGTTCAACCAGCCAGGTTCGAGTTCGGTCGCGCTGAACCGCATCACCGGCGGTGACCCGACCACCATCCTCGGCCAGCTTTCGGCCAACGGAAGGGTGTTCCTCGTCAACCCGAACGGCGTCCTCTTCGGCTCGAGCGCCAAGGTCGACGTCGCAGGGCTTGTCGCGACGACCCTCAAGGTCAATGCGGACGCCTTCATGGCAGGCGGCAACCTGTTTACCCAGGACCTCTCCAAGGCGAACTCCTATATCGTCAACCAGGGCGAGATCAAGATTGACGACAACGGATTCTGTTTCCTGGTC
>OMIK01000099.1 GCA_900299075.1 Chlorobi bacterium Chlorobi_1
AGGCGGTCTTCGTTGGTTGCAAGCATGGGTATCCTCCAGGGTTTTCGTTTCGCGTGATACCGTATATAGCACAATGGCCGCTCTTGCCAAAACCCCTGCCTGCCGGCATACGCAGATGCTTTTATTTTGAAAGTTTTTGTGGTAGATTAGGGCTCTTTTTTTCAAAGCCCTCCAATAAGGACAGGATGGGCGGTTTCGCGAACGAACGATGGACGCATGGTTTTTCCCAAGCCCCCTATTTTCAATCTCCCGCCACGCTTCAGGCGCCCGGCACTCCTGGTGCCGGCGGCTGCACTGCTGGCCATCACCCTGCTCTCCATCATCGGTGCCCCCTGGCTCCCCGGCGAAGACGAGTTCGGCCTGGATGGTCCGGTCGTTCCCGCAAGGATCATCGGCGTCCGGCATGACGCGGACCATCGGGTAGCGACGCTCACGGGGAGCATCACGGGCACATTTTCCGGAGAGATGGCGAGGAGGAACCAGGCAGCGCTCGGCGAGAAGGTGCGGGAACTGCTCGCCCCGAAGGTTGATCTCGACGGAGGTTCGGCAAAAGGCGCATCCTACCGGATCCTCTTCGAAGGGAACGGGGCCGGCGACATCCTTGCCGTCGAAGTCAGCACCGCGAAACAGCGCTACAACGCCTACCGGTTCACCGATGCCGGCGGGGCCACCGGCTACTACGACGAACAGGGGCGGGCGATCATGAGCCGGCCGCGGTTCTCGACCCCCTGCGACTACGGCCATGTCTCGAGCGAATTCGGCTACCGGAGGCACCCGATCAGCCGCCTCATCCATTTCCACGGCGGCGTCGACCTGGCAGCGCCGAGCGGCACGCCGGTCAGGGCGGCGGCCGACGGCAGCATCGCCTTCAGCGGCAGGAACGGCGGCGCCGGGAACATGATGACGATCTCGCACGGCGGCGGCACAGAGACCCAGTACCTGCACCTCAGCCGATTCGCTCCCCGAAGCGCCCTCGGAAGCAGGGTCCGGCAGGGCGAGGTGATCGGCTATGTGGGCTCCACCGGCTCCTCCACCGGGCCGCACCTGGACTTCCGGGTGATCGTCGACGGCACCCTCAGGGATCCGCTGGCCGCCTTGCGCATGACCGCCGCGAAACGCTCCCTCACCATGGCCGAGCTCTCCGGGCTCCTGGCGAGGATCGACCTCTACAAGGCGCAGGTAGACAACAGCCTCTTCATGGTCGCCGGCATCTCCAGCCGTCCGACGGTCTCCCTCTGACCCGCCTCAACGCCCGACCATTCGGGACGGCCGCGTCACCCCTCCCCGTCCCTTACCCGGCCACGCATCGACTTGACCTCCCCGCGCCTTGCCTTCGACTCAAGGCGCTTCCGTTTCGAACTCCCGGTCGGGGCGGTCGGACGGCGAGGCTTGGGCCTCCGGCACGCTTCGAGCAGCAGCTCCCTCAGGCGGAGCAGCGCATCCTCGCGGTTCTTCTCCTGCGACCTGAACCGCTGCGCCCTGACCACGAGCACCCCCTCCTTCGAAATCCGGCGGTCCGGCAGCTGCAGCAGGCGCTCCTTGACCTCGGGAGGCAGTGACGAAGCCGGAATGTCGAAACGGAGGTGGACGGCCGTCTCCACCTTGTTGACGTTCTGCCCGCCGGCACCCTGCGAACGCATGGCCGTGATCTCGATTTCATCGTCGGGGATGGTGATGGAGCGGTTGACGATCATGCTCGCCCCCCTGTCGGAATCCCTGTCGCTGAACCTCCGGGCTCGTCCCATGAGGTGAACAGGATGCCCTGCATGCCCGCCCGCCGGCACGCATCGACGTTGACCTGCCGGTCATCCAGCAGGGTGAATCGCCCCGGGTCGATCCCTGAGCTTTCCACGACATGCACGAAGGCTGCCGGCTCACGTTTCAGGAAGCCGTGCTCGAACGAGAGGAAACGGCGTTCGGCCTCCCTGACGGGGCTGTAGCGTTCGACCAGATGGGCGTAGTGCAGCGGGTCGGTGTCGCTCATGATCCAGATGCGGTAACGCTCGCGAAGGGCCCGGATACCGTCGAGGCTTCCGGGCATCGGGGAGAATATCCCCTGCCACGCATCCCTGAAAAAGGTGGTGGGCGCATCAACGGTGGCAGGGTCGTCGGCCATGGCACGGAGGAATTCGTCCGGTGCCAGCGCTCCCCGGTCGAGTCGATCCTTGAGGCTGCCGTCGCAGTAACGGCTCCGGACCACTCCGCCCGCATCCTCACGGTCACCGGCGACCGCCCTGCAGAAGGGGCCGAAATCGACCGACACGATCACGTTGCCGATATCGAGAAGCAGAATGTCCATCTATCCGTCATTGGGTGAATGGGTGGGCCGACACGGGCCGGCAGGGGCTATGCCTGCCCGGATTCAAGATACGTCGGGAGGGCGCGGGGTCAAAAGCCCAATACGGGAATGGAACTCTTTGCCCATGGCCGGTGTCAGGGTTGACTGAAGGGCAACCATGATCGGTTGCGCCCTTGACACCACTACGATAGAGGAGGAACGCCATGGCAAACAGCGAACAGAAACATCCCGCCAACGCGCCCGGTCCGTTCTACGTCACCAGCCCCGAGGACCCCGAGGGGCAGGGATGTACCGCCTGCACCATCTGCTACATGGCGGCGCCCGGGTTGTTCTCAGAGGACAGCGAAGGCTACGCCTATGTCTCGCGCCAACCGGAAACGGCAGAGGAGGTGGCGCTGTGCCGGGAGCAGATCGAGGCCTGCCCCCCTACGGCGATCGGCGACGACGGGTGAGTGAAAAAAGAGGAGGGCGACCGTCTACCCCGGGCTGAAGCCCGGGGCAACTGGAATGTCATAACATCGATATCCGCGGGGTTACAACCCCGCCGGGCATGGAACTGATTCGCCGTTCATGCAGCCCATGGCGTCCATTCCAGGCTACGCGCTTACCTGATGCCCCAGAGCTTGATCTTGCGGTCGTCGCTGCCGCTGGCGATGATGCGGCCGTCGGGGGAGATATCGACCGACTGCACCTCGAGGGTGTGGCCGCGGTAGGTGTGGAGCAGGGTGCCAGCCTTGACGTCCCAGAGGCAGACCCGCTCGTCGTTTGCGGCGCTGGCGACCACCGAGCCGTCGGGGCTGAAGCAGACGCTGCGCACCGCATCCTCATGACCTTCAAGCACCTTGAGGGTCTGGCCCGAGGCGGCGTCGAGGATCTTGATCTTCGCGTCGCGGCCGCACAGCACGATGAGGCTGTCGTCCGGGCTGAAGCTGACCGAGTGCGACAGGGTGTCGCCGGTCTGGTAGCTGGCGATATTCTTCCCGCTCTCGACATCCCAGATCCTGACGACCGGCTCTTCGCCGCAGCTCACGAGCCGCTTGCCGTCGTGGCTCCAGGAGAGGCACTCGATGTAGGACTTGTGGCCGAGCAGCTTCGCGGTCTCCCTGCCGCTCTCCACGTCCCAGAGGCGGATGGTGGTGTCGCGGGAGCAGGTGGCCAGCACCTTGCTGTCGGGGCTGAAGGCGACCATGCGCACCGCTGTGTCGTGCCCCTTGCAGAGGTGCAGGCAGGCGCCGGTGGCGGCGTCCCAGATGCGCGCCGTGCTGTCGGTGCTGCCGCTGGCGAGCTTTTTGCCGTCGCGGCTGTAGTCGATGCACTCGACCCAGGTGTCGTGCCCCTTCATGGTGTGGATCGCCCTGCCGGACTCGACATCCCAGAGCATCACCAGTTCGTCGAAGCCGCCGCTGACGAGGCGCTTGCCGTCCGGGCTGAACTTCACGCCGAGTACGCGGTCGAGGTGCCCCTCCATGGTCTTGATGAGGTTGACGTCCTCCTTGACGGTCGGACGCTTCAGCTCTTCTTCCTTCTTCCCGAAAATCTTTGACAAGAGACCCATGGATGTGTGATCGTTTGATGGTTGAG
>OMIK01000100.1 GCA_900299075.1 Chlorobi bacterium Chlorobi_1
AGTTCGCCGCCGCGATCAGGGAGTTCATCCTTACCCAACCACAACCGCACTGAACGCCATGCTCATAACCTTCGAGGGTATCGACGGGGCCGGCAAATCGACCCAGGTCGTCAAGCTGAAACGGCACCTGCAGGAGCTGGGCCGGGAGGTCATGACGCTGCGGGAGCCGGGCGGCACCGAGGTATGCGAAAACATCCGCGAGCTGCTGCTCCAAAGCAAGCACGACATCGCGCCGGTCGCCGAGCTGCTGCTCTTCGCCGCAAGCCGCGCCGAACTGGTCGAAAAGGTGGTGGTGCCTGCACTCGGGAAGGGCACCGTCGTCATCCTCGACCGCTTCTCGGACTCCACCACGGCCTACCAGGGCTACGGCCGCGGCCTGAGCCTGGAGCTGCTCGGCAAGGTCAACGGCATCGCGACCTTCGGCCTCCGCCCCGACATCACCTTCTACCTCGACATCTCCCCCGAGGACGCCCTGATCAGGAAGTTCTCGGAGAAGTCGCTGCCCCTCGCCTTCGACTCGGAAGAGCTGGACCGGATGGAGAGCTCCGGGCTCGAGTTCTACCGGAAGGTGCGCGACGGGTACCTCCGGCTGCAGGAGGCGGAACCGGAACGGATCGTGCTGCTCGACGCCCAGCTCCCCCCCGCGACGCTGCATGAGCAGATCTCGGCGCTGGTGGAGGCTCGCCAGGCATCGCGCCAGGGGCAGGAGTAAATGCCGTGACCGGTCGGGGAAAGGAAACTCCGATCTCCGATTGTGCGTTAAAATGGCGTTCATTCAACCATATGGCCCATTTTTTTCGTACATTATCGTTCAAGTACTTCGTTATTTTCCTTCAGTCGGCTTCGTATGCACAACACCATCGTCAAGGAAAGAAGTCTTCGAACCTGCAACTTCCCTATCACGCTGCAGGACATCAGGACGCTCAAAGAGCTCTATCGCCTTAAAGCAGAGACGAGGGACCTTCGCGAGCCCATCGTCAAGAACATCATGAAGCAGCGGGTCGTGGGCAAGGGCTGCATGGAGTCCCTGAAGAACGCGCTCTACTCGCTCGAGACCATCTACATCGACGACTACACCGGCCAGCGCCTGCTGCGCCTCGACGGCATGAAACAGATCGAGGTCGACCTGACCTACGAGATCCGCGAGCTGCAGAAGGACATCTACTACCTCGAGTATGGCGAGGACCGCTTCATCGAGTACCTGGCCAAGTTCATCCCGGGCTTCACCGACTACGTGAGCCAGGGGGTGGAGATGCTGCGGGGCAAGCACTTCAGCGCCTTCATCACCGACCGCGACGGCACCACCAACAACTACTGCGGCCGCTACCGCTCCTCGATCCAGCCGATCTACAACTCGGTGTTCCTGTCGCGCTTCGCCAAGAACTGCTGCGACTACCCGCTGATCATCACCTCGGCACCGCTCAAGGATTTCGGCATCCTGAACGTGTCGATCAACCCCGAGCACATCTTCGTGTACGCCGGCTCGAAAGGGCGCGAGTTCATCGACGTCGAAGGGCGCTTCAGCTCATTCCCGATCGAGAAGAGCAAGCAGGAGCAGATCCAGCTGCTCAACGAGCGGATGCAGCTGATCCTGCTCGACCCCTCGTTCGAGAAGTTCAACTTCATCGGCTCGGCGCTGCAGATCAAGTTCGGCCAGACCACCATCGCCCGCCAGGATATCACCCGCTCGGTCAACGAGGCCGAATCGGCGGACTTCCTCGAGAAGGTCAAGGGGATCGTCAGGGAGATCGACCCGGAGGGCAAGAACTTCAGGATCGAGGACACCGGCCTGGACATCGAGATCATCCTCACCATCGACGTCGACCCGTCGACCGGCCAGATCAGGGACTTCGACAAGGGCGACGGCCTCGAATTCATCTGCCGCGAACTCGGCATCGAAAAAGCGAAGGGCCCGGTGCTGGTCTGCGGCGACACCTCCTCCGACCTGCCCATGCTGAAGAAAGCCATGGATATGTACGACGACGTCTGGGCCATCTTCGTCACCAGGGACGAAAAGCTGATAAAGAGCGTCCGCGAGATGTGCCCGAAGAGCTACATGGTGCCCTACCCGGACATCCTCCTGACCATACTGGGACTGCTCTCCCTCTGAGAAAACGAACCATATCAATCAACCAATTCACCGCATCCATTCGATGAGCATCAACTTCAAAGGCGTCATCTTCGATCTCGACGGGGTCATCACCGGAACGGCCAAGATCCACAGCCTCGCATGGGAAGCCATGTTCAACTCCTTCCTGAAAAACTACGCGGAGGTCAACAACGAACCCTACGTCCCGTTCGATCCGGCGCACGACTACCTGAAGTACGTCGATGGAAAACCGAGGATGGAGGGGGTGAAGAGCTTCCTGGCATCGAGGGATATCGAGCTCCCTTACGGCGAACTGGACGACATCCCGGAGCAGGAGACCGTCTGCGGCCTCGGCAACAGGAAGAACAGCCTCTTCACGGAGATCCTCATCAAGGAGGGGCCCGAGGTCTTCCACACCTCGGTCGACTTCATCAAGGCGCTCAAGGCGCGCGGCGTCCGGATCGGCATCGCCTCGTCGAGCCGCAACTGCAAGCTCATCCTCGAACTGTCGCATCTCGAGGAGCTCTTCGAGACCAGGGTCGACGGCGAGGTCTCCATCGAACTGAAGCTCAAGGGCAAGCCGAACCCCGACATCTTCATCACCGCCGCCGCAAACCTTGGCCTCGAGCCGCACGAGTGCGTCGTGGTCGAGGATGCCATCTCGGGCGTGCAGGCCGGCGCCAGAGGCAACTTCGGGCTCGTGCTCGGCATCGCGCGCGAGATCGAGGGGATCAAGCTCAAGGAGCAGGGTGCGGACATCGTGGTCAGGGACCTCGGCGAGATCACCATCCCGGAGATCGAGCAGTGGTTCGGCCGCGAGCTGGAGAACGAGGGCTGGAACGTCCGTTTCGACTCCTGGGCACCGCGCGAGGAGAAGCTGCGCGAAGCGCTCACCTCGACCGGCAACGGCTACATGGGGGTCAGGGGCGCCTTCGAGTGCGGCGCGCAGTCGAACCACCACTACCCCGGCACCTACCTGGCGGGCATCTTCAACAAGCTCCCCTCAGAAGTCCACGGCCAGACCGTCTGGAACAACGACATGGTCAACTGCCCGAACTGGATCTCCATCGAGTTCCGGATCGGCAGCGGCGAGTTCATCAACCCGCTCGACCAGAAGATCCTGAGCTACACGCAGAACCTGGACCTCCGCCGCGCCCTCATGGAGCGCGAGATCGTCATCCAGGACACCCTCGGCTGGATCACCAAGATCCGCAGCGAGCGATTCTGCAGCATGGAGAACCCGCACCTGGCCGCCGTAAGGTTCACCATCGTGCCGGTCAACTACAGCGCCGAGGTCGAGATCCGTTCGGCCATCGACGGCAGGGTACAGAACAAGGGGGTTGCACGTTACGGCAGCCTCGCCTCCGACCACCTCGAGCATGTCGACCACGGGCAGGCGGGCGATGCCCTGTTCCTGCATGTCCGCACGAACCACTCGCACTACGACATCGTCACCCACGCGCGCACCAGCGCCAGCTGCACCCTCGGCAAGAGCCTCTCGGCCGAGCGCACGGTCATCAGCTCGCCCCGCTTCATCAGCGAGCGCTTCAGGCTCCCCCTCTCCGCCGAGCAGGGATGCTCCGTCGAAAAGGTGGTGTCGATCCACACCTCGCTCGACCACGGCCGCCCCGATCCGGTTGCGGCAGGCCGGGCCAGCCTCGCGTCCGCCGGCGGATTCGACGAGCTGTTCGCCGCCCACTGCAAGGCCTGGGCTGCCATCTGGGACCGCGCAGACATGAAGATCGCCGGTGACCGATTCTCGCAGAAGGTGCTCCGCCTGCACATCTACCACCTGATCGCCACCGCTTCGCCGCACAACCGCGCCATCGACGCGGGCATGCCGGCACGCGGCCTGAACGGCGAGGCCTACCGCGGCCACATCTTCTGGGACGAGATCTACATCTTCCCCTTCTTCAACCAGCATGCGCCCCAGGTCACCCGAGCGCTGCTCATGTACCGCTTCCGCAGGCTCGACGCCGCACGCGAGTACGCCCGTGAAAACGGCTACAAGGGGGCGATGTTCCCCTGGCAGACCGCCGACGACGGCAAGGAGGAGACCCAGGTCATCCACTTCAACCCGAAGAGCGGCGCCTGGGATCCCGACCTCAGCTGCCGCCAGCGCCACGTCTCGATCGCTGTCTTCTACAACACCTGGCGCTACGTGCACGACACCGCTGACACGGAGTTCCTGAACGGCTACGGCGCCGAGATGATGTTCGAGGTCGCCCGCTTCTGGTCGAGCATCGCCACCCTCTCCCCCGATACCGGCCGCTACCACATCGAGGGGGTCATGGGCCCCGACGAGTTCCACGAGGAGCTTCCCGGCTCGGGCAAGCACGGC
Source organism: Chlorobi bacterium Chlorobi_1 (assembly GCA_900299075.1). GTDB lineage: Bacteria > Bacteroidota > Chlorobiia > Chlorobiales > Chlorobiaceae > Chlorobaculum. The sequence continues at coordinate 4,431 of OMIK01000100.1, forward strand.
GTCAGGGACAACTCCTACACCAACATCATGACGGTGTGGCTGCTCGAAAAGGCGCTCGAGATCAGCGAGAAGCTCGACCCCGAGGTGATGGACCGCCTGATGGAGAAGATCCACATCGGCCACGACGAGTTCTCGCGCTGGCGCGACATCTGCAGCCGCATGAACGTCCTGGTCGACCGCGACGGCATCCTCGAGCAGTTCGACGGCTACATGGGGCTCAAGGAGCTCGACTGGGAGCACTACAAGCACAAGTATGGCAACATCCACCGGATGGATCGCATCCTGAAGGCCGAGGGCGACACCCCTGACCACTACAAGGTCGCCAAGCAGGCCGACGTGCTGATGACCTTCTACACCCTCACCCCGGGGGAGGTGTGCCGCATCCTCGAACGGCTCGGCTACCACATCGCCGACCCGGCGAGGTTCGTCAGGCAGAACTACGCCTACTACGAGCCGCGCACGAGCCACGGCTCCACCCTCAGCAAGGTGGTCCACTCGATCATCTCCAGCTACCTGCACGACGGGCACGAAACCGCCTGGAGCTGGTTCGCCGAGGCCCTGAAGAGCGACATCCAGGATACCCAGGGCGGCACCACACAGGAGGGCATCCACTGCGGCGTGATGGCCGGCACGATCGACACCGTGACCCGCTACTTCGCCGGCATCTCCTTCGACGACGGCATCCTGAACGTCGTTCCGAACCTCCCGGCTCACTGGAAGCGGTTCGAGACGAAGCTCTGCTTCCGGAACAGCTGGTACCGCATGGTGCTCTCCCCCTCGGAGATCGCCGTGACGCTGGTCGACTCCCCTGCCGCCGAACTGAAGGCAAGGCTGGCCGGGCACGAGGTCACGCTCGCCAAAGGCACCGAATCGAGGGTTGCCCTCGGTTGACGCACGAAGCCGGGAGGGCCGTCCCCTCCCGGCTTTGTTTATTTGGCATGCAAACACTATATACACTGGTTAACCGGTTCCCAGGGACCTTCACCCATTGACCCTTACCTGCATATGCGGCTCTCGAACTTTCGCTATACGCTTCCCAAGACCAGGATCGCCGACCACCCGGAATCCCCCCGCGATGCCTGCAAGCTGATGGTGCTGAACCGTCGCAAGAAGGAGATCGAGCACAAGGTCTTCACCGACATCGTCTCCTTCTTCAAGAAGGGCGACCTGCTGGTGGTGAACAACAGCCGCGTCTTCCCGGCCAAGATCTTCGGACAGAAGGAGAAGACCGATGCCAAGATCGAGGTATTCCTGCTCAGGGAGCTGAACAAGGAGGCCGGACTCTGGGACGTGCTGGTCGATCCGGCCAGGAAGGTGCGCGTGGGCAACAAGATCTACTTCGAGGACGACGTGGTGGCCGAAGTGGTGGACAACACCACCTCCAGGGGGCGCACGATCCGGTTCCTCAACCCCGAGATCGACGTCTTCGAGATGGTCAACAAGATCGGCCATGTGCCGCTCCCGCCCTACTTCACCCGCAAGCCCAAGGAGTGCGACCGCGAGGACTACCAGACCGTCTACGCCAGCCAGACCGGGGCCGTGGTGGCGCCGATGGCCGGGCTGCACTTCACCATGCCGCTCCTGCAGCAGATCCAGAAGATCGGCGTCAAGATCCTGCCGATCACGCTCCATCCGAGCCTGAGCACCTTCAACGCGATCGAGGTCGAGGATGTCTCGAAGCACAAGATGGACTCCGAGTACTTCAACATCCCCTACCAGACGGCCATGGAGATCAACGAGACCAAGGTCAACAAGTCCGGCAGGGTCTTCGTGGTGGGCACCACCACCTGCCGTGCGCTCGAGGCCAACGCGACCGTCGAGGGGAAGATCAAGTTCGGCCAGGGCTGGACCGACAAGTTCATCTACCCGCCCTACCACTTCAAGGTCACCGACGCGCTCATCACCAACTTCCAGCAGCCCGAGACGACCCTCATGATGGTGGTCAGCGCCTTTGCGGAGCACCGCCTGCTGATGGACTCCTACAAGACGGCGCTGAAGAACAACTACCGCTTCCTCGCCTACGGGGACGCCATGCTCATCTGCTGAGGCGCATGGGGACCTATGTCATCATCGCGGCCAGCGGCGTGGGCAAACGCATGAACCTGGAGGGTGGCCTGAGCAAGCAGATGCTGCTCGTCGGCGGCCTGCCGGTGATCTGCCACACCCTGAAGGCGTTCGAGGAGGCCGAAACCGTCGAAGCCGTCTACGTGGCCACGAAGGCCGACTCCATCGACCAGATCGGTGAGATGGCCGCCGGACAGGGGTTCGGCAAGGTGCGAGCCGTCATCGAAGGCGGCGCTGAGCGCCAGGATTCGATCGCCAACTGCATGGCGATGATCGAAAAAGAGATCGCCGCTTCAGGAAAGATGCCCGACGCCATCCTCGTGCACGACGGCGCCCGCCCCTTCATCCAGCCCGGCGAGATCGACGATATCGCGCACCTCTCCGCACAGTACGGCGCCTGCGTCCCGGCCAACAGGCCGAAAGACACCATCAAGTTCGTCGGCAACTCGCCCGGGCTCTTCGGGGAGACCCTCGACCGCAGCCGTCTGCTGCAGGTGCAGACCCCGCAGGGATTCGCACCCGAAAAGCTGATCGAGGCGCACCGCAAGGCCCGTCAGGAGGGCTATTACGCCACCGACGACGCGGCCCTCGTCGAACGCTACTTCCCGGAACAGGGCATCCGCATCTACGAGACCGGCTACCACAACATCAAGATCACCACCCCGGAGGATGTGTTCATCGGAGAGGCGATCCTGGCGAGCCTGAAGGCGCGGAGGGAAGAAAGGAATTAAATCTCGCCCCGTGATGTTGCTTATTCCCGTGCGACCTCGTATATTAGGGGCCTTATGGTGAGGTAGCTCAGTTGGTTAGAGCACAGGATTCATAACCCTGAGGTCGAGGGTTCAACTCCCTCCCTCACCACTCCTGAAGTACCCCGGGAAGCCGGGGTTTTCTTCGGGTTGTTCAGCCTTGAACAAGCGGGTGTAACTCAGTTGGTAGAGTGTTTGCTTCCCAAGCAAAATGTCGCGAGTTCGAATCTCGTCACCCGCTCTCTCTGCCGGCAGCCCGGAGCTGCCTCCCCCCTCCAGCACAGCACATTCCATCCCGTCATGGCACAGGCATCGATCTTCACCGAACCGGTCACCCCTGAAGAGGTCAACGTATCGCAGATCGTCGAGGGACAGATGGCGCGCCACCTCGGCATGGAGATCACCGAGATCGGCCCGGGCCACATGACCGCCCGGATGCCCGTCGACCACCGCACCATCCAGCGCATCGGCATCCTGCACGGCGGAGCATCGCTCGCCCTCGCCGAGACCGTCGGCAGCATCGCCGCCTCCTACTGCGTTGACCGCAGCAAGTTCTTTATCGTCGGCCAGGAGATCAACGCCAACCACCTCCGCCCGGTCAGGGACGGCGAAGGCTACGTCTATGCGACCGCCACCCCGGTCCACCTCGGGCGCACCTCGCAGGTCTGGGACATCCGCATCAGGAACGAGGAGGGCAAGATGGTCTGCATCAGCCGCTTCACGGTGGCCGTCCTCAGGAAACCCGAATCCTGACCCCGCTTTTTGACGCCCGAAGAGCCGATTTTCGGGAAACTTTTCATACCTTGAGCTTTCGTATCGTCAATCCACCCTTGAGCTCAACGGCATGCTGACAGGCGACCATTCCAACGCTGAAAACGGCACCTCCTCTTCGAACGGCGCTGCAATCACCCTCGAACGTCTGGCAGGAGAACAGAGGACACGGAAAAAGTGGCTGCTGATACAGCCGAAGAGCTCCACCAGCATGATGGTCGACTCCGGCTCGGTCAGCATGCCGCTGAACCTCATCATGGTCGCGACCCTCGCGGGCAGGTTCTTCGACGTGGACTTCCTCGACGAACGCATCGGCGACACGATCCCGGAGGACTTCTCGGGCTACGACATCGTTGCCATCACCTCGAGGAGCCTCAATGCCAGCAAGACCTACCGCATCGCCGACCGCGCCAAGGCCCAGGGCAAGATCGTGCTGCTCGGCGGCGTCCACCCCACCATGCTGCACGACGAAGCGGGCTCGCACTGCACCAGCGTCGTCTACGGCGAGATCGAATCGATCTGGGAGGAGCTTGCCACGGATATCCTGAAGGGCACGATGAAGCCCCTCTACAAGGCCTCCGAGCTCAAGCCGATGACCACGATGGCGCCGCCCGACTTCAGCTACGCCCTGAAGTCGCCCAACGTCAGGAAATACAGCTCCCGCATCCCCATCCTCGCGACCAAGGGCTGCCCGGTCGGCTGCAGCTTCTGCACCACTCCGACTGTCTACGGCAAGAGCTTCCGGTTCCGCGAGATGGACCTCGTGCTCGACGAGATGCGCTCGCACCAGGAGCGGCTCGGAAAAAAGGCGGTCAACTTCTCCTTCATGGACGACAACATCAGCTTCCGGCCGGCCTACTTCACCGAACTGCTCGAGGGCATGGCCAGGATCGGCGTGCGCTGGAACGCCAACATCTCGATGAACTTCCTGCACAAGCCGGAGGTCGCCGAGATCGCCGGCCGCTCGGGATGCGACCTGATGAGCATCGGCTTCGAGTCGCTCAACCCCGACGTCCTCAAGAGCATGAACAAGGGTTCCAACCGCCTGCAGAACTACGAGACCGCGGTCGGCAACCTCCACAAGAACGGCATCGCCATCCAGGGCTACTTCATGTTCGGCTTCGACGACGACACGGAGAAGAGCTTCCAGGCCACCTACGACTTCATCATGCAGAACCGGATCGAGTTCCCGGTCTTCTCGCTGGTCACCCCCTTCCCCGGCACCCCCTTTTTCGAGGAGATGAAGCCCCGCATCCGCCACTTCGACTGGGACAAGTACGACACCTACCATTACATGTACGAGCCGAAGAAGATCTCCGGCGAGAAGCTGCTCGACAACTTCATCAAGCTCCAGAGCGAGGTCTACAGGGGGCGCGCCATCATGAAGCGCATGCAGGGCAAGCCCCTCAACTGGGTCTGGATGGCCAACTTCGCCATGAACCGCTTCACCAGGAAGCTCAGGCCGGAAATCTACCTCTGAGGAAAGCAAGGGACTGAAGGGACCCAAAGGGCGAACGGGACCGCAGGGACATCAATCGGTATCGAAATCGGTATCGCTGTCGATACCCCTACGGTTTTGCCGTTTGCGGGAAAATGGGCGGGAAAGAGGGAAGAAATTCGATAGCGATAGCAACGGGAAGAAAACAAAAAATCCCGCAGGGTCATCTGGCCTTGCGGGATTTCCTGTTTCGTTCGAAAAACGGGGAGGTTACTTCTCCTCCTCTTCCGGCAGCTCGACCTTGAGGCAGAGCTCCTTGAGCTGCTGGACGCCGACTTCGGAGGGGGCGTTCATCATGAGGTCCTGGGCGGACTGGTTCATCGGGAAGGCGATGACTTCACGGATGTTCTGCTCGTCGCGCAGGATCATGACCAGGCGGTCGAGGCCGGGGGCGATGCCGCCGTGCGGCGGGGCGCCGAGCTTGAAGGCGTCGATCATGTGGCCGAAGCGGGCGTCGACCTCCTCCTTGGCGTAGCCGGCGATGCCGAAGGCCTTGTACATGACGTCGGGGCGGTGGTTCCTGATGGCGCCGCTGGAGAGCTCGATACCGTTGCAGACGATGTCGTACTGGTAGGCCAGGATATCGAGGGGCGACTGCGATTCCAGCGCCTCCATCTCGCCCTGGGGCATGGAGAAGGGGTTGTGCGAGAAGTCGATCTTCTCGGCCTCCTCGTTGTACTCGTACATCGGGAAATCGACGATCCAGCAGAACGAGAGCTCGTCACGGTCGAGCGCGAAGAGTTCGCCGAAGTAGGAGCGCATGCCGCCCATGATCTTGCAGGTCTTCTCCCACTTGCCGGCGCCGAAGAAGACGACGTCGCCCGTCTCGAGGCCGAGGGTCTCCTTCAGGGCGGCCATCTCGCCTTCGCCCATGAACTTGACGACCGGTCCCTTCGGCCCCTCCTCCCTGAACTGGATGTAGGCAAGGCCGGCGGAGCCGAGCTCCCTGGCGCGCTTCTCGGCCTTGTCGTAGAAGAGGCGGGACTCGTTGCCCATCCCCTTCAGCACCATCGCCTTGACGCAGGAGCCCTCTTTGGTGTTCGAGGCGAAGACCTTGAACGAGGAGTCGACGAAGAGCGGGGTCACGTCCCGGATCTCGAGCGGGATCCTGAGGTCGGGTTTGTCGGAGCCGAAACGGTTCATGACGTCGCGGTAGCTGATGCGCGGGAAGGGGAACTGCGCGATGCGCTTCCGGGACATCGTCTCGACGATGTGCTTGAACATCCCTTCGAGGATAGCGAAGAGGTCGTCCTGCTCGATGAAGGACATCTCGATATCGACCTGGTAGAACTCGCCGGGGCTGCGGTCGGCGCGGGCGTCCTCGTCGCGGAAGCAGGGGGCGATCTGGAAGTAGCGCGGGAAGCCGGCGACCATCAGCAGCTGCTTGAACTGCTGCGGGGCCTGCGGCAGCGCGTAGAACTTGCCGGGGTGCAGGCGGCTCGGCACGAGGAAATCGCGGGCGCCTTCGGGCGAGCTCGAGGTGAGGATCGGGGTCTGGATCTCGATGAAGTCACGCTCGGTGAGGAACTTGCGGACCTCGGCGGTCAGCTTGCTGCGGAAGACGATGTTCTCGTGGAGCTTTTCGCGGCGGAGGTCGATGAAGCGGTACTTCAGGCGGAGCTCCTCGGAGGTCGGCATGTCGTCGGCCACCGGGAACGGCAGCGTGTGGGCATTGCTCTCGACCTGAAGCGTGGCGCCGACCACCTCGATCTCGCCCGATGCGAGCCTCGGGTTGATGGTCTCGTCGGAGCGGCGCACCACGGTGCCCTCAACGCAGATGACCGACTCGGAGTGGAGCCCTTCGGCCTTGCCGAACAGCTCGACGTTCTCGGGCTGGATCACCAGCTGGCAGATGCCGGTATGGTCGCGAAGGTCGATGAAGATCAGGCCGCCATGGTCACGCTTGCGGTGGACCCAGCCTCCCAGCTTGACGTTCGTCCCCTCGAACCCGGGGTTCAGAAGGCCGCAATAATGGGTACGGAAACGGTTCTGAAGACTCTCTCCCGGTGTTGGCGCCTTACTCATATGATCGATGATGATACCTGTGGTTGAATGCGAAATGGATAAACTTCAATATGCTGATTTTTCGCGACTTGTGAAACCGTCAAGGAGCCTTCACGGGGCGCCTTAATAGACTAGCTCGCCGCCGAACTCGCTGATGAGGTACCTGACCACCTCGTTCGATTCGGTCAGCTCCTGGAACATGGTGAAGACGGTCTTCTCCCTGGTGCAGGCGTCACGCTCGGCGTCGTACCGCACCTGCAGCTTCAGGGGCAGGCGGTAGAACTCCCCCATCTCCTGTTCTAGCAGTACCGAGTCGTGCAGCAGCTCCTCGAAGGAGAACTTCCGGCAGCAGCCGAGCATCACGACCCCCTGGTGGCTGCAGGAGAGCAGTTCGCAGGCGTGGAGGTGGGAGACGAGCACCTGCATCCCCTTCCGGGTGAGGTGTTCGAGGAAGCGGTGCCACTCGAGCCGGAGCTGGTCGAGCACCGCCACCGGGGGTTGTCCGTCGGGCTCCTCCGGTGCCGCCGGAGCCTTGGCCGCCACAGGGAGCCTCGGTTCCGGGTTGTTGCCGAAGTTCGAGAATGCCTGCTTCCAGGAGCCGAGGTCGAACGCAGGGGGCGCGCCGTCGCCCTCCATGACCGCCTGCACGGAACCCGATGGCGCAGCCGGCCGCTGCTGTGGCGGCGGCGGTGGAGGTGGCGGCACCGGCGGCAGGTCGGCGGCCTGGAGCCTTGCGGGGGCATCCCCGCCTGTCGACCCAGCCGTCCCTTTAGTCCCTGCTGCCCCTTCTCCTTTTACCTCCTCCGCCCCCGCCTTCGGCTTCGGGGAAGTTTTGGCAACCGGTGCGGCTACAGGCTCAGAGGGCTTTTTTTTTTCGGCCGTCTGGGCGGGAACCGGGCCGGAGAGGTCGATCAGCTTGAGCAGGGCGAGCTCGAAACGGAACTGGTGCTCGGAGTAGAACTTCAGCTCGCGCTGGGTCTGCAGGAGCAGGTCGGTCATGGCCATGATCGCCTGCGGGTCGAAGCGGGAGGCGTCGCGCTGGTAGCGCTCCTTGACCGGTTCGGGACGCTCGATCAGCCGGCTCGAACGCAGGTTGTGGATGATGAGGAGGTTCCTGAAGTGCTCGATAAGCTTCTCGATGAAGTCCTGCTCGTCGTAGCCGTTGCGGTTCACCACCATGGCCACCTCGAGCATCGCGGCGGCGTCGCCCGAAGCGATGGCGTCGGTCACCATGAAGAAGTGCTCGTCGTCGATGTAGCTGAGGAGCTCGGCGACCTTCTCGTAGCGGATCTCCCTGGCCCCTTCGGCATCGAGGGCGAAGGCGATCACCTGGTCGAGGATGCTCTGCGCGTCGCGCATCGACCCCTGGGCCTTGCGGGCGACGAGCTGCAGGGCGTCGGCATCGGCCGTGATCCCCTCGGCGTCGCAGATCGTCCGGAGCTGCCGCTGGATCTCGCCGATCGGGATGCGCTTGAAGTTGAAGCGCTGGCAGCGGGAGGCGATGGTCGCCGGGATCTTGTGCAGCTCGGTGGTCGCGAAGATGAAGATGGCGTGCGGCGGGGGCTCCTCGAGCGTCTTGAGGAAGGCGTTGAAGGCCGCCGTGGAGAGCATGTGCACCTCATCGATGATGTAGACGCGGTAGCGCCCCTTCTGCGGGCCGTAGCGCACATTCTCCCGGAGCAGTCGGATGTCGTCGACGCTGTTGTTGGAGGCCGCGTCGAACTCGGCGATGTTGAGGCTCGCCCCGGCGTCGAAGTCGCGGCAGCTCTCGCACTCGCCGCAGGGTTCGGTCACCTCCTTCAGGTAAGCCGGGTCGTCGATCATCCGCTGGCAGTTGACCGCCTTGGCGAACACCCTGGCGGCCGTGGTCTTGCCGACACCCCTGAGGCCGGAGAAGATGTAGCCGTGCCCTACCCTGCCCATCCTGAGCGAGTTCTGGATGGTGCCGGTGATATGCTCCTGGGCGGTGATGTCCGCGAATCGGGAGGGGCGGTACTTGCGTGCGATGACCTGGTAACTCATGGAACCCTTGATGTTGAATCTTGCAGGAGCTCGATCAGCGGCACCTTGAGGCCGTTGCCGAGCGCCTCCCCGACCTCCTGCCTCACCTGTCCGAACCGCTCGCCCACCGGGGTCTCCACGGCGCCGGATTCGCAGCGCGCCATCTCCGGCGGCAGCTTCGTGTACAGGTCGTAGAGGGTGAACGAATGCAGGTCGGCGGTGACCGCGAGGCCGCCGTCGGCCGTCAGGTGGATGATGTCGTTCTGCGTCAGGAACTCGACGATACGGCTCAATTTACTACGGTCGGGGATATTTTCCGCCGAGTAGAGCTTTTTCATGTCGATGCAGCGCCCGGAGGCCTGCGCGGCGTGGATATGGCCGAGCACGGCGAGCAGGTCGGCCAGCCCCTTGAGGGGGTCGAACTCGCGGCACGCATCGGCCGGGACGCTGAAGTAGCCGAGGGAGTAGACCAGCTCGGCGGCCGTCAGCACCACGACCCATTCGAGGTAGATCCAGAAGAAGAGCATGGGCACGACCGAGAGGGCGCCGTAGATCTGCTCGAAGGTCGCGAAGTTCGACACGTAGAAGGCGAACCAGCGCTTGGCCAGTTCGAAAAGCACCGCCGCGAGCAGGCCACCGGCCAGGGCGTGGTCGAAGCGCACCTTGCGGTTCGGCACGGTCAGGTAGAGCAGCGAAAAGGCGAGGATCGAGTTGATGAACGGGATCAGGGAGAGCAGGCGGGCCTTCAACTCGAGCAGCGGCCCCTGCGTGAAGACCTGGTACCAGACGAAGGAGCTGGCCGCCAGGCTGGTGCCGATGAAGACCGGGCCGAGCGTCAGCACCGTCCAGTAGAGGGTGAAGCCCTGCATGAGCTTCCGGGGGGCATGCACCTCCCAGATGCCGTTGAGGGTATGGTCGATGGTCGAGATCAGGAAGAGGGCGATCACGAAGAGGAAGATGCCGCCGATGGTCGAGACGCTCGACGCCTTGTCGATGAACTCCCAGAGGTAGGACTTGAGGAGCACCACCTGCGCCGGGGCGAAGTTCTGGAACAGGAAATCGCCGATGTACCGCTTGAAGTCGGCGAAAACGGGAAAGAGCTTGAGCGTGGAGAGGACAACGGCCAGCAGGGGCACCATCGACAGGAGGGTCTGGAATGCCAGGGAACCGGCGCTCAGCAGGATCCTGTCCTGCACGAAGTGCTTCACCATGAACCTGAGGAGCGAGGCGATATCCATCGTGCCCCGCGCACGGGGATCGGAAGATCCTGGTCTCTGCGTCGTCTCGTTCATGAATCGTTTGCTTCGGCTGGCTTGATCCTCCACGGCACGGGTGCCGCTGGCGGCTCGTTCAAGGTAGGCAACCTTCCCCAGAATAACAAAGCCGCAGGAACCGGCGCCCGGCTCCCCTCCTGCAGGTGGGCGGCGTTTTCAGCATGAATGACTATATTGGTCCTGAATGGCCTGCATCCAGGCGTCACTCCGCCCTGCCCCAGGACGACAAACAGCTAAACCGGCCATGCCACACACGAGCACGAAGGAAGGAATCGAGCGGTTCATCGACCGCTGCCGGAAGACGGGACTGAAGGTGACCCCCCAGAGGATCGCGATCTACCAGGTACTCATGGCCTCGAGGAAGCACCCCTCCGCCGATACCGTGTACCGCGAGATGGTCGCGACCCATCCCACCATCTCCTTCGACACCGTGAACCGGACCCTCCTTACCTTCGCCGAAATCGGGGTGATCACGACGGTCGAGTCCTACTCCGGTGCGCGGCGTTTCGATACGGACACCTCGCCCCACCACCATGTCCACTGCGTGAAATGCAACCGGATCAGCGACTTCACCGAACCGAGGCTCGACGAGGTCGAGCTGCCCGAATGGATCACCGGGGAGTTCGAGGTGATCGGGCAGCGGATGGTGGTCAGCGCCATCTGCCCTGCGTGCGTGACGGGGAGGGAGTGACGGCGTGACACGGAAAACAAGTCTGGAGAAATGGGGCTTATGGGACCTATAGGACTTATAGGGCTTATAAACTCATTAAGATCTCTTGACCATATTTGCCCTATTCGCCCCATACGTCCTATTTGCCCTACGCTTCTCTTCCAAAACAAAAAAGCCCGCTTTCCGCGGGCTTTTTTGTTGGGCTATTCACGCTCATGCAGGCTTCTCGGCCTCGCAGAAGAGGTGGCCGTACTTCCTGACGATGCGGACGTTGCCGAAACCGATCGACTCGAGGATACCCTGGTAGGCATTCTGCTCCTTGAAGCCAAGCACGGAGAAGGGCATGCCGGCGCCGAGGATATAGTGGCTCAGGTAGTCGTAGTTCGGGCTCTGCTTGTCGTCGATGATCATGTCGAGGATGATCACCTTGCCTCCTGCCGGGAGCGCGTCCCAGGCCTTGCGGCACATCATCTCGGTAAGCTGCGCATTGGCGGAGTAGAGGATGCGGCAGAACATGACGGCATCGGCCTGCGGATAGGCGTCGCGGTAGATGTCGACCGGGGCACCCTGCAGGCGGTCGGAGAGTCCTTTGCTGGCAGCGTTCTCGTTGACGAGTTCGACGGCGCCCGGCAGGTTGAGAATGGTGGACCGAAGCCGGGCATACTTCTTCAGGATCGCGGCGGAGATGTCGCCGATGCCGCCGCCGACGTCGACGAGGCTCTTCGCGTTATCGAAATTGGCCTCTTCGAGCAGGAGCTTGATGGCAAAATAGGCGTTGCTGCGATGGATCTCCTCGAAGTACCAGTTGTCCTCCCTGCTGACCGGCGGATAGGGGACCTCGCCCTTGAAATTGAGCTTTCCCCTGACGGCGTCGGCCATGTTGAGGTAGAAGTTCTCGGCGAGATGGGTCATCGCCTTGACCACGGGAACCATGTAGAGGTTCTCGTTCTCGGGGTTCCGGATGAACATGTTCCTGGCGAAATCGGTAAGGCCCCACTTGCCCTCTTCATTGGTGGTCATGCCGATCTGGCGGAGCGATTCGAGGAGCATGACGAGGCGGGGCGGTACGGCGCCAACGGAGCCGGCGACCTCCTCCAGGCTCTTCGGCTCGTCGGCAAGCTGGTTGAACAGGTCAAGCTCAAGGGCAGCCTTCAGTGAACCGAGTTCGACCACACCCTGGAAAATGATCTGGTTGGCCCTGTGGCTCTGCTGCAGTAACTCGTTGGAATTCATGAGGTTGAATGCGCTTTGGTTAAAGGAAGAAATCAGTCGAATGTCCGTTCGAAACGCTCTTCGCACTGGTGCTCCTTGCGGCTGTTCAGGTCGAACGGGATGTGCAGCCACTTGTCCTGGTAGTAGGCGTCGCCGGGCTCGAGGCCGGTGAGGCTGATCGGGAGCGTGATGATCTTGCGCTGGTTGCCCATGTGCACGAACAGCTCGTCACCGGTCACCCAGACGTCGATGTCAGCCGGATTGGCAAACATGAGCTTCAGCTGGACCTCGTACAGGTCGTTCTTCCTGACGAACCTGATCGGGGGGTCGTCGTACATCATGTCTGCCGGATCGGTATCGCCGTAGATGTCGCGGGCGAAACGGTCGAGCGCCTTGAGGCCGACGACCTCCTGGTCGTACATCTTCAGCTTCATGACCGGCAGCGGGGAGAAGCCCGCCTCGATCTGGCCGAGGTACTTCTGCTGGATCCCCTTCCACTTCTCGAGGTAGCCGCTCTGCTCGTTGATGTCGAGCAGGCGGTTGACCAGCACCATATCCACCTTGAAACCGTAGAGGTTCAGGTAGGTCAGGGCGCGCATGGTCTCCTTGATGGACATCTTCTCGGCGTTCATGACCAGCCTGACGGTGGACTTGAGGTTGTCGGTCAGGATCTCGCGGATCCCTTCGAGCTCCTCGAAAACGTTGTCCACCGAATCGATGGCCGCTTCCGGAGGCACGTACTGGGCGATCTTGTCCGACATCCTGGAGAGCGGCTTGCTGAGCGGGCGGACGATATACTTGGTGACGTTCTTGACCGCCTTGATGCCCCACGAGAGGGTATCGGGCAGGGAGAGCAGGCGGAGGGTCTCGCCGGTCGGCGCGGTGTCGAGCACGAGGACGTCGTACATGCCGGAGTTCTTGTAGCGCTTGATCCTGAGCAGGGAAAAGAGCTCCTCCATACCGGGAAGGATCGTCATCTCGTCGGTCATGACGCCGGATGCCCCCTGGGCCATGAAGATCCTGGCATAGAACTTTTGCACCTCGTGCCAGTTCTCCTTCAGGTCGACATAGGGGTTGACCTCGATGGCGTGCAGGTTCTCCCTCACCTTCGTGGGTTCGGCGCCGAGCGGGATGTTGAACGAGTCGGAAAGGCTGTGGGCGGGGTCGGTCGAGAGAATCAGGGTGCGGTAGCCAAGCTGCGAAAGCCTGACGGCCGTCGCGGCTGATACACTGGTCTTGCCGACGCCACCTTTGCCCGTAAATGTTAGAATTCGCACGCTGCTACCGGATTTGACAAAATTTGAAATAGGTGCTGCTCATCCATCCTTCATGCTCTTCCGTCGGGGGCGGATCTCTTCGGGGGAACCAAAAAGCGCCGCTTCGCCACCGGCGAGGCCTTGTAGCCTGGAGAAAGCTGAGGGGAACCGGAATAAGCAGGTTCCAATATATCATACCGTCAAAAAAGAACAAAGGGACTATCTGATCCGAGGTGCGAATCCCCCCGAGAGCCCGGAATTCCCTTCATGATCGAGGCAAAAGGTGGCTGATGGGGCGATTCGTTGCCGGATGACGAAATTCAGCGCCATATTCCCTATATTCAAACCTATGGCTGGAGAGACAACCACTCCGTCACTTCCCTTCCGGCCCGGCAAGCCACCAACGCAACCACCATGGAATTCACGCACCTTGATGCCGGCGGCATGATCCGCATGGTCGACGTATCGTCAAAACCGCCCACACGCCGGGAAGCGGCCGCTTCCGGCTGGATAACCATGAACCCGGAGACGATCCGCCTGCTCGCCGAGGCGGCGATCCCCAAGGGCAACGTGCTGGCCGCGGCCAAGATCGCCGGGATCCAGGCTGCCAAGCAAGCATCGTCGCTCATTCCGATGTGCCATCAGCTGAACCTCTCTTGGGTCGACATCTCGTTCAAGGTCGGCACGGAGCGGATCGGCATCACGGCGACCGTCAGGACCAGGGAGTCGACCGGCGTCGAGATGGAGGCGCTGACCGCCGTTTCGGTGGCCGCGCTGACCATCTACGACATGTGCAAGGCGGTAGACAAGGAGATGGAGATCGGCGGCATCAGGTTGGAGATGAAAAGCGGAGGAAAACAGCACGCAGGCGACGGCTACCGTCCGAAATGCTCGGTACTGGTCATGTCCGACACGATCTCTTCCTGCAAGGGCACTGACCGCTCCGGCGCACTCCTGAAAGAGGGGCTCGAAGCTGCCGGCTGCAGCGTGGGGGAGGTGACGGTCGTCCCCGATGACCCAGGACGGATCAGCACGACGATCGATGCACTGATCGGTGCGGACACGGAACTGATCGTCACGTCGGGCGGGACCGGACTCGGACCGAGGGACATCACCATCGAAACGCTGCTGCCGCGCTTCACCAGGCGCCTCAACGGCGTCGAACAGGCCCTTTTCCAATGGGGACAGGGCAAGGTGAGGAGCGCGATGCTCTCCCGGCTCGCAGCCGGCATGATCGGCGACACCATGGTGATCTGCCTGCCGGGTAGCTCCGGCGCGGCAACCGATGCACTCGAAGTGCTGGTGCCGGGCATTTTCCATGCGTTCGCGATGATCAGGGGGGAGGGACACGGCGCATGATCACGGTACAGGAGGCGCACGGGATCGTCGCTTCGGCACTCCCTGCCGCCCGGGCGGTCGAAACGGTGCCGCTGGAAGCAGTTGCCGGCAGGGTGCTGGCGGAAGAGGTCCGGGCCGGGTTTCCCATGCCCCGGTTCACCAATGCAGCCATGGACGGCTTCGCCGTCAGGTTCGACGACATCCGGGCGGCCGTTCCGGAGCAGCCGGCACGCCTGCCGGTCGCCATGGAACTTCCCGCAGGGGCCACGCAGGTGCCGGGGCTTCCGGCGGGCAGCTGCGCGAGGATCATGACCGGCGCACCGCTTCCGGAGGGTGCCGACACGGTGGTGGCGTTCGAGGAGACCAGCGGCTTCGGCTCCGGGACGGTCGAGTTCTACAAGCCGCCGAAACGGGGAGCCAACATCCGCCATGCCGGAGAAGAGGTAGACGCCGGCGAGGTGCTCGTCACGAAAGGCACCCGGGCCACCCCGGCCGTAACAGCCATACTGGCGACGTTCGGCTTCGCATCGACCCGGGTCTGCAGGCGCCCCAGGGTCACCGTGCTGACGGTCGGGGACGAACTCAGGATGCCCGGCGAAGCGGCCGGCCCCCTCGCCATCTACAACAGCAACCTCCCGATGCTCGAGGCCTGCGTCCGGGCCGTCGGCGCCGAGGTATCGGCAGCGCTGCAGCTTCCGGACGACCCGGGACGCATCGGGCAGGCGATACGCAAGGCGCTTGACGATTCGGACATCCTCGTCACGGCGGGAGGGATCTCGACGGGGCAGTACGACTACGTGCAGGCGGAGCTCACCGGCCTGGGAGTCTCCCAACGCTTCTGGAAGGTCGCGCAGAAACCGGGCAAGCCGCTCTATTTCGGCACGGCACCCTCCGGCACCCTGGTCTTCTCGCTTCCGGGAAATCCGGTCGCTGCCTTCGTCTGTTTCCTGGAGTACTGCGCCCCCTCGCTCAACCGGATGCAGGGCGTCGAACCGCCGGCGAAGATCGGGGCGTTCCTCGAAACCCCCTTCCCGACCGACCGCAAGCGACACCGCTTCCTGTTCGGACGCCTTCGCGTCACCGAAGGCAGGCTGCTGTGCAGCGTCTCCACGAAAATCGAGTCGCACATGCTCACCGCATCCGGAGGCGCCAACTGCATCGTCGAAGCCCCCGCGTCGGAGGAGCCGCTGGCCCCGGGAACCCTCGTCACCTGCAACCCGCTGCCCTGGGCAGGGGACATCTGAAGGAGGAGGCCGACATGTTCCATCCCTTCGAACTCGCCTTCTGCGGCCTCTCAGGCTCGGGCAAGACCACCCTCCTCACCAGAGTGCTCCGGCACTTCAGGGATGCCGGGTACGAGCTGGGCTACTTCAAGCATGGCTGCCACCGCTTCGATATCGATCGCGAAGGCAAGGACTCGTACCTCGCCAGGGAGGCCGGGGCTGTGACGGTCATGATCTCCGACCCAGGGAAGGAGGCGATCATCTCGGGCGGCGGCACCCTGAGCCGGAACGGAGCGCTCCTCCACTGCGACCTGCTCTTCATCGAGGGACTGAAGGAGCTGCCCACCCCGAAGGTACTCCTCGTCGATGCCGGGGAACAGATCCTGGCGCACCTCGAAAACGGGACGGTGCGCAACGTCGTCGCCCTCGTGCACCGGGGCGACGACAGCCGGCTCGGACGCTTCGGCCTGCCCACCTTCCACCGCGACGACCTCGCCGCCGTCACGGAGTTCATCGGCAGCCGTTTCAGGGCGCAGGCATCGGCCGTGCCGCTCTACGGCCTGGTGCTGGCCGGGGGCATAAGCGAACGCATGGGCACGGACAAGGCCCGGCTGAACTACGGCGGCAAGGAGCAGCTGGACGCGACCGCCGCGCTCCTTGCGGGACGGTGCGCACAGCTCTTCGTCTCGTGCCGTCGGGAGCAGGCCTGCGCCTATGAGGGGGCAGGCCTGCCGCTGGTCACGGACGACTATCTCGGCATGGGCCCGCTCGGGGGACTGCTTTCGGCCCAGCGGCGACATCCGGAAGCCGCCTGGCTGGTCGCCGCATGCGACTTCCCGTTCCTGGACGCCCCGACCATCGAGGGCCTCGTCGGGATACGCGACCCGTTGCGGTTCGCCACGGCCTACCGCCTCCCCGGCAGCGAGGTTCCGGAACCGCTCTGCACGATCTACGAGCCGAAAAGCCGGCAGCCCCTCCTCTTCGGACACGCCGGGGGCTGCGACTCGCTCTCCGCATTCCTCCGGCACTCGAGGATCGCTCTGGCCGGACCCGCAAACCCGGCCGCACTGCGAAACGTGAACGACCCTGACGCCATGCGTGCGGCGATGCATGAACTCAATCCCGGAAACGCGAAATGCTGATGCAGGGCGAGGGACAGGGGGCGCCGGCCCCGATGACCGA
This sequence comes from Chlorobi bacterium Chlorobi_1, assembly GCA_900299075.1. Taxonomy (GTDB): domain Bacteria; phylum Bacteroidota; class Chlorobiia; order Chlorobiales; family Chlorobiaceae; genus Chlorobaculum. The sequence goes on from OMIK01000100.1 coordinate 21,673, forward strand.
CAGCTTCGGCCGCATCGTGGACTATGTCCGGATCGCCCTGACCGAGGCGTGCAACCTCCGCTGCACCTATTGCCTCCGTGAGGGCGCGGGAGAGGATGCCCCATCGGGGGGGAAGCTCGACAAGGCGGAGCTGGAGACGATCATGAGGGTGCTCGGAGGAGTGGGGGTCCGCAAGATCCGCTTCACCGGAGGTGAACCGCTCCTCCGGAGGGAGCTGCCGGAACTGGTCGCCTTCGCCAAGCGGAGCGCCGGCATCCGGAACGTCAAGCTCACCACCAACGGAGTGCTCCTGGAGCGGCGGATCCGGGAGCTGCTCGATGCCGGGCTCGACGGCGTCAACCTGAGCCTCGACACCCTCGACGCCGGCCGCTTCAGCACGATCACGAGGCGGGAGGGCTTCGACAAGGTGCGCAGGGCCCTCGACCTGCTGCTCGGGATGCCGGAGTTCCCGGTCAAGCTGAACGTGCTGATGCTCAGGGGGATCAACCAGGATGAGCTCCCGGCTTTCGTCGAACTGACTCGGGAGTCGGGGATCACGGTCCGCTTCATGGAGCTCCAGCCTTTCGACGACCACCAGATCTGGCGGACCGGAAGGTTCATGGGAGCCGAGATGATCAGGGAGCACCTCATGCGCGCATTCCCGGGCATCGAACCCGCGACCGGCACCGATACCGAGCATTACAGCTTCAGGGTACCCGGCTACCGGGGGTCGGTAGCCATCATCCCCGCCTATTCGAGGAACTTCTGCAGCAGCTGCTCGCGCCTCAGGATCACCGCCGACGGACGCCTCGTCAGCTGCCTCTACCGCGACGGAAGCATCCCGTTGCGCCCCCTGCTCGCCGGGGAATCGGCGGAAGCGGAACTCGCCCGGACCATCGCCGAAGCGGTGAGGCTGAAACCGCAGGACGGCCTCAAGAGCCGTGGTGGCAACTCGGTGCAGAGCATGTCGCAGATCGGGGGGTAGCAGCTCAGGCCTGGGGGCATGCCTCGCGAATCAGCCGGTTGACTACTTCGGGTGCCTCGAGTGCCGAACAGTGCGCCGTATCGGCTATCTCGAAGAAACGGCCATGGCGGAACCGGGCGGCGGCGGCTTTCAGTTCGTCGACCCCCACATTGCCGTCGTCGCTCCCGGCAACGACAACCACCGGCACCTCGATTCGTGAAAGGTTCGGCATCTCGCTCTCCCGGTCGAGGAGCACCGTCCTGGCCACCGAAGCCATGTCCGAAGCGTTGACGTAAGCCAGACGGGAGGCGAACTCGTCGATCATGACGCGCTTTCCGTCCTGCGAAGCCCGGGAAAAAAAGGAGGCGGCGACCCCTTTGGCAAAAACGGAGCAGTTCCCGACGAACCTGGCACCAAGGACGATCATCCTAGCGGCAGCAAACGGGGCGGTGGGTTGCTTGTCGAACGGCGTGTTCAGCGCAAGGAGCGTCGTCAACCTTTCGGGATGCGAACAGGCCAGCCTGGTACCGACCAGCCCGCCCCATGAGGTCCCCACGAATGCCGCCCTGTCGATACGCCATCGGTCCATGACCTGTGCAACCGCTTCGGCATGCTCCGCTATCGTCGCCCCCGGCGCCTGCGGGCCGCTGCGTCCATGGCCGGGCCCGTCGATGAAGAGCATCTGGTACTCGTCCTGCAGGGCGGCGGCCTGCTGGCGGTACATCGTATGGTCCGAAAAAACCGAGGGCCAGAAAACAAGACTCTTATCCCCCCTTCCGACCCCATAGACCGCGAGCCTTCCGGCAGCGGTCTCCAGCAGCATCGGCTTCCCGAACAGTTCGTCTTCAGGTTCAGGGTGCTCGCGACGACAGGAGAAGTACCCTGCCGCCAGCGGCAACGCCATAACAGAAATCAGCTCAAGCATCATGCCCTCCGTCTGGTATTGAGTTGTACCGGGCGCTCATGGCAGCTCATCGATCGGGAAAACGCCCAGCATGCGGCAGGCAGGCAACCTCGATGCGCAGCGACAAGCGCAGGCGCTTATGACTAACGGATAAAGATAAGCAGCCGGATGGGGCGGGATATTGATATACGTCACATAATGGGTCGGAGATCGACCCTCGCTTGGCACGGCAGCAGCTCGATCGCACTCCCGGGAAGCACCTCGCCGCCCTGGAGCACGCGGCAGAAGATGCCTTCTCGCGGCATGATGCAGTCCCCGGTGGCGGTCTTGATGGGGCAGCCCCCGTTATGGCAGGCCTTGCCGATCTGGGTTACCTCGAGCATTGCGGACTCGCCTACCCGAAGGAGATCGCCAACGGACAACCCAAGCAGTTCGATACCCCGGGTGACCAGGTTCTCGCCGAACACACCGAAACCGATTGCCGGCATTTTTTCGCGCACCATATCGATGCTCTCACCGGCCAGGAGGGAGACCTGCCGATGCCAGACGCCAGCATGGGCATCCCCATCGATCCCCCATTCGGCCTTGAGGAGCGCAGATGCTACGGGGTTCTTGACGGCCCCCTTTTCGGCACTGGTGCAGACGGCCTCGATACTTCCCATGTTGTTGTGAAGAAACGTTTCGGAATGTCCATGACCTGCATCCGCAAGATACGCATTGCATGACGTATTCAGTCAGGCGCCGGTGCCGGAATAATCGGGAGGCTAGATATCGATGAACTGCCTGACGATCGATTTGATTTCGAACTCGTAGAGTGCGTCCGCATGACCGTCAGGTTGCGGAAGATAGCTGGAGATCTCGAGCGAGACCATGCCATGGAGGCGGCTCCTGATCACCATTGCCAGGGTATGGACCAGGAGGTCCTCACTCGACATGGCGGAGACACCCCAGAAATAGCCCTCGAAGGCCGACGGTTCGAGAAACGGCATGGTATCGACATTCAGGAGCTTTGCTGTCCGGAGTTCCCTGATGACCCCTACCAGCGCGCTGATCGAACGCATCATGAAGGGACGCAGGGTATCGAGCGGGGGGTGGCAACCAGGCACGGGAGGGCCGAAAAGGAGGACATATCTTTCCGGATAGCGGATGGCCCATTCGCGGTAGGCCATTCCGGTCGCCATGAAACGCTGCAGGAACTGGCCGACCCCGGGAAAGGAGTCCCTCGCGGTAATCTGGTAGTCGCCGAAAGAGGAGTACGCATCGACCAGCAAGGCCGTGACCAGGTCGTTGAGCATCGGAAAATAGAGGCGTACCCCATCTTCCGCCAGGCTCAGCTCACTGGCTATCCCGTCGATGGATAGCGACGGAACCCCCCTGGCTGCGATCTGCCGCCACGCCGCATCCTTGACTTGCTGCTGGAGGCTTGGGTACTGGGTGTATTGCGGTTGTCTGATCATAGCAAACCTGACATTGGATCCTCTTTCCACGCACTACATAAATATACGTAGAAAATAAATTTCACTCAAATATTACCAGAAATATACACAAAAAATCATATACACAGATCATCAAGACGAGCGGGACGGGGCTATCGTAACCGGATCTCCTGTGACAGCTCCGGACAGTCGAGGACGAACATGGAGTCCTCGAAGGATGGTGGGCCGAACCTCGATTTCGGATTGTTCAAGGCCCCTCCCCCCTCCCTCGGGATCCCCAGGAAGTTCGTATCCAGTTTGCCGTTCCGGTTCTCGTCATGCATGACCGAGATAGCATAGGTGCCATAAGGGATCCGTTCGAAAACATAGGTGTGCGACTCCCCTTCTGCCGAAATCACGGCTTTTGAACTTGCGAGCCCTGGTTTGCCGGGAAATCCTGTCCTGGAGTTGAAGAGGGAGATCCTGAGGTCGCCGGTGTTGCCCTTGAGGCCAGAGATGGCGATCCGGATGCGCCCGAATCCCGATTCAGGCTCCTGACCCCTGAGGGCCGATGTGCCCAAGCCCATCGCCACGGCAAGAAGCAAGGTGGTTCTCATGGCTTTCCCTGCACTAACGCTTTGAGGAGATCAGCTCACCGGCACAGGACCAGCCACCGAGGATCGCCCCGGTGAACCCGCCACCGGGCGTGCTCCATGCCGAAGCGAAATAGAGGCCAGGCACGGGAGAGCGGTGAGGCGGCCGGCTCATTGCCGACGGTGACGGGATCTGGGCATATCCGGTAGCAACTCCCCCGGGATTCCCCGTGAAGCGCCGGACCGCCCTGGAGGTACCCAGTTCCAGATATTCGATCTCTCCGCTTATTCCCGGCATGAACCTCTCGAGACGCCCGACAAGCGTTCGTGCCACCTCATCCTTCTTCCGCCGGTAAGCATCGTCGTCGAGGCCATCCCACTCCTCGATGTAGTCGACGGTCGTGATCACACCGAAACTCTTTCCCTCGGCCCCGAGCCCCGAATCGATGCGGCTGTAATCGACGAAAGCGAAACCCCGCTTGTCGAAACCTGCTCGATGCGCGCGTGCACTCCCTTTAAGGCTGCTGTCGCCATCTCCCATGAAAAAGGTGGAGTAGGCCCGGTTTCCCAACGACGAGATATCCCGCTTGAAGCCGATGTAGACCGACATCCAGGCGATGCCCGGCTTCAGGCCGGCAACCCGGCGCTCGAGGATCCCCCGCTCCGGTTCCGGCAGCATCCCGACAACTAGCGGCACGGCAGCATTGGCAATCACCGTCCGTGACCTCAGCTCATGCTCGCCTCCGGCACCATGCTTCAGGTAAGCGACCCCTGCGGCACGCCCCCCCTCGATCAGTATCCTCGTCGCCCGTGTGTTCAACATGACCTTGCCGCCATGCGACTCGATGAACGCGGCAAGATGGTCGGACAGCCGCTGTGAACCGCCCCTGATGAAGTGTCCGCCTCCCCGGTAATAGCTCGACTGGGCCATGCTGAAATAGAGCAGCGAGAGTTCATACGGATCGTCATGGTAATAGGGATAGTTCGCCAGGATGGCGATCTTCAGCTCTTCGTCGCTGATGATGCTGTCGACGAATTCTCCGACCGTCCTGTTGTTGAGGGATGCAAGCTTGGGATACAGCAATGGAAAGAGCGGATAGAGCAACATCATGACGGCCCGGTTGCCGGGCAGCCGCTCTACCTCGTCCCTGAGGCCGTGGATAGTCGAAAAGAATTTCCTTATCCCCTGCTCTTCGGACGGAAATGCCCTGGAGAACAGCTCGATCGCCGCATCAGTCTCATCCGGAACCACCAGGTCGGTTTTGGAGGTGATCACGCGGTAGAACTCGGGAAGCCGGATGAATTCGAGTTGGTCGAACACCTCCAGCTCCCTGAAGATCTTGCTTTTCAGATCCGACGGATCAAGGCCGTCCATTTCGTGCAGGCCCGCCTCGACCAGGAACCCCTTGCGCCGGAAGGTTGTGGCGCAACCCCCGGGGACCGAATGCTGTTCGAGGAGCAGCACCCGTTTCCCCGCTTTCGCGAGCCTCGCACCCGCAGTCAGGCCGCCGAGCCCGCCGCCGATGATGATGATATCCGTGTTGTCCATGGGGGAATGTCTCCATTCGTGATTGAATCCGTAACGTCACTCCCACACAAACTACGCCCATCCCGGCCGGATACGATTGACCGATGTCACAATCTTCAACCTTTGCTGAGACGCTGCCGGATACGGCTGAGGCTTTCACGCTCCATGCCGAGATAGGAGGCGAGGTGGTAAAGGGGGACCCGGTCGAAAATCCGCGGATTCTCGTGCATGAGCGCGCGATATCGATCCATGCCGTCCATGAAGAGGAACTTCTCCAGGCGTTCGGCGAAGATGCCGGCAAACCGCTGGGCCATCAGGCGGCCGAAGCGCTCCCAGTTCTTCGAGCGCCCGTATGCCTCCTGCAGGATCTCGTAATCGAAACTGACTATCCTGGAGTTCTCGAGCGCCTGGATCGAATATCGTGCCGGCAGCTGGTGGAGGAAGCTGCCGTAGTCCGCCATGAATTCGTTTTCGGTAAAAAAATGGAGGTTGGCCTCCTTGACGTCGGCAAGGCAGTACAACCTGAACACCCCGGAAACAATGAATGAAAGCTCGCGGCAACAGCTTCCAGCGAGCAACAGGTGCTCATCCTTCCCGACCATCTTCTCGATGAGCCAGGGCCTGAAGAACTCGATATCCTCGGCAGTGAGAAACGGATGATGCTTCTCCAGCCAGAATTTCAATGCCAGCATGCCGGTCATGATACAGCAGGACAAGTGGTCGTTTTATCAAAGGAATTTGCACCCGAAGAGCGACGGACCGCATACTCGTAAGCTGCCACGCCGACGGCGGCGGATGCGCCGAAAGCGGCAATCGACACCTGCACCCACTCCGGCATCACGAATTTACCGCCGAAAGGGGTGAAGGGGTCGACCCCGGGTTCAAGCAAGCTGCATGCGGCGACAGGGAACTCCAACCTGAATGCCGCAACATCCTCATACAGGCAGGCGAAGATAGTGCCGTTGCACGACCATGCCGGATAACCGAACAGGTTGACGGAAACAACACCACTCATCGATGACAGCAGCCCGTCCATGAGCTGCCTCAGCGTATCATTGGAACGCGGGGTAAACATGGCTTCCTCCACTCTATGGGATACCTACGAATTGGCTGTAGATCAGGTCAAGCTCGATAGCATAGAGCTTCGAGGCGAAACATGCGTCTGCCGAGCACATTCCGGCAAGTTCGAGCGACACGAGGCCATGCACCCGGCTCCAGATCAGCATCCCGATGACGGAGACAAGCCGCCCTTTCTGTTGCGCATCCTGCGGCATGAAAACGGCTGCCTGATCCAGGCCGAGGCTTGCAGCAAGATGTTCCGGGATCCTCAACTTTCCGGCAACAAGCAACTCCCCGATGATTCCCGCAAGGACGCTGCTGGAGCGCTCCATGAACGGAAGCACCAGCGACTCGGGAAAGCGGTATCCGGGAACGGGCGCCCCGAAAACAAGCACATATCGCTGGGGGTAGGCAAGGGCCCACTCGCGATATGCCCATCCGGCAGCATAGAGCCGCTCGACCTGCTTATCCGCTTCGGGAAACCGTTCAACCGCCCGGAGCTGATAATCCCCGAACGAGGTGAACGCATCGATGATCAGCGCGGTGACAAGCGCGTCCCGGTCCGGAAAATAGTTATAGATGGCCGGAGCCGATATCTGCAACTCCCTTGCGATACTCCTCAAGGAAAGCGATGATGCGCCCGACCCGGCGATCTGCTTCCAGGCGGTCTCCTTGATGAGCTCCGGCAGGTTTGGTATCTGTCTCGATTTCACGGGTCTGACCACGGGTACTCCCTGAACGTTTAATCCTCCCGAACTTACTATGTAAATTTACACTGTAAATATCCAATAAACAAACAGGAATATGAAAAAAGGCCCCGTTGAGACCTTTGGGATTAGGGGGGGGATGCTCAACGGCAAGGGAAGAGCGAGGCTGGGGCGGCCAGCGCTCGGCCAGGGTGGATTTGGTGCGGAAGCCGGTCATGATGGCCAGGGCGATGCCGAAAAAGAGGAGCAGCGAGGCGAGGGCTGCCTTCTGGCTGCCGGCCCGAGATGAGACGAAACCGAACACCAGCGGGCCGACGACCGCCGACGCCTTGCCGAAGGCACCATCGGAGCAGCCGAACACGACGGAGCCGAGGATTGCCGTGGTCTGGACGGTCATGAAAAAGGCGATCAGCTCCGCCATGCGAACCGGGCAACCTCGCCGGCGAAGCTCCTCCATGACGGCACTGCCGACGGCTCCGGGACCGAGCACCACATGTTCGCAGGTCTTCTTGCACCTCAATTTTCTTGAGCAGAGCGCACGAATGTTCCCATACGTTTTCCCTGCCTGCGGAGCATCCATTCGGCAAGAACGATGTTAGGCACCCAGCTCAGCCACATGACCACGCCGTAGGCATCGACGAACATCCTGCTGAAGTTCCCGCCATAACGAGATCCCAGCAGCGGCCAGAGGAGGAGAAGCAGCAGGAGCAGCCATAGCCTGAGCGTCACCGCTGCGAAGGTGAGTGAAAAGTTTCGGAACATCCAGGCCTGATGCTCCCCGATCCGGCCATGGATCGCACTGGCGATGCCCTGCCATGCTGTCCAGAGCCAGAGGATGCCGAGCAAGATCAAACCAACCTCACCTGTGACACCTGAAATCATGCCGGGAGCTATGACAAACGCTGAAACTGCGCCGACAGCGACACCGGCGAGATAGACCTGACCGCAGATTCGGTGGAGGCGGGGATGGCGATGGCGAAGCCCTTCGAAAAACTGGAAGGGTCCGATCAACAGGGAGAGCCCGCCACATACAGCGTGCAGATACAGGGCCGCCTGCCGGAAAGGTGGCTCAAGCGCAAAACGTTTCGTCGCCGGGTTGAAACGTTCCGGATCGAATGCCAGGTACGGCCAGACCGCGGTGATAGCGATGATTACGCAAAGCCCCGCCATTCCCCGCCTGCGAAAGACGGGGAAGCTTGAAGTGGTGTGTTTCATGATACCTCCTGAATACTGCGTTCATCGAGATAGGGTCGATCGTCGAGACGTCGGATCGTCCCGAGACGGCGAGCTTGTCGTTTCCACCCTATGCTGCTGACCATCCGGTATATCCAAGGCGGAACGAACGGCTTGGCGATCCTGAGCCTCGCGTCGTCAGGCACCGGACGGCCGGCACCAAGCTCTTCGGCGACACGATCGAGTGCAAGCTTCAGCGGTATGACCGCGCCCTGCTGTTCATGCAACGAAATGCCACGAACAAGGCCTTCGCCGCCCCCGATAGAGAGCGCGCCTTGCCAGGCAAGCCCTGCATCGCGGGCAAAGAGCCGGCAGGCTGCAAGGACGTTATCATTCTGGGATGATTCGATGAAGCCGCAATTGACGATAGCCGCCAATGCGCCTGTCGGCGGCTTCTCCTGACGACGCCTCGCGATATCCCGCAAAAGGTCAAGCACGGGGAACGGCAGGCTATCGACATATAAAGGAAACGCCAACACCGTCAGGTCTGAGCCCTCGATAAGTTCCATAAGCCGTTGACGGCGCTTGTCGTCATGAAATGCCGGGTACAGCATGACCGATTCGGTCTCAATCCCCTGCTCCCGTAACCGGTCAAACAGGTATCCGCCCAGAGCAGACGACGAACTGTGGCTCATCCTCGGACTGCCGACAAGCAGCACGGCCCGACGCACCTGCACTCGACTCATGCCGGACAGGGGGAGGTCCGGCAATGAGGCTTCGGAGATACGTTCGTGCCGTGCGATACTCGTCAACAACGATTGCAACTTGTCATCAACAACCTGGTCGATATCGTTTCGATACAAAATCTCGACCGCAGAGGCAATGGAATTGAAATTGACATTGTTACGGTAAACCAGATGCCTGAAAAGCTTTTCGGCTGATTGATCGGGACGGTCAAGCCAACCGATCGTGATCACATCGGGGTACTTCTCATATCGCTTGCGATGATGCGTCTCGCCCTCGACGGTCATGAAGAACGGAGAGACATTCGGGATCAGCCGGTCATACATGCGTTTGAGTTCGGGCCCATATACACCGAAAAGAATCGGTGTCAGGCTGACGATCAGATCAGCCTTGACAAATTTGCCGGTCAGTTCCCGTCCGTCATCATTGATCGTACAGAGGCCGGGTGTGTTCAGCCAGCACCTGAAGCATCCCGAGCAAGGTGCGATGCGCTGCTCCCTCAGGATGATCCGTTCGGCTTCATGCCCCTGCTGCCTGAGCAGGTTTTCGAAATGGTCGGCAAGCCGCTGGCCCATCGGATCGCCTTCTGGCGATCCGTCGAAAATAAGTGTCTTCATAGTCGGGGGAACTTGAAGTTGGTATTTGGTTCGTCTTGTTCTCAGAGATACTTGATGCTGATGTCGAGCTCCACCTCGGCAAGGTCAAGCCGGAAACTGGCGTCCTCGAATGAAGGAGGACCGAATTTCATCTTCGGATTGTTCGATACGCCCACCCCTTCCTTAGGGATGGCGAAGAAGTTCGAATCGATCTTTCCGTTGCGGTTCTCGTCTTGCATGACCGAAACCGCATAGATGCCGTAGGGAATGTTTTCGAAAACATAGACCTGGGCATCACCTTCAGCGGTAACCACTCGTTTGACGAGCGCCTTCTCCGCCTTGCCGGGGAATCCGTTTTTGGCGTTGAAGCGTGTGCTGCCGATGTCGCCGTCAGGGGGCGGAGTCTGGCCACCTTCACCAGGATACATCTGCTCTTCGAAGCGTCAGGATGACGAGCGGCGGCGTCTTCTGCCCGCAGCAACGACGGGGGGCGGCGAACAGGATAAGCAGGGGGAAAACAAGCTTTTTCATGGTTCGTGATCGTTTCGCTATGGTTGACAGGTTCATCCGACGCACAAGACTGCCGGCAGCATCCCTTAAAGTCCCAAATCGACAATGGGGATATTTATCCTGCTGCCTGCCGGTGGCTTCAGGAAAAAGATAGTAAGGAGGCCGGGGGAAATACGTGACCTAAGTCACAATCGTCATTTGCGGCTGATGCGGTTCCGGATGCGGCTCAGACGTTCACGTTCCATGCCGGGGTATGAGGCGAGATGGTACAGCGGGACACGGTTCACGATATCAGGACGGGTCTGCGTCAGGTGCAGATAACGCTCCCTGCTGTCCATGAAGAGAAGCTTTTCGAGCCGGTTGATGGTCGTACCGGAATAGGTTTCAGCCAGAAGGCGTCCGAGGCGTTCCCAATTTTTCGAACGGTTGCAGGCATCCATCAGGATCTCATAGCTGAACGAGACGATTTCGGTATCCTCGAGCGCCCTGATGGCATAACGACAGGGGCGTCTGGCTGAAAAAGCTGTCGGAATCGATGACGAATTCATTCTCAAAAACCGTGACCTCCTTACCCTCCGAGATGGAGAACATCCTGAACGCCCCGGACAATACGAACGTCATTTCGCGGCAACAGCGCCCCTCCTCGAGCAAGGGCTCGTCCCGGGCAAGGGTTTTCTGGACGACAAACGGCCTGAACAGGTCGTAGTCCTCCTCGGTCAGGAAGCTGTAGCGTTTCGTGAGCCAGCACTGGAGCTTGTCAATGCCATCCATGGTGCATGCGGGTGCAATCGACCTGCAGGCGGGCGATGAGCAAGTGGGAGATGCGCTGCCAGCCAGGAATATTTCTCAGCCGTACATACAAAACACGCTAAAATCCCACAAGCGTGCGAGGATTCGCATGTATCCGGAGCCATCTGCAGGCCGTTCAGTAGCCGGTGTGGCGTATCTCCTCGTCGATCGCGCCATGCGCGGTCGAACTTGTCCGGACACCGGTCATGATGGCAAGTCCGAGTCCGAAAAAGACCAGCAGGGACGCAAGGGCTGTTTTCTGGCTTCCGGCCTGTGAGGAGACGAGGCCGAAGACCATGGGCCCCACAATCGCGGAAGCCTTGCCGAAGGTACCGTCATAGAAGCCGAAAAATTCGGTGATATGCTCCTTCGGGGTCAGTCGGGCCATAAGGGAACGTGAAGCGGCCTGCGATGATCCCATGGACAGGCCAGCAACCAGCCCGGTGACGAAAAAGAGCGTTTTGCCCTGCGAGAGAATCGCCATGAAAATGACCACGAACCAGATGAAAAGGGTCATGACGATGGTACGTTTCGGCCCGATACGGTCAGTCACGAAGCCGAACACCACGGAACCGACGATGGCCGTAGTCTGGACGGTCATGAAGAAGCCGATCAGTTCAGTGGTCGTGAAACCGAGCGTGTTCTGCGCATAGATCGACGAGAAGGCGATGACGGTCAGGATCGCGTCGTTGTAGAAAAAGAAGGCCAGCAGGAAACGCGCCAGGTCGGGATAGCTCATGATGTGGGTGACCGTATGGGCGACCTCCCTGACCGATCGGATGATGGAATCGACAAATCCTTCGCGGACCAGCTAATATTCCGTTGCCCTCGTGATGCCTTTTTGGTCCCGGAGAGTGAGAAACAACGGGGCGGCGAACACGGCGAAAAACAGCGCGACGATCAAAAAGCTGATTCTGAGGTTGCCGAGGTTGTCGACGTTGATTCCCTTGGCAAGAAGCGGTTTAAGCAGCAGCAGGATGGCGAAGGCCCCGAGGTAGCCCATGGCAAAGCCATAGCCCGATACCCTGCCGATACTGCGGCTCGAGGTAATCTCCGGAAGATAGGCGTCGTAGAACACCAGACCGCCCTCGAAGCCGATATTGGCGAGAATGAACAGGGCTGCGGCAGGTATCGCCATGCCCGGGCCGGAGAGCGAGAGCAGGGCCGTGGCGAAGACCGACATGAGCGTGAACGCCAGGAGGAAGCGCTTGCGGCGGCCGGAATAATCGGCCTGGGCGCCGAGCACGGGCGAGATCATGGCGACCAGCAGCATCGAGATGCTGATGCAGGCCCCCCAGATGGCATCACCGGAAGGGTCGCCGCCGCAGATGACGTTCTTGAAGAAAAGCGGAAAGGCAAAGGTCACCATCATGACGCTGAACGACGTATTGGCGAAGTCGAACAGCAGCCAGGAAAATATCTTCGTCTTCGGCGAGCTCATTGACGAAGGGGCTCAGGCTCCGGTCACATGCCGGAACAGGGATTCGAAAAGCCTGCGGCCATCCTGTGAGCCGAGAAGCGCTTCGCTCGCACGTTCCGGATGCGGCATCAGTCCGAGCACGTTGCCCTGGCGGTTGACGATACCGGCGATATTGCCGAGCGATCCGTTGAAATTGGCCGCTTCGGTCGCGTTGCCATTTTCATCGGTGTACCTGAAGACAACCTGGCCGTGCTCCTCGAGGCTTTCGATGGTCTCGGGGGAGGCGATGTAGTTGCCTTCGCCGTGTGCCACGGGAATCCTCAGCACCTCGTCTTTACGGTAGCCGTCGGTGAAGATGGTGCCGTTGTTGACCACCTTGATGGTGGACTGGCGGCAGATGAACTTCTTGCCGGTGTTGCGGATGAGGGCCCCCTCGAGCAGGCCGCTCTCGACGAGCACCTGGAAACCGTTGCAGATGCCGAGCACCGGGCGCCCCTTGCGGGCGAACTCGATCACCTCGCGCATGATGGGCGAGAACCGGGCGATCGAACCGCAGCGGAGGTAGTCCCCATAGGAGAATCCGCCGGGCAGGATGACCGCGTCGCACCCCTTCAGGTCATGGTCGTTGTGCCAGAGCATCACCGGTTTGACACCGGGAAACGATGCGATGGCATATTCGGTATCGTGATCGCAGTTCGAGCCGGGAAAGACGACGATACCAACGGTTACATCAGCCATGTGAGTCGAGGGGTTTAATTGACGGGTTCGAGTTCGAAGGTGAAGTCCTCCATGACCGGATTGGAGAGGAGCTTCTGGCAGATTTCGGTGCAGACCCTGCCGGCATCTTCTGCCGTCTGCTCCTCGATGGCCACCTCCATGTATTTGCCGATCCTCACCGATTCGACGCTGGTGTAGCCGAGGTTCGCGAGGGCGTGCTGGGCCGCCTTGCCCTGGACGTCAAGGATGGAGGGGCGCAGGGTAACCCTGATCTTTGCCTTGTATGCCATAAGTAATTGAATTGCGTGTTGTTATGAGGCTCAGACCTGCCACTGCCGGACCAGCATGGTCAGGGACCTGGCGATTCCGAGCAGAATATACAATAACATGGCCACAAAAAAAGCCTTCGCCTGGAAGACCAGGACGCAGACGATCGCCACGGCGTAGGCGGTCATCTGGAGGGGCATGCGGCGGAAGGTTTCGCGTGTCGGCTTGGGGAGCGCATCGTAGTTGACGGTACTCACCATAAGCCCGGCAAGCACCACCGTCAGCCAGGCGAGCACCTCGTGCAGGGGCTTGGCCGAAAGAAGGGGCTCCGACTGCATCCACAGGACGAACGAGGCGATGGTCATCGCCTGGGCCGGGGTCGGCAGGCCGGAGAAGGACTCCTTGTGGTAGCCGATGAGGCTGATGTTGAACCGGGCGAGCCGGAGTCCGCTGCCGACCATCAGCAGCGAGCTGAGGATGAGGCCGAGCGGCATGCCGTAGCTTGCCAGGCCGAAACGGTAGACGAGGAACGCGGGAGCTGCGCCGAACGAAACAAGGTCCGAGAGCGAATCGAGCTCGACGCCGAACTCCGAGGCGCCGTTGGTGACACGGGCAACGAAGCCGTCTATCGTGTCGAAGAAGGCGGCAATGAAGATCAGCCATCCGGCGGTGGCGAAATTGCCCTCACCCGACATGACGATGGAGCCATAGCCGCACACCATGTTCATGACGGTGAAGGCGGATGGCACGAACGAGCGCGACACGAAAGGAAAACGGAACGGCTGCCGCTCCTCCCCATTGTTCAGCACCGGGGGATACCGTTTCCGGCTTTTGTTCTTTCCAGGAGTACTCATAGGGTATGGACAAGGGACGGAGCACGAATGCACCGGCCGCGTTGGCCTTGAAGTTACGTCATTGATCCAGACTTTTAAAGGACATCTCTAAAAACTTGTTCCGCAGCCCTCGGGTCGCTCAGTAGCTTTCGTCGCCGGAGGGGAAGCTGTTGCTCCGCACATCCTCGACATACTGGCGGACCGCGCCTTCGATGATCGAGGAGAGGTCGGCGTAACGGCGGACGAAGCGCGGGCGGAACTCGGTGCTCAGGCCGAGCATGTCGTTGATCACCAGCACCTGGCCGTCGCACTCGGAGCCAGCCCCGATGCCGATGGTCGGGATGGTCAGCGAACGGCTCACCTCCCCCGCCAGCGCCGAGGGGATCTTTTCGAGCACCACGGCGAAGGCCCCGGCCTCCTCGAGGATCTTCGCGTCCTCGATCAGCTGACGTGCCTCGGCATCCTCCTGGGCACGCACCCGGTAGCTGCCGTACTTGTAGATCGACTGCGGCATGAGGCCGAGGTGCCCCATCACGGGAATGCCGACATCGGTGATGCGCTTGACCGACTCGGCGATCACCCTGCCGCCCTCGAGCTTCAGCGCGTCGCATTCGTGCTCCTTCATGATCTTGCCGGCATTGCGCAACGCCTCCTCCGGGGAGAGCTGGTAGCTCATGAAGGGCATGTCGACCACGATCATCGCCCTGCTTGATTCCGCCTGCACGCCACGGACCACCGCCTTGGCGTGGTAGATCATCTCCTCGATGGTGATCGGGAGCGTGGTGTTGTGGCCGGCGAAGACGTTGCTCGCCGAATCTCCGACGAGGATGGCGTCGACTCCCGCGCGATCCAGGATACGGGCCATCGTGAAGTCGTAGGCCGTGAGCATCGCGATCTTCTCGCCGTTCTGCTTCATGTCGAGCATCCTGCGGGTCGTCACGTGGGGAAGTTTCTGGACGGTGCCTGGTGTCATGGTGCTAGGTTGGGAATTGGTTCTTCGATTGGTCGCAGGAACGAGAGGTCCGAGGGCTTCAGCACCATGGCTGCGGAACCCGGGCCGGCAGCCTCCCCGACGATCATCCGGACAAGCTCGTCGTATCCGGCCGGGGTGAACTCGTCGAGCGACGCGGTCTTGCGCTCCAGCTCCCCCGTGATGGCCTCGATCAGCCCGGGTTCGCCGGCGTTGACATACCTGATGATATCGCGGTGCCTGGCCGAAAGAGGCATGGATCCGTGCTGCAGGATCACGTCGCCCCGGCGGCGCTGGGCCGATCCGACGATCTTCCGGCCGTCGACCTGCAGCTCGTATTTCGCCGAAGCCGTGAAGCAGGTAACCGCCTCCGCGGTGGCGTAACGCTTCCTGAAATCGGGCTGGGTCCGGCAGAAGTCCGGCACCACGCCGGCCCTTTCGAGCGCACGGCCGATCGCCTCGTGCACCATGCGGTAGATCGCCTCGTTCGGCTCGGCGGTCTCGGCGAAAAAGGAGTAGGTCAGCTCGTCGGCATGGAAGACCGCACGGCCACCCGTCGGGCGGACGACGATGTCCACGCCGTCAGCGCGGCACCGCCCGGCGTCGATCTCCGAAGGATCCTGGTTCCTCCCGAGCGACACCGCGGCGGGCATCCAGGAGTAGAATCGCCAGAGGCAGCTGCCAGGGCCGAATTCACGACGGAATGAACCGTCCGAGAGCGACTGCATCAGCCGCATGTCGAACTCCATGTTGTACCGGCCGCTGCCGGCGCCGGTATCGATGCAGTAGACTGAAACGAAAGGTCCGGACATCCTGGCCCCTGAAATGATGCTACCCCTGGGAAAACGGCCGGCAACGGCCGGATTGAACGCCAATATAGGAAAAGTCGGCCGCTCCGTCAGCATGCGCCCCGAAAAACGCCCTGTGCGTCAACGGGCTCACCTCCTGGCCGGTGGAAACTCCGAAAGGAGCTTTCCGACCGCCTCGTCGATCCTTGCCTGCATCCGCTCCGGGGTAGCGAACTCCTCCACCAGGCCCCGAACGACACCACGCCAGGCGAGCTCCCGCCTCCTTGCGTCGGTGATGTCGAGCAGCAGCGCCCCCTCCTCGTAGACCACGACGGTCGGCCAGGGGTCCCCCCACCATGAGCGGTGCCAATAGGGGCGGCCCCGGTAGTAGGCGATATCCCAGGTCACCGGGTCCGGCTCCAGGCGCGACATCTGCCTGACGGTCGCCACCGCCGACACCGTGAAGTCGACCGGACCGCCCTCCCTGAGCACATATCCGCGCGCTGCCAGCTCGCGGTCGACCGCGCTCCTCACCCTGCGGGCGACGATCGGGTTGGCGGCCAGGAGGTCCCTCCCCGCAGCCGTGTCGGCCGGCGCCTGCCAGCGGTAGGCGTGGTAGGATCCGAAATTCACCGAACTGTCGTAGTCGCTGGTCACCGACAGCGTCGAACACCCTGCAAGCGCCAGCAGGGCCAGCAGTATCGTCAACACCCTTCCCTTGCACATGGCTCCTCCTCATGGTCATCGTTTCATCAGCATCCACTGAAACCCCATACCTGTTAAACAGGCCGGGGGAGGAGATAAGTTTCCGTCCGCGCCCCTCCGGCTCGGCTTCGGGAAGCGGGACGATTCTTGTTGTGAGTCTCCCTACAGACCGGTATTTTCTGAACATAGAGCAGACCGCACAGCCTCATGCGCACACCGATGGACATCAGATCGATCCTCACCACCTTCCGGCATATCGCCATCGTCGGCATATCGGACAAGCCGGAACGGCCAAGCAACGGCGTGGCGCGCTACCTCATGCACGCCGGCTACAGGATCCATCCGGTGAATCCGATGATCGGGGAGGTGCTCGGCATGCGCTGCTGGCCGTCGATTTCGGCAATGCCCGAGGCCGAACGGAGGCTTCTGGAGGTCGTGGTGGTCTTCAGGAAACCGGCCGACGTGCCGCCGGTCGTGGAGGAAGCGATCGCCGCCGGGGCGAAAGTGCTCTGGATGCAGCTCGGGATCACCAACGCAGAGGCCGCTGCGAAGGCTCGCAAGGCGGGCCTCGAAGTCGTCGAAAACCGCTGCATCGCCGTCGAACACCAGAGGCTCGGACTCTGAACCACTACAGACTCAACCCATTCCGCACCCTATGCCCCGCCGCACTGTCGCCCTGATCTTCGGAGGAAAGTCCCCCGAGCACGAAATATCGGTCATCTCCGCACGCGCGGTCGCCGCACAGATCGATCCGCAGGAGTACGCCGTCACCCCGCTCTACATCAGCCATGACGGACGCTGGCACGGGGAGGAGTGCTCCAGGAAGGTGATCGGGACCGACCTTGCCGCACTCCTGCGAAGCGGCACGCCCGACTCGGCCCGCGCAAGGCTGCAGGAGATCGCCGAGGAGTTCGCCGATGAGCGCTTCGACTTTACTGCGTTCCAGGAGAACACGGAGGTGGCATTCCTGGTGCTGCACGGCGCCTATGGCGAAGACGGCAGGATCCAGGGCTGCCTCGAAACCTTCGGCATCCCCTACACCGGCTGCGGGGTCACCGCATCGGCGCTCGCGATGGACAAGGCCCTGACCAAGATCTGCGCGATGGCTGCCGGGGTCGAGGTCGCAGAGTTCATGACGATCCTCAGCGCCGACTATTTCAGGGACCCCGCAAAGGCCTGCGACACGATCGCCGCAAAGTTCGCCTGGCCGGTGTTCGTCAAACCCGCAAACCTCGGCTCGTCGGTCGGCATATCGAAGGTGCACAACAACGCCGAACTGCGCCCCGCCCTCGACGCGGCATGCGGCCTCGACTCCAAGGTGCTGGTCGAAACCTCGATCAGCGGCCGCGAGATCGAGGTTGCCGTGCTCGGCAACGAGGATCCGCTGGCGTCGCTCCCCGGTGAGATCGTCCCCGGCAGCGAGTTCTACGACTTCGAGGACAAGTACATCAGGAACGCCGCACAGCTCTTCATCCCTGCCCGGCTCAGCGATGCGGAGAGCTCGGCCATCAGGGAGTCCGCCCTTGCCGTGTTCCGCGCGATCGGCGGCAGCGGACTTTCGAGGATCGACTTCTTCCTCGAGAACGGCACCGGCAGGATCGTCCTGAACGAGGTCAACACCATCCCGGGATTCACCGACGTCAGCATGTACCCCATGATGATGGCCGCTTCGGGCATCGAGTTTCAGGAACTGGTCGACAGGCTGATCCGCCTCGCCCTCGAGAGGAAATCGTGACCAGCCGGCCACCCTTATGACGACCGAACCGCACCTCATCCTCGCCGACGTTTCGCTGGACATCTCCCGCGGCGAGTTCCAGTCAGCCCTCGACAAGCTTTCGAAGGATGGTTCCGGCCTGCCCGAATCGTACCTTGCGCACCTGCTCGAAGCGCGTGCGTGCCAGGGGCTTGGCAGGTACGCCGAAGCCGTGCGCCACCTCAGGCAGTGTTGCCGGATCGCGCCGTCCAACCAGGTGGCGTGGCAGGAGCTGGTCGAGGCGACCGTCCTGCAGGCGCAGCAGGGCCCGACGGCCGAAGAACCTGCGTTCGACCCTGTCGCGGAGGAGTTCGAGCGGCTGTCGCTGGCGCTTTCCGGATTCCTGGCCCCGCGCGCCTCTGAGCAGTCGGAGCCGACACCCCTGGCAGAGCAGCGCCAGCCGTTCCCGGACGACGCATCAATCGCCGTACCGACCGAATCGCTTGCCAACCTCTTCATCTCCCAGGGGGCCTACAAGAAGGCCATCCGCGTCTTCACCTCGCTTATCCAGCTCAAGCCCGCCAAAGCCGACGAATACCGCATCGAGATCGACCGGCTTCTCGAAAAGATTTGACGGGAAAAAGCAGAACCTCCGCCGTCTCGGATCAAAGGGAGTTGCTCGTTGTTTGCTTATATTATTCGCCTACACGAACGTAAAGAGACCGATTCAGAGGCCAGCCGCATGCCGTCGACCGCATCCCTGAAAAAAGCACTCATCATCTTCGCCGCCCTGCTTCCGGCTGCTCCGCAGGCCGGCTCGGCGGAACCGGCCGCAAGAAGGCTCTCGCTCCAGGAGTGCGTCGCGATCGCCCTCGAGAACGCCGCCGCGGTCAGGAAGGCCGGGAACAACCTCAAGCTCGAAGGGGCCGACCTCCTCAAAAGCTACGGTGCATTCCTCCCGAAGCTCACCGCTTCGGCGAATTACGTACCGAAATCGGTTTCCCAGAGCTACAACGCAACCGCATACGACACCACGCCGGGCAGCAAGGCGAAGACGGAGAGCAGTTCGGCCGGCCTCGGGCTGACCGCATCACTGAACCTCTTCAACGGCCTGGCCGACTCCTCGTCGCTCCAGGCGGCGATCGAGCTCAAGGGCGCTGCCGGCCTCTCGCTCCAGCGCGCCCGGGAGACCGTCGCCTTCGACGTCACGCAACACTACTACCAGGCCCTGCTGGACGAGGAGCTGCTCGGCATCGCCAGGGAGAACCTGAACTCCTCGAACGACCTCCTCACGCTCACGGACAGGCAGTACCGGATCGGCCTGAAATCCCTCACCGAGCTCTACCAGCAGCAGGCCGAAGTGGCCGGCAACACCCTGGCCGCGCTCAAGGCTGAAAACCAGTCGAGGAAGAGCCGCCTCGAGCTGCTCCGGCGCCTCCGGCTCGATCCGCTTGCCGAGGTCACCCTCGAACCGGTCGACACTGCCGGCCTCGAGGCCCTCCCCGCATCGGTGGATATCGCCGGGCTTGCAACCGAAAGCCTGAAGCGTCGCGCGGATCTCGAAGCCCTCAAGCTCCAGGCGCACGCCGCACGATGGCAGGCCAGAGGGGCGGCGGGAGCTCGCCTCCCGAAGCTCGACCTCTCCGTGTCGGCCAGCACCAGCGGCATCGACTCCTACCGGATCAACAGCGTGAACTATCCCCTGCCGCCGCTCGGCACCCAGCTTTCGAACGGCATCGGCTACTCGGTCGCCCTGAACCTCAGCTGGGCGATCTTCGACGGATTCCAGACGCGCTACGCTGTCCAGGCCGCCAAAACCACCTGGCTCAACCGGCAGCTCGATTACGAGGAGCTGAAGGATGGCGTCGTACTCGACCTCCAGCTGGCGGCCGGGGACTACCGTGCGGCATTCACCCAGATCGCGGCATCGAAGGCCAGCCTCCGTGCGGCAACCTCGGCATTCAACGCCGTGCAGCGGAAGTACGAGCTCGGCGCCGCGGGATTCGTCGAGCTGAGCAACGCACGGGCCACGCTGTTCAACGCGAAATCCGGCATGACGCAGGCATCCTACAACCTCGCCCTGCAGAAAGCGATGCTCGACTACACCTCCGGCAGGAGTGACGCCGGCCACTCCGCCAACGCATCACCGAAGACCCCATGAAAAAAACTCAGAAATCGGGCAGGCGAAACTCCTTCATCGCCACCGCCGGCGCAACCATCGTGCTCCTTGCAGCCCTCGTGGCATGGATGAAGCTTCGCGAAAAGCCGGTCGAGGTCACCACCGAAAACGCGTTCCGCAAGGAGGTGGTGCACCTCGTCACCGCCACCGGCAAGATCCAGCCGGAGCTCGAGGTCGCGATGTCTCCCGACGTCTCGGGCGAGATCATCGCCCTGCCGGTCAAGGAGGGGCAGGCGGTGCGGGCAGGCGACCTGCTCTTCCGTATCCAGCCCGACATCTACGAGAACCAGGTCGAACAGAGCCGGGCACAGATGAACCTTTCGAGGGCGCAGAGCCTCGAATCGAAGGCCCGGATGCTCAAGTCCAGGGACGACTTCCGCAAGGCCGAGCTGCTCTACAGGGAGCGCCTGATCTCGGAGACCGAATGGCTCACTGCCAAAACCAACGCCGAAGCCGCGCAGGCAGCGCATGAGGCTTCAAGGTTCGGCATCGAGCAGAACCGAAGCCTGCTGAACCAGAACGAGGAGCGCCTGAGGAAAACGGTGGTCAGGGCGCCGATGGACGGCACGATCACCCTGCTCAAGAGCAAGATCGGCGAGCGGGTCGTCGGCACCGGCCAGTTTCCGGGCACCGAGGTGCTCAGGATCGCCAACCTCGACAGCATGCGCGTGGAGGTTGAGGTCAACGAGAACGACATCGTCAACGTGAAGGTAGGCAATCCCGTGGCCGTCAGGGTCGACGCCTTCGGCGACCGGAAATTCTCCGGCATCGTCCGGGAGATCTCCAACTCGGCGATCACCAAGGCGGCCGGGACCCAGGAGGAGGTGACCAACTTCCTGGTCAAGATCCGCGTGCTGAACCACGAGCGGCTGCTGAAGCCCGGCATGAGCGCGACCGCCGACATCGAGACCATCCGCGTGCCGAACGCCCTCGTCGTGCCGATACAGAGCGTGACCATCCGCGAGCACGGCGGCCGCACCGCCGTGCCGCAGAAAAAGGAGCAGGAGGAGGAGAAGGTCGTGCAGGCGGATTCAGCAGGCAAACGAAGCATCGAGGGGATCGAAGGGGTGTTCGTGGTGACCGACGGACGCGTCCGCTTCAGGAAGGTCGCCACCGGCACGACCGACAACACCCACATCGTCATCCTTTCCGGACTGAAAGAGGGGGAAACGGTAGTGTCGGGAAGCTTCGGCGCCATTAACCGCGAACTGCGGGACGGCAGCAGGATCAGGCTCCAGGAGAAGCGATGAGCGACCAGCGGCCGATCATCGACATCAGGTCGCTCTGCAAGCACTACACCATGGGCGAGCAGACGGTCAAGGCACTGGACGGCATCGACCTGCGCTTCATGAAGAACGACTACGCCGCGATCATGGGACCGTCTGGCAGCGGGAAATCCACCCTCATGAACATCCTCGGATGCCTCGACACCCCGACCTCCGGCAGCTACGAGCTGAACGGCCGGAACGTGGCCGAGATGGACGACGACGAGCTGGCCCGGGTGCGCAACCGAGAGATCGGCTTCGTCTTCCAGACCTTCAACCTCCTGCCCCGCCTCAACTGCCTGAAAAACGTCGAGCTCCCGCTGATCTACGCCGGCATCGAACCCGGGGAGCGCATCGAACGCGCCCGTACGGCCCTCGAACAGGTCGGGCTCGCCGACAGGATCGGCCACAAGCCGACCGAGCTCTCCGGCGGCCAGACCCAGCGGGTTGCCATCGCGCGGGCCCTGGTCAACCGCCCGTCGATCATCCTCGCCGACGAGCCGACGGGCAACCTCGACACAGCCACCAGCCGTGACATCATGTCGATCTTCGGCAAGCTCTGGGAAGCCGGAAACACCATCATCCTCATCACCCACGAGGAGGATATCGCCCGCTGCACCCGGCGGACCATCCGCCTGCGGGACGGCAGGATCGAAAGCGATACGGCGACATGAAGGGGCGGCTCAGGCAGTTCCGCTACGAGACGGCAGAAAGCCTGGACATTGCCGTCTACCAGATCAGGGCCAACAAGACCCGGTCGTTCCTTACGGCACTCGGCGTCATTATCGGCATCGTGGCCATCACCATGATGGGCACGGCGATCACCGGCATCGACATCGGTTTCGAGAAGAGCCTCGCCATGATCGGCTACGATGTGATCTATGTCCAGAAAGGGTCATGGAGCACCATGGGGCAGTGGTGGAGGTACCGCAACCGCCCGGACATCAAGACCGGGTATGCCGCCCGGATCAACCACGCCATCGCCGAGAACCCGGCATCGGAGCTGGTGGTGGCCGTTCCCCAGATGTCGACCTTCGTTGCCTCGGCACGCTACAAGGATCGCCTGCTGCAGCAGGTCTTCTCCTTGGGCACCAACCAGGACTACCCGATGACCGCCTCAGGGGACCTCGATGCCGGCAGGTTCTTCACCCCTCAGGAATCGACCGCCGGAGAGATGGTCTGCGTCGTCGGCGACGACATCGCCTCGGGGCTCTTCCCGCACGAGGATCCGATCGGCAAGGCGATCCGCCTGAAGAGCAGCAACGTCCGGGTCATCGGCACCTTCAGGAAGCAGGGCAAGTTCCTCGGGCTCTTCAGCTTCGACAACCAGGTGGTCATGCCGCTCGGCGCCTTCGAGAAGATCTACGGCAAGACCCAGTTCGTCAGCCTGAGGATCAGGATCAGGGACCAGAAGCGCATCGTCGAAGCCACGGAGGAGGCCACCGGCATGATGCGCAAGCTCAGGAGGCTCGCCCCCGGCCAGGAGGATGATTTCGCAGTCAACGAGCAGCAGGCCTTCAAAAGCCAGCTCGACCCGATCAAGAACGGCATCGCCGCGGCAGGCATCTTCATCACCGGCATGTCGCTGTTCGTCGGGGCCATCGGCATCATGAACATCACCTTCGTCAGCGTCAAGGAGCGGACCAGGGAGATCGGCCTGCGCAAGGCGCTCGGGGCGAGGCGACGGACGATCCTGCTGCAGTTCCTCATCGAATCGGTGATGATCTGCCTCATCGGCGGAGTCGTCGGCCTTTGCACCTCGGCCGTCATCACCTTCGCCATCCAGTTGCTGCTGCCCGACTTCCCCGTCCGCGTCTCCCCCATGCTCGTCCTGGCGAGCCTTGCGGTCTCGGTGGCCACGGGCATCGTCTCCGGCCTGGCACCGGCAGTCACCGCCTCGAAGCTTGATCCGGCCGCATCACTCAGGTACGAATGAGCATGGCGAGGATGACCGAAATCCGTGAGACGCTGCTCCAGGCGGCCTTGTCGCTCGCAGCCAACAAGCTCCGCTCCGCCCTCACCACGCTCGGGGTCGCCGTCGGGGTCTTTTCGATCATCGCGGTCATGACCGCCCTTGACGCCGTCGAACGATCGGTCGCCACGGGGCTTTCGAGCCTCGGGGCCAACACCTTCCAGATACAGAAGTACCCGGCGACGGTCTTCGGAGGCGGCCACGGGCGCGACCAGTATGCGAACCGCCAGGATATCACCTGGCAGCAGGCGCTCCTCTTCCGCAAATTCATGGGGCCGAAGGCCAGCGGCATCGGCTTCGTGATCACGAGGCAGGCGAGCCAGGCCAGGTTCGCCAACAGGGCCACCAACCCCGACGTCGTCCTGACGGGCGGCGACGAGAACTTCGCAAAATCCAACGGATTCGACATCACCTCCGGCCGAAACCTGAACGGCAACGACATCCGGCACGCCGCCGACACCGCGGTCCTGGGCAGCGAGGTCGCCGCAAGCCTGTTCGGGCAGGGGCAGAAGCCGTTGAACCGCCAGATCAAGGTCGAGGGAAAAGCTTACACGGTGGTCGGCGTCTTCGGCAAGAAGGGGGCCGCCTTCGGCCAGAGCCAGGACAACCTCGTGCTTATCCCGATAACCCGGTTCCTCGGCCACGTCAACGAAAAGGGCAGCCTCTCGATCACGGTCGAAGCTCGCTCCCGGGCGGAGTACGCCGGGACGATCGACCAGGCGATCGGCGCCATGCGGCTCGCCAGGGGCCTGACCGTGCGCGAACCGAACGACTTCGAGATCCGGACCAACGAGTCCCTCGTCGAGTCGTTCAGGCAGATCCAGAACACCATCAGCGTCGGGGCGTTCATCATCAGCTTCATGGCCCTCCTGACCGCCGGCGTCGGCATCATGAACATCATGCTGGTCAGCGTCACCGAACGCACCAGGGAGATCGGCATCAGGATGTCGATCGGGGCCCCCCGCCGGACGATACTCCGCCAGTTCCTGCTCGAAGCCCTGCTGCTCTCCATCGGCGGGGGCATGCTGGGGATCGCCACCGGCGCGGCAGCAGGCAACCTGGTCGCAGTCAACTTCAACCTTCCGGTGATCTTCCCCTGGGGCTGGATGGCCGTCGCCTTGCTCGTCTGCTCGGCCATCGGCATCTCCTTCGGCCTCTTCCCCGCCTGGAAGGCTGCCGGACTCGACCCCGTCGAGGCGCTGCGCGCGTCGAAATAACCCTGCCGGCTCCCACTGCCCGAACCTTTCGGACAGCGCCAGGGTTTGTACATGGTGAAGCGTCCTGAATCCGTCTGTACCTCCCCCTGCATCTCGTTGAACACCAAACCAGCAACGGCTATGACAACCATCCAGAAACTGAGCCGCCCCGTCGCCCTCGGCCTTGTGCTCACCACCGCCGCCCTCTGCTCGGGCTGCCAGTCAGAACTGACCGCAACCGAAGGGAGGGGCACCCGCGGGGCGGCCATCGGAGCCACCTCCGGCGCCATCCTCGGCGGCATCATCGGCAGCACCTCGGGCAACGTCGGCCGGGGCGCGCTCATCGGCGCCGTCATCGGCGGCGTTGCCGGATCGGCGATCGGCAACTACATGGACCGTCAGGCTGCCGAAATCCGCCGCGAAGTCGAAGGTGCCAACGTCGAGCGCGTCGGCGAGGGCATCCGGGTGGTCTTCGACACCGGCATCCTCTACTCCAGCGGCTCCTCGACCCTGACTGCCGGCAGCCGCTACAACATCGAGAAGCTGTCGAGGATCCTGAACAGGTACCATGACACCAGCATCGTCATCGAGGGCCATACCGACAACATCGGCGGCGAAACCGCCAACCAGCGCCTCTCGGAACGCAGGGCCGAGTCGGTCGCCTCGCTGCTCAGAAGCTACGGAGTCTCCGGAAACCGCATGAGCACGGTCGGCTACGGCCAGACACGCCCGGTCGCGACCAACGAAACCGAAACCGGCCGTCGGCTGAACCGCCGCGTCGAGGTGCTCATCTACGCAAACAACGAACTCAAACGGAAGGCAGAGGCCGGCGAGCTCAGAATGTAAGCTCCTGCAAGGAATCATCTTACCAGAAGGCCCGGGCGGACGCTGACCTCCGGGCCTTTCCTGTTGCCCTTACGGCATGCCGAATCTTTGTTCCCGAACTGGAAAAATTGCTTACCTTCTGTCGCCGGATCCCGGAATCGGCCGCCTGCAGATAGTCGGCAGACGCCGGCGGGGGTCCATGTTCAGAATCGATGATCCTGGAACCATTATCAGTACCGCCATGCACTACCGGAACCCGGAAGATGTCCTCTCACAATGGATATCGGGAATCTGCAACGGAGCGATCGACGAGGTCGAACGCCTCTATGACGAACAGGCTGTCCTTGTCCCGACCTTCTCCCCCCACACCGTCAACACCACCCAGGGCATCCGCCAGTACTTCGAACAGCTGGCGAGCAGGGACAAGCTGCAGGTCCGGCTCTACGACAAGTCGCTCAAGAAGCAGCATCTCGGCGGAGAGTCCTACGTGCTCAGCGGCATCTACGCCTTCGAATTCGAAGTCGACCAGCTGCTGCTGACCTTCCCCTCGAGATTCACCTTCGCGGTCGACCTCTCCCGTGAAAAGCCGATCATCCACCACCACTCCTCCCAGGTGCCCCGGAACCTCTCCTGAATTTATCGCCTGCCGGGAGGACAGTTGCAGCCTCCCGGCCCTACCACGCTCCCTTCCGCTTTTTTTATCCCCTACTGTGATGTAAAATGATTATTTTCATCCCATATATGACAAAACAAAAGACACATGCCCATCATCTTCAGGCAGCTCTCGCCTGAAGATAGCATCTAATGTTATTCCGGAAACCCCACGTTTCGGTAACACGACGCACTCCCACCAAGCCCCCAGGTACCATGCAGAACTCGAAATCAGGAGGCAAACCGGTTGCCCCATCGACAACGCCCCATTCGGGCGCTCAACCCGTCTCCAATAATTCCCGTCTCCAATAATATCAATGACGGATACCCGGAACGATTGGAGCATACAGGGCAGCAAGCAAGCCTCGGGACATTCGATCCTGAAAACCACCGAATGGATTTCATCAGGGAACTGATCGCCAAACAAGGCCCTGAAAACCATGATCATCAGGCCCTGCAACTTGAAATAGAACGCATCGGCATGATGCTTGAGCATCCTTCAGGGAAGAGGCACTATCTGAACCTGCTCAAGATAATCGAACCGGTACTGACCGTGGAAACCATGCAGGGATTTGCCTTCCGCAAGCCGCACGGCTATTCGGGCGATTACGAAATCATCGACAGAATCTACACCGAGCACAAAACCGACATTGAGAGTCTGAAGCGCTGGGACGAGTTTTTTCATGTTCAGCACGCCCCACAGGCGGTACGAAACCGGAAGCTCTTTTTCATCAACATCCTCAACTACCTCTCCCAGGATAAAAAAAGAGTTCGCGTCCTCAATGTCGGAAGCGGCCCAGGAAGAGACATGTTGGAATTTTTCGAAACCGGCAGGAAATCTGACCTGCATATCGACTGCATTGAATTCGACAGGCACGCTATCGCATATGCATCGGGTTTGTGTGCGGCACACCTTGACCGGATCGTTCATCAACGCCAACATCTTCAAGTATAAAACCACCGAAAAATATGATCTCATCTGGTCAGCCGGCCTGTTCGACTACCTGAATGACCGACGCTTCATATTCCTGCTCAATAAACTGTACACCTACCTCAAGCCCGAGGGCGTTCTGTATGTCGGCAACTTTTCCGACCAGAACCGACCAGGAAATACATGGAGCTTTTCGGAGACTGGCACCTTTCACACCGGAGCCATCAGCAACTTGTTTCACTCGCGCAACAAGCCGGAATAGACCGATCGGGCATCAAGGTTTCAAGCGAACCGCTGGGAATCAACCTTTTTCTTCAGGTGACCAAACCGGATTCGCTGTGACGGCTCCCCAACAGTCAGGTATGGGTATCAGCAAATACATCCGCACGGCTTTTTCAAACGGGACCAAAATATCCCGTTTCAATATCATCTATGCATCTTTGATCGGTGCATCAAGCCACTTCATCCTGTTCTTTGTTTACAAGTACATCTTCAAGCTGCATTGGGAAAATCTTCCGTTCCGCCTGGTTGGAGTCCTGCTCTGCATAGGATCCATCTACCGCCTGAAAAATCCCGACTTTCTGGGAAAGTACTTCAGATATTACTGGCACCTGATGCTGGTATACGTTCTTCCATTCATCATCACGCTGTTTACCCTGAAGAACAATTTTGAGGAACCCTGGCTCTACTGGGAGATCTTCATGGTGTTTGTACTCATCTCTTTCGTTCCGGACTGGCTGATGTTCCTCATCGACCTGGTGGCAGGAATCTTCGCCGCCATTGTCGTTTTCCTGCTGCTGGCACCAGTGAAGGAACTCCTTGCCACGCCATCTTTTGACGTTGGCATGTACTGCATCGTCATCGGATTTTCCATTGTGGCGGGCTACCTCTTCAATTACAGCAACCTGCAAGGGTTGAGAGCTGAAGAACAAGAGAAAGCTTCGGAAAAATACGCCGCACTCGAGGCGCTGGCAGGTGGGATCGCCCACGAGATGCGCAACCCCCTCGGCCAGATCCGGCATAGCCTCGACGAGATCCTGCAGGAGGTGCTGCCATCACGATACGAGGCACGGGAAGGAGCGCTGAATGGCGGCGATCTCATCGACGTCCGCAAGCGTGTCAGCCAGGCACAGGCGGCAGTCAACCGAGGCCTGCACATCATCGACATGACGCTCGAGAACTTCAGGGGAGGGGACCTCCTGAGGCATGACTTCGCCTCGTTCTCGATAGCCGCCGCGACAAGGAAGGCGATCGATGAATATGGTTACGCATCGGAAGAAGAACGGCGTAAAATCCACCTGCAGGAGGGGGAGGAGTTCATCTTCAGGGGGGATGAGAACAGCTACATGTTCGTGATCTACAACCTCTTCCTGAACGGCCTGCATGTTTTGAGGGACCAGCCGGACGGACGAATCGATATCCTCTTCGAAACCGAAGGGGAACGGAACCGTGTCATCGTCAGGGACAACGGCCCGGGCATCCCTCCGCTCATCCTTGAACGGATTTTCGATCCGTTTTTCACCTCCGGCAAGAAAGGTGGATCCGGCCTCGGGCTCGCCTTCTGCCGGCGGGTGATGCGCTCTTTCGGCGGCGACATCACCTGCATGTCCGAAGTCGGGAGGGGGGCTGAATTCACCCTCAGCTTCCCGAAGCTCGACAGGGAGCTGATCGATGAGTTCGAAAGCCGGCTCTATGCACGATACAAGCCGCTGCTGTCAGGTAAAAGCCTGCTGCTCGCAGGCACCGACATCGGCTACCGATCGGCCATACGGCGACAGCTTGCCCCGCTCGGCATGAAGATCCGCGAAGTTGCCGATGGAGCTTCCCTGCTGCACCTGGTCTCGACAACGAAATCCGATCTGGTGCTTGCCGAGATCGGCCTGCCGGTCATCGACCTGCCTGAACTTGTGTCGAAGATTGCCGCACAGGGCAAGGAGACCCCGGTCGTGGCCTACGCTACCGGCAAACATCCCTCGGTGGTGAAGGAGATGGAGGAGGACAGCGGCATCGACGCGCACATTTCGATGCCTCCCGTCCTGTCCGAACTGCTCCAGGTGCTCAAGGTTTCGCTCGAAACCTCCAGGGAGGCCCTCAGGGAGTCGCTGGCCGGCAAAACGGTGCTGGTCGTTGATGATCTCGATTTCAACCGGAGGGTCATCAAGTCGATGCTGAGCCGGCTCGACGTCACGATCATTGAGGCCTCGAACGGCCTGCAGGCGATCGAGGTGCTCGAGGGGCATCGGTGCGACCTGCTGGTGATGGATTTGAAGATGCCGGTGCTCGACGGCTTTGCGTCCGCGCGGCGGATCCGCGGGAGCGAAACCGGCTATCGGAACATCCCGATCCTTGGCCTGAGCGGCAACCTCGACAACAAGGCGATGCAGCAGGCGCGGTTGAGCGGCATCAACGAGTGCATGATGAAACCGGTCAAGCTGAAGCTGTTCCTTCAGAATGTCGGATCGATGCTGAAAGGCGAAAAGAAGTCAGGTGCCTTGGCGAGCGATGGCCCTGATTCCCGAGAGGATTCAGCAGATGCGGAGCATAATGCCGTTCAGGCGCTCGGCTCCTGAAGCAGTGCCTTCAGCTGCGCCTCGAGCTCGTCGATCCGCTCCTTCATCGCACCGATTCCCCTGATCTGCGCCTCCTGGCGAAGCTGGTCGCGCATAGGCTGCGCGGGCACCCCCCTGATGGCCTGGCCCGGGTCGGTAAAGCTCTTGGAGATGCCCGCCTTTGCGGCCACCGAGACCCTGTCGGCGATCTCGAGATGGCCGGCAAAGCCTGCCTGTCCGCCGATAAGGCACTGCCGGCCGATCCTGACGCTGCCGGAGATCCCCGCCTGCGACGCGATGACCGTATCCTCGCCTATGCGGCAGTTGTGCGCGATCTGGACGAGGTTGTCGATCTTGGCCCCCTTGCACACCAGGGTCTTCCCCATGGTCGCCCTGTCGATCGTGGTGTTGGCGCCGATCTCGACGTCGTCCTCGATCTGCACGGTACCCATCTGGGGAATCTTGATGTATGAGCCGTCCTTCTGGGGGGCGAATCCGAAGCCGTCCGCGCCGATCACGGTGCCGCTATGCACCACCACCCGGTCGCCGATCTCGGTGCCGTCGTAACAGGTGACCTGTGGATAGAGCACACAACCGCTGCCGATGGAAACGTCCTGCATCAGTACCGTATTCGGGCCGATCACGCTGTCGTCACCGACGACGCAGCGCTCGCCGACGACCGCATGTTCACCGACCGAGACGTTGCGTCCGAGCCTGGCCGTCGGGTCCACGAAAGCCGAAGCGGCAATACCCGGGGCGGCAACCTGTCGTGCGCCGGCGAACTCGCGCAGCACGAACACGAATGCGGTGTAGGGATCGCCGACCTTGAGGAAACTCCGACCGTCGGCACCGTCACCGACCGGAGCATCGGTATGGACGATGAGCAGGGACGCCTTCGCGTCGCCGAGGAACCGGTAGTACTTTTCGTTGGCAACGAAGCTCACCTGGCCGGGGCCGGCCTCCTCGATCTTGGCGGGGCCGGTGATCACCTGATCGCCGTTTCCGACCAGTTCGACAGGCTGGAAAAACCGCTCGAGAATGACCTTGATATCGTTGATTTTCATCATGTGGCGGAGGCCGTGGGGGCCAGAAATTTTACTGATAATTTTAAAACCGTTTTCGTATATTCGAAATCCGTTACCGGAAGGAAGCCAAAGGACGGTTTCAGGTGGCCGGTGACCGAAGATGCAGGCGTAATATAACTCGTTTCATCAGAAAAAGCAGTCAGCGATGGAAACCCCTATCAAAATTTTCGCAGGACGAAGCAACCCGGAACTGGCTGAAAAAATCGCCGATTATCTGGGCATGCCCCTCTGCGACGCCAAGGCGGAGAACTTCTCCGACGGTGAGATTTCGGTCAACTATTTCGAATCGATCCGCGGCTCGGACCTGTTCATCATCCAGTCGACGAACCCCCCTGCTGACAACCTCATGGAGCTGCTGATCATGATCGACGCAGCCAAGCGCTCTTCGGCAGCGAGGATCACCGCAGTCATGCCCTATTACGGGTACGCCAGGCAGGACAGGAAGGACAAGCCCCGCGTAGCCATCACCGCCAAGCTCGTCGCCAACCTCCTGACCCAGGCCGGTGCCGACAGGATCCTGACCATGGACCTGCACGCACCCCAGATCCAGGGCTTCTTCGATATTCCGTTCGACCACCTCTATTCGAGCGTGGTCCTGATCGACCATGTCAAGAACATGGACATCGCCGACAACCTGGTGGTCGCCTCCCCCGACGTGGGCGGCGTGAAGCTCGCCAGGAAGTTCGCCGCCGAGCTCGGCACCGACCTCGTGATCGTCGACAAGCGCCGCCCCAAAGCCAACGTGGCCGAGGTGATGAACATCATCGGCGACGTCAGGGGCCGCAACGTGCTGCTCGTCGACGACATGATCGACACGGCCGGAACGCTGGTGAACGCCGCAAAGGCGATCAAGGACGCCGGAGGCCTCAAGATCTACGCCGCAGCCACCCACCCGATCCTCTCGGGCCCGGCTATCGAGCGCATCAACGGCTCCGTGCTTGAGCGGGTCATCGTCACCGACTCCCTGGTCTCCGACCACGAATACTCCTCCAAGCTTGAGATCGTTACCATCAGCAACCTGCTCGGCGAGGCAATCAAGAGGATCTACGACGGCGAATCGGTCAGCTACCTGTTCGACAGCAAGAACATCACGAAAAAGATTACCAACCATCATTAATCACAAGAGTCAACAGTCAAAGGAGATAGAGGAATAGTATGGAAACACGAGTATTGTCTGTCAACCTCCGCGAAGCGAAGAAGAAAGAGGCCGCAAAGCTGCGTCTCGCCGGCCAGGTCCCCGCAGTCGTCTACCACAAGGGTGAAGAGACCGTCACCATCAGCGTCGAAGAGCTCGCGCTGACCAAGCTGGTCCACTCTTCCGAGTCCCACCTGATCGACCTTCAGTACCCGGACGGCAAATCCACCCGTTCGTTCATCAAGGACCTGCAGTTCGACCCCGTTTCCGACAGGGTCATCCACGTCGATTTCCAGCTCTTCTCCGCCGATGAGGTGGTCGAGATGGAGGTTCCGGCACACTTCGAAGGCGAGTGCCCCGGCATCAAGATCGGCGGTGGCAAGCTCCAGGTCAACCTGCACGCCGTAACCCTGAAAGGAAAGCCGGAAGACATGCCGGAGCACTTCACGGTCGATATCAGCAGCCTCCAGCTCGGCCATACCCTGCACATCCGCGACCTGAAGCTCGGCGCGCTGGAAGGCAAGGTGGTCATCCTCGGCGATGCCGATGCACCGGTCGTTTCGGTCATGTCCCCCAGGAAAGAGGTCGAAGCCACCGAAGAGGCTGCATCCGAAGCCTGAGCCCATTGCCGGCGCACCTGCCGTCAAAACCAAAGCTGCCTCTCCCCGGAAAGGCAGCTTTTTTTATGCCCGCAGGTTTGCTTTCATGCGGCCGCCATCCCTTATATTGAAAAGCGCATACACCACCCATTCGCTGCTCGCCTGTGAAGACACCGAACGAACAGAAGATCAACCCGGCCTACCGCATCCTGCCCGGCCTCGGGCTCCTTTCAGCCGGAAAACGGGGGTCCGGGCTCTTCTACCTGCTCTCGTTCACCGCGTTCGCGCTGTTGCTCGCCCTCCGTTTCGACCTTTTCCTGATCAGCGTGCGTTCGCTTGCCACGAGCATCGCGCTGGCCGCGGTTTCTGCGGACAACTTCCGCCAGGTCTTCACGATCGAGCTCCTCGAGTTCTGGGTCGCGGCCCTCTACATCGTCGCCGTACCGCTGCTCCTTGCCATCTTCTCCCTGCGCGCTTACAGGAAATCCATCATTGAGAGGGGCGGGACTCCTGCCGGCGAGCTCAGCCTCTGGCAGCTCGGCATGCGCTCCTTCCGGCGGAATACCATTTCCGTTGTTGCTTCGACGGTCATCTTCGTGCTCTATTCCATCGCTTTCGTGGCGCCCTTCCTCGCCCCGTTCAGCCCCTACGACCAGCAGGATTTCCTCGTCACTGCCTACCGCCCACCACTGACAAGGGTTGACGCCCTCGTGCTCAGCCACAGGCGTTCCGGCATGATCCCCCTGAGAAACGGCAATGACACCGCCTCCCGCCTGACGAACACCCTGATCGGCGACGCGCAGCGGCTGAAATCCAGGAACCACGACTTCAGCCTGAAATTTGTCGACAGCTACCGGGTTGCCGGCGACACCGTCCACTTCCGGCAGGGTATCCGTGAACGCAGCCTCCCCTTGAGCCAGCTCCACCGCCTGGCTGACGGAAGCGCCCCCGGCAGCAGCTCACGGTTCGTCGTCTCGCGGACCTTCCTGCTGGGCACCGACCAGTATGGGCGCGACATCTTCAGCCGGCTGCTCTACGGATCGAGGATCTCCCTCTCCATCGGCTTCCTGGTGGTGCTCATCTCGGTAACCCTCGGCACGGTCGTCGGCGTCTCCTCGGGCTATTTCGGGGGATGGGTGGACAACATCGCCATGCGCCTCGTCGACGTGCTGATCGCCTTCCCGGCGCTCTTCCTCATCCTGATCATCATCGCCACCTTCGGCAACTCGATCTACCTGATCGTCGTCACCCTCTCCTTCACCGGATGGATGGGGGTGGCGCGCATCGTCAGGGGGCAGGTGCTCTCGCTGAAGGAGCAGGAGTTCATCCTGGCGGCAAAATCGCTGGGCCTGTCGAACCTGCGCATCATCTTCCGCCACCTGGTGCCGAACGCCCTGACCCCGGTCATCGTCGCGGCGACCCTCAGGATCGGCAGCATCATCCTCACCGAGGCAGGACTCTCCTTCCTCGGACTCGGCGTGCAGCCGCCGACACCCAGCTGGGGCAACATCATCAACGAAGGCCGCGACAGCCTCCTGAACCACTGGTGGATATCGACCTTCCCCGGCATGGCCATCCTCTCGACGGTGGTCTGCTTCAACCTGATCGGCGACGGCGTCCGGGACGCCCTCGACCCGAGGATGCGAAACTGACGCCGCCACCACCATGCACCATGAACCGGCCCACTGGGAGACCCTCTCCAGCACCTACCTTCACCGGAGGCCCTGGCTCACCCTTCGCCAGGACCGGGTGCGACTCGCCAACGGCCGGATCATCGACGACTACTACATCCAGGAGTACCCGCCATGGGTGAACGTGCTGGCCCTGACCGCCGAGCGGGAGGTGGTACTCATCCGCCAGTACCGGCACGGCATCGGCAAGGTGCATTACGAGCTTCCCGCCGGGGTGCACGACCGCGACGGGGAGAGCATCATCGATGCGGCACGTCGTGAACTGCTCGAGGAGACAGGCTACGGCGGCGGCAGCTGGAGCCCCTGGATGGAGCTGAGCGCCAATCCCGCCCTGCAGGACAACATCACCTACACCTTCCTGGCGGAGGGAGTGGTCCCCACCGGGCGCCAGGAGCTCGACGACACCGAAGAGATCTCGGTGCACACGGTGCCCATCGATGCGTTGCGCCGGATCGTGCTCGACGGCCGCATCATCCAGTCGCTGCACGTCGGCCCGGTGCTGAAGTACCTGATGCAGCTGCAGCCCTGACGCGCCCAAACGAAGGAGGCCACCGTGAAGAAACAGAAACAGCTCGACCTGCTCGAAACCGCCATTGCCGACCTCGGCTTCAGGCTGCGGTATGAAAAGGGCAGCTTCGTCGGCGGCGACTGCCGGGTGAAGGAGAACCGGGTCGTCGTGGTCAACAAGTTCCTGCCCGTCGAAGGCAAGATCGCCACCATCGCCGCCGTGATCCGCAAGATCAACCCGGCAGGGCTCTCCCCCGAGGTGGCCAGGGTTATCGACTCCCTTGCCGCCGCCGACCTGTTCAGCAACCGGGAGGAGTAAACCCGATCCTCTTCAGAAGCTTGCCTGCACGGTTTTCGTACGAACCTCGACCCCCTGCCGTTTCACGGCGAACCTTCGAAGCAGCTCCCGCTGCGACGCCGGCATGAACTGCCCGGGAATCAGGAGCACCCGTCCGGGCCTTGCCGAACCGATCCACCCCTCCAGCTCGAGCCACTGCTTGCCCGTGAACCGGTAGACCCAGATCATCGCCACGTCGGCCCGTCCGGTCCGCACCTCCCGAAGGCGCCGCATCCCCGAGACCAGCAGCAGGGAGCGGCGCCGGCTGTCGATCCGGACAACCCGGTCGGCAAGCCTTGTCACGACCGCCGAGCGGAGCACCAGCGAACGCCCCCCGGAGTCGAGGCGCTGCGGCACCGGGGTGGCGTGCACGATCGAATCGGGCGAAAAGAGGCCGACCACCGCATTCGGCCGCTCCATGCCCCAGGCATCGGCCTGCCGGATGATCCGGGGCCAGGAGCGGGCCGTCCTGCCCGCATCGACCAGCACGGTCTCGCTGCCCGACGAGAAAAGCACCGCGACCTCCCTGCCGAGGTTCACCGTCAGTATCGCCGGAGCGGCTGGCGATGGCCGCAGGAGCTCACTCCAGAGCAGCAGGTTCGCCCCGACGAGCAGGGCGACCGCCGCCCTTCCCCAGGCATGGCGGATCAGGAACAGGGCAACGGCCGCAACCATGGCGTAGAAGAGCACGACCTGGAAGAGGTCCGGCCGCAGGCCGACGCTTGCCATGGGCATGCCGCTGAACAGGAGCGTGAAAAAGAGCGTCGCCCGGGCGAAGACCCATGAGCTGAGGGCGAACAGCGAAGCCGTCCAGCCGCCGAAAGCGTGGCAAGCGAACAGGGGAAGCGCGGCGTACATCGCCAGGTTCGAGAAGAGGACCACCGGAAGGTTGGCAAAGATGCCCGAGACGGAAAAGGTGCCGAAGAGAAGGGCGATCAGCGGCCCGACCCCCGCCATGGCCGAGATGCCGACGCAAAAGGCGCTCCACGTCGCCGCCGCCATGCGGCGTGCCATCCCACCTCCGGCAGGCACGATGCCCGACAAGGGCCGGTGCAGGGCGAGGATGCCGATGACGGCGCCGTTGGTCATCAGGAATCCGGCGTTGAAGAGGTCGAACGGGTCGAACAGCAGGATCAGCAGGTCCGACGCCGCCAGCGAGTTCAGGGCGAAGCTCCTCCGACCCAGTACGCCGCCTCCGATCATGACGGCCGACATGATCGCCGCGCGCCTGATCGACGGGGCGTTGCCGGTAACGAAGCTGTAGGCCGCGAGCACCGCAGCGAACAGCACGAAGGCGGCCCACCGCCCCGGGCAGGTCCCCTTGAGGCGCTGCAGCAGAAGGTTCACCGCGAGGGCCAGCAGGGCCACGTGCAGCCCCGAGACGGCGATGACGTGCGCGGTGCCGGTTCGCCTGAAGGCTTCGCCCAGCTCTTCGGGCAGCAACTCCTGTTCGCCGAGGATCATCCCCTTGACGAATTCGCGCTCGCGGCCAGGCGGGAAATGCTGGTCGATGCTTCCGGCCAGATAGCGCCTCGCCGGGTTGACCACCGCCCCGTAGAAGCCGCCAGCCCTTCCCGGAGCCTCCCTGAGCAGGCACCAGGATCCGGGACAGAACAGCTGCAGCTGGATCCCCCGGTAACGGGCATGCAGCCTCGGATCGTATTCGCCCCGGTTGGCCGCCCTTGCAGGCAGCCCCGGCCGTCCCCGGACCCGGACGAACTCCCCCTCCTCGAGCCCGAAGCCGCTCCCGGGCGGCAGCTTCACCAGCACGCGTATCCGGTCGTCGAGCCGCGTCGTCCGTCCCTCATGGAACAGTTCGCGGACCCGCAGCCTGAATGCGAGACTGCCCCGCCCCGGCTCCGGCCGCCCCTCGACATCGCCGGAGAGGACAACCTCCCGGCCCGCCCAGGAGATCAGCGACGGGGAGGGGGCGAAGGCGAAACGGCTCGACGCCTGCAGGGCGAACGCCGACGCGACGGCGACGAGGTAGAGGATGGCGAGCGGCATGGGGACCCGGTCGGGCTTGCGGCGGATGCGGGCTGCGGCAGCCCCTCCGGCGGTAATGACGGCGGAGGTGAGGAAAAGCGCCAGCCATGCCCCGGACGGAACGGGCATCGAGGTCGCCATGAGTATGCCGGCAACGGCGCAACCGAGCAGCCGCAACGCCGGCAGGGAGGGGAGGATGTTCCGCATGCTGGGGGGAACGCGGTTGGTCCCGTGAATTTCCTTAAATTAGGCAGCTGTCAGTTCAGGGCTGCTTTAGTATATTCATTTTTTTTATCAACGGCACTAACCATAGAGACGAATGCTGGTCAAAGAGATTCTCGAATCGAGCAACGAACCGATCTTCAGCTTTGAGTTCTGCCCCCCGAAAAAGCAGGAGGACTGGGACAATCTCTTCGCCACCATCACGAACCTCTCCCCTCTGGAGCCCTCCTACGTCAGCGTCACCTACGGTGCGGGCGGCTCGACCAGGGAGCGCACGCACAACCTGGTCACGAAGATCCAGAAGGAGACCGGCCTGACGGTCGTCTCGCACCTGACCTGCATCTGCTCGAGCCAGGAGGAGATCGGCGAGATCCTCGAGCTCTACCGTGAACACGGCATCGTCAACGTGCTGGCGCTGCGCGGCGACAAGCCGGCCGACGTCGCCACGATCGAAGAGGCGATCAAGGACTTCCCGCACGCCATCGACCTGGTCCGCTACGTCAAGGCGAACTTCCCCGAGATGGGCGTCGGCGTGGCCGGCTTCCCGGAAGGGCATCCGGAGACCCCGAACCGCATGAAGGAGCTCGAATACCTGAAGGAGAAGGTGGACGCCGGCGCCGACTACATCGTCACGCAGCTCTTCTTCGACAACCGCGACTATTTCGATTACGTGGAGCGCTGCCGGCTTGCCGGCATCGAGGTACCGGTCATCCCGGGCATCATGCCGATCACGACCAGGAAGGGGATGATCCGCATGTCCGAGCTGGCGCTCGGCTCGCGCATCCCGGCCCGCCTCCTCAGGCAGGTGCTGGAAGCGAAGGACGATGCGGAGGTTGCGGAGATCGGCATCGAGTGGGCCACCAGGCAGGTCCAGGAGCTCATCGACAACAACGTCAGGGGCATCCACTTCTACACCCTCAACCTCGCCGAAGCCACCCTGAAGATCTTCAGGAACATCAGGAAGTAGGCAAGGGACGTCAGGGATAACCAGAATAAATCAGGCAACGACAAAGCCTTCATTAACCGTCGTGAGCGGCCCGAGAGCAAGGCGGACGGAGCACAGAAACCGGAGCGTACTCAGCGTACGTGAGGATTTCGAGCACCGACCAACGCAGCTATCGGACCGCGCAACAGGTTAACGAAGGCTTTCACAGTTCGTTCTGCACGAGCTGCTCGTAGCTCTCCCTCCGGCGCATGAGCGTCGGCTCGCCGTTTTCGACCATCACTTCGGCCGGGCGGAGCCGCCCGTTGTAGTTGCTGCCCATCACCGAGGAGTAGGCGCCCGACGAGAGCACGGCCAGCAGCTCCCCCTCACCGGCATTGTCGATCATGCGCTGGCGGGCGAAGAAGTCGCTCGACTCGCAGACCGGGCCGACCACATCGGCCACGACGCTCTCCTCATGGCGCCTGACCGAAAGCACCTCGTGGTGCGACTGGTAGAGCGCCGGCCGGATCAGCTCGGTCATGCCCGCATCGACGATGAAGAACTCCTTGCCGATATGGTTCCGCTTCCGGTACTGAATCCTGGTCAGGAGCACCGTCGAGTTGGCCGCGATGAAGCGCCCGGGTTCGAAGATCACCGTCACCCCCTGCCCCTTGAGCATCGGCACCAGCTTTTCGGCGAAGCGCTCGATCGGCGTTGCCGGCTTCTGGGGATCGTAGGTCACCGGGAAACCGCCGCCCACGTCGACCCAGCGGATATCGAAATCGAGCGACCTGGCGGTCGCGAGCACGTCGAGCAGCTTCTGCGTGGCGGCAACGTAGTACTCGGGATCGAAGATCTGCGAGCCGATATGCATATCGAGCCCATGCAGCGAGAGGTTCGGCAGGGTCCGGAACAGCTCGAACACCTCGCCCAGTTCGGCCTCGTCGATGCCGAACTTCTCCTTGCTGTCGCCGGTGGTGATGTAAGGGTGGGTTTCGGCGGTGACGTTCGGGTTGATCCGGATGCCCACGGCGGCCACCTTGCCGAGGCGGCCGGCGACCCGGTCGATGGCACGAAGCTCCGAGACCGATTCGGCCTTCAGCATCAGCACGCCCGACTCCAGCCCGTACTCGATCTCCTGCTCGGATTTGCCGACGCCGGCCATGATGATGCGGTCGGGAGATACGCCGGCCTTGAGCGCCCTGAAGAGTTCACCGCCCGAGTTCACGTCGCAGCCGCACCCCTCTGCCGCCAGCGTCCGGATCACCGAAAGGTTGAAATTGGCCTTGACCGAATAGCAGGTGAAGTGCGGCAGGTCGGCGAAGGCGGCCTCGA
>OMIK01000101.1 GCA_900299075.1 Chlorobi bacterium Chlorobi_1
CAGCAGCGGCATGGACCACGCTTATTAAATCCGCTCACGGCCAGGTGACAACGTCCATGATGTCGCAATACCAGCGCAACTCATACCTCTACGGCGGCAACGCCCCCTACATCGAAGAGCTCTACGAATCCTACCTGAACAATCCCTCCTCGGTACCCGACAACTGGCGCAGCTGGTTCGACGCCATGCAGCATGTGCCTGCCGTCGACGGCACCGACGCGCGTGACGTCGCCCACGCCCCGGTGGTCTCGGCGTTCGCGGAGCGGGCCAAGAGCGGCCCCATCCGCCAGGTGCTCGCCTACGGTGCGGACACCGACCTCGGCAGGAAGCGGGTTGCGGTGCAGAAGCTGATTGCGGCCTACCGCTCCCTCGGCACCCACTGGGCCGACCTGGACCCGCTGAAGCGCCAGCAGCGCCCGTCGCTGCCGGACCTCGAGCCCTCCTTCTACGGCTTCACGGACGCCGACATGGAGACCGTGTTCAATACGAGCGACACC
The DNA here is from genome assembly GCA_900299075.1 of Chlorobi bacterium Chlorobi_1. Classification (GTDB taxonomy): domain Bacteria; phylum Bacteroidota; class Chlorobiia; order Chlorobiales; family Chlorobiaceae; genus Chlorobaculum. The sequence goes on from OMIK01000101.1 coordinate 498, forward strand.
GGTTTCGGCAGGGAGTCGATGAGCCTGCGCGAGCTGCTGCAGAACCTCCGCGAGACCTACTGCGGCACGATCGGCGTCGAGTACATGTACGTCACCGACGGCAACCGCAAGCGCTGGTGGCAGAAGAAGCTGGAGTCGACCCGCACCAAGCCGGAGCTCTCCGTGGAGGAGAAGAGGCACCTGCTCGAGCAGCTGACGGCCGCCGAGGGGTTCGAACGCTTCCTGCACACCCGCTACGTCGGCCAGAAGCGCTTCTCGCTCGAAGGCGGCGAAAGCTTCATCGCCGCGCTCGACGAACTCGTGCGCTCGGCGCGCGACTACGGCGTCGAGGAGGTGGTGATCGGCATGGCCCACCGCGGCCGCCTGAACGTGCTGGTGAACATCCTCGGCAAGAGCCCGGCGGACCTCTTCGCGGAGTTCGAGGGCAAGCACGGCGACGAGCTCCCCTCCGGCGACGTGAAGTACCATCTGGGCTTCTCCAGCGACGTGGCGACCCCGCACGGCCCGGTCAACCTTTCCCTCGCCTTCAACCCGTCGCATCTCGAGATCGTCGATCCGGTGGTGGAGGGTTCGGTCAAGGCGCGCCAGGAGAGCAGGGGGGATGCCGAAGGGCGGCAGGTGCTTCCGGTCCTGGTGCATGGCGACGCCGCCTTCATCGGCCAGGGCGTGGTCATGGAGACCCTGAACCTGTCGCAGACCCGCGGCTACGGCACGGGCGGCACGGTGCACATCGTGATCAACAACCAGATCGGCTTCACCACCTCCGACCCGCGCGACGCCCGCTCCTCGATCTACTGCACCGATGCGGTCAAGATCATCAAGTCGCCGGTGCTGCACGTCAACGGCGACGATCCCGAGGCGGTGGTGCTTGCCATCCGCCTGGCGCTCGAGTACCGCCAGACCTTCCACCACGACGTGGCGGTCGACATCATCTGTTTCCGCAAGCACGGGCACAACGAGCAGGATACCCCTTCGATCACCCAGCCGCTGATGTACAAGAAGATCGGCGCGCATCCCGGCACGAGGCAGGTCTACGCCGACCGGCTCAAGGCGCAGGGGGTTGCGGACGAGGCTTACAGCCAGGGGCTCATCAGGGAGTACAAGCAGGCGATGGACGAAGGGCGCCACAAGGTGGATCCGGTGCTCTCGAACGCCATGAACAAGTTCGCGGTCGACTGGATGCCGTACCGCAACCGCCAGTGGACCGACCAGGCCGAGACCGGCGTGCCGGTGGCCGAACTCAAGCGGCTTGCCGAGCGGATCACCTCGATTCCGCTGAACATGAAGCTCCATCCGCTCGTCGAGAAGGTGGTGCGCGACCGCGCTGCCATGGGCGAGGGGGAGCTGCCGCTCGACTGGGGCATGGGCGAGCACCTCGCCTTCGCGTCGCTCGTCTCCGCCGGCTGCGCGGTGCGCATCACCGGCCAGGACTCCGGACGCGGCACCTTCTCGCACCGCCACGCGGTGCTGCACGACCAGAACCGCGAGCGCTGGGACATGGGCGCCTACATCCCGCTGCAGAACATCGCCGAGAACCAGGCCCCCTTCACGGTCATCGACTCGGTGCTCTCCGAGGAGGCGGTGCTCGGCTTCGAATACGGCTACTCGATCGCCGAACCGAACACCCTGGTGATCTGGGAGGCGCAGTTCGGCGACTTCGTCAACGGCGCGCAGGTGGTCATCGACCAGTTCATCACCTCGGCCGAGGTCAAGTGGGGCCTCTCCTCAGGCCTGGTGATGATGCTCCCGCACGGCTACGAAGGCCAGGGCCCGGAGCACTCCTCGGCGCGTCCCGAGCGCTTCCTGCAGCTCTGCGTGGACGACAACATCCAGGTCTGCCAGCCGACCAACCCGGCGCAGATCTTCCACCTGATCCGGCGCCAGATGATCCGCACGATACGCAAGCCTTTGGTGATCCTCACGCCGAAGTCGGTGCTCCGGAACAAGGAGGCGATCTCCCCGCTCGATGAGCTGACCGCCGGCACCTACCGGACCGTCATCGGCGACGACTCGGTGCGTCCGGAGAAGGTCACCCGGGCGATCCTCTGCTCCGGCAAGGTCTATTACGACCTCGTCGCACGGCGCCGGGAGAACGGGAAGAACGATATGCCGATCATCAGGATGGAGCAGCTCTACCCGTTCCCGCTCAAGGCCCTCCGGGAGGAGCTCGGCCGCTATCCGGCCCTGAAGGAGATCGTCTGGGCGCAGGACGAGCCGCAGAACCAGGGATACTGGATGTTCATGCTGCCCTACCTCATGGAGCTCATGCAGCCTGGCCAGAAGCTCGGCTACTCGGGCCGCCCCGCGTCGGCTTCGCCCGCGGTCGGCTACTACTCGAAGCATACCGAGCAGCTGAAAGCGCTCCTGGACGGGGCGTTCGGAAAGCTGCAGGGAACCGTCATCAGCAAATAAACAAAACTCAAGGCACCAAGGATCTGGTATGGCAATCGTCGACGTAACAATACCCCCGCTTTCGGAGTCCGTAGCCGAGGCGACCATGCTCGGCTGGCGCAAGCAGCCTGGCGACGCGGTCGTTCAGGATGAAACCCTGTTCGAAATCGAGACCGACAAGGTCGTGTTCGAGGTGCCCGCCCCCGCAACGGGCGTGCTCTCCGAGATAACCGCCAGGGACGGCGACAGCGTCGTTTCGGGCCAGAAGGTGGCCGCCATCGACACCGAGGCCTCGGCAGCCTCGCCCGCAGCCGCTCCGGCCGCTGCGGCAGCACCTGAACCGGCCCCGGCGCCTGCCGCGCCTCCGGTGCACGCCGCGCCTCCGCTGCCGCCGCCGGCCGCCCCTGCGGCGCCCCAGCCGATCCAGCCGCTCGTGGGCGGGAAGGCCCCCGCGCCGATGCCTTCGGCGTCGAAGCTCATCGAGGAGCACAACCTTGTCGCCGGCGCGATCCCCGGCTCCGGCCGCGGCGGCCGCGTCACCAAGGGCGACGTGCTCGCCACGCTTGCCGGCGGAGTCCCGGCGCCAGCTGCGGCAGCTCCTGCGGCTTCGCCGGCAGCGCCTGCCGTGGCCTCTTCGCCTTCGTGGACCCCGATGGGCCCCGAGTTCTCCGGAAGGCCTTCGCTGCCTCCCGTCGAGGCGGTGATGGACACCTCGCTCCTGAACAACCGTCCCGAAGAGCGCGTCCCGATGTCGCGCCTGCGCGCCCGCATCGCCGAGCGCCTCCTGCAGTCGCAGCAGTCGAACGCCATCCTGACCACCTTCAACGAAGTGAACATGCAGCCGGTCATGGAGCTGCGCAACCGCTACAAGGACAAGTTCGAGAAGGAGCACGGCGTGAAGCTCGGCTTCATGTCCTTCTTTGTCAAGGCGGCCGTGCACGCCCTGCGCAAGTTCCCGGTGCTGAACTCCTCGGTCGACGGCAACGACATCATCTACCACGGCTACTTCGACATCGGCATCGCCGTCGGCTCGCCGCGCGGCCTGGTGGTCCCGGTGCTGCGTGATGTCGACCAGATGAGTTTTGCGGAAATCGAACGGCAGATCGCCGTGTACGGCGAGAAGGCCAAGGCCGGCAAGCTCTCGCTCGAGGAGCTCACCGGCGGCACCTTCTCGATCTCGAACGGTGGAGTCTTCGGCTCGATGCTCTCGACGCCGATCATCAACCCGCCGCAGTCGGCCATCCTCGGCATCCACGCCACCAAGGAGCGCCCGGTGGTGGAGAACGGCCAGATCGTCATCCGCCCCATGAACTACTTCGCGCTTTCGTACGACCACCGGATCATCGACGGCAGGGAGGCCGTGCTCGGCCTGGTCGCCATGAAGGAGGCCATCGAAGACCCGTCACGACTGCTGTTCGACCTTTAAACACCTGAAACGACCATGATCAAGAAATACGACGTGCTTGTCATCGGCGCCGGGCCCGGCGGCTACATCGCCGCTATCCGCGCCGCGCAGCTCGGCTTCAGCGTCGCCTGCTGCGAATCCAAATCCTACGACGACCCTGAGGGCGAACCCCGCCTCGGCGGCACCTGCCTGAACGCCGGCTGCATTCCGCTCAAGGCGCTCGTGGCCTCCTCCGAAGCCTATGAGCGGGTGAAGCACCAGTACGCGGACCACGGCATCGCCGCAAGCGACGTCACGATGGACGTGCAGCAGATGATCAAGCGCAAGGCCGACATCGTCACCCGCATGACCGGCGGCATCAAGCTGCTCTTCCGCAAGAACCATATCACCCTGCTCAAGGGGCACGGCACCTTCGTCGGGCGTACCGATGACGGCTACCAGGTGCGTATCGGCACCGCCACCGGGGACGAGGAGGTGGTGGCCACCAACGTCATCATCGCGACCGGCTCGAAAGCGCGCCACCTGCCCGACGTGGAGGTCGACAACCGCGTGATCTGCGACAACGAGGGCGGCCTCAAGTTCGAAAGCGTGCCCAAGCGGCTGTGCGTCATCGGTGCCGGCGTGATCGGCCTCGAGCTCGGCTCCGTGTGGCGCCGCCTCGGTTCTGAAGTGACGGTGCTCGAATCGATGCCCACCTTCCTTGCCGCCAGCGACGAAAGCATCGCCAAGGAGGCCGGCAAGCTTTTCCCGAAGCAGGGGATCAATATCGTGCTCGGCATCACCATCAACGGGATCAAGAAGGGGCGCAACGGCGTCACGGTCAGCTATACCGATGCCCAGGGGGCCGGCCAGAAGCTCGAGTGCGACCGCATGATCATTTCGATCGGCCGCATTCCGAACACCGACCAGCTCAACCTCGAGGCGATCGGGCTCAAGACCGACGACCGGGGGTTCATCCCCGTCAACACCCAGTGCGCCACCGCCGCACCCGGCGTCTATGCGATCGGCGACGTGGTGCGCGGCCCCATGCTCGCCCACAAGGCTGAGGACGAGGGGGTCATGGTCGCGGAGGAGATTGCGGGCCAGAAGCCGCATATCGACTACAACTGCATGCCCTGGGTCATCTACACCTCCCCGGAGATCGCCTGGGTAGGCAAGACCGAGCAGCAGCTCAAGGCGGAAGGGCGGGCCTACAAGGCGGGCAAGTTCCCCTTCATCGCCAACGGACGTGCGCTCGGCCTCGGCAAGGTTGACGGTTTCGTGAAGATGCTGGTGGACGCGACGACGGACGAGATCCTCGGTGTGCACATCATCGGCAGCGAGGCCTCGGACCTTATCGCCGAAGCTGCGCTGGCCATGGAGTTCCGCGCCTCGGCGGAGGATGTGGCACGTACCTGCCATCCTCATCCCAGCCTCTCGGAGGTGCTCCGGGAAGCCGCCCTTGCCACCGACGGCAGGGCCCTGAATATCTGAAAGCGAGTACGCCGCCGATCCCGCCGCTCACTGGCGGGATCGACGGATGGATCCCCACGGTGCCCGTACGGACCTTTCGTCAACCATATCGATCACGGCGCAAGTCCAATGGAAGAATCTAGGAAAACGCTCTGGTACGCGGTATATGTGCGTTCGCGTTATGAAAAGAAGGCCTGGCTTGAACTCCAGCAGAAGGGTCTGACGGCTTTCCTTCCCCTCATGGAAACCGTACGGCAGTGGAGCGACCGCAAGAAAAAGGTCTCCGAGCCTCTGTTCAGGGGCTACGTTTTCGTCAATATCGACTACCATTCCGAACACGTCAAGGTGCTCGATACCGACGGCGTGGTGAAGTTCATCGGCATCGGAAGGCGCCCCTCGGTGCTCTCGGAGCGCGACATCGAGTGGCTTCGCCGGCTCGTCCGCGAACCCGAGGCCATCAGGCGGACGGTCGGCACCATCCCTCCGGGCAAGCGCGTCAAGGTGCTTGCCGGCCCCTTCATCGATTTCGAGGGGGTGGTGGTCAAGGAGGGGCGCGACCACCATCTCGTGGTCTATTTCGACAGCGTCATGCAGGGGGTGGAGATCACGATCCGCCCCGAACTGCTCGCGGTTTCAGCGAAAGCGGCGCCCGATCCCGAACCCAAAGGCGAAGCCCTGTCCGAGGCCGATATCCGGCACCTCGCACACCCCTGACCCGTTTCCATGCAGCCGACTTCGCCAAGAGTGCCATACGATAGCGCCTCCATGCACGATGCCCTGCGCCGCGTGTTCGGTTTCGGCTCGTTCCGCCCCGACCAGCAGGAGTCCGTAGCCGCGCTGCTCGACGGCCGGGACCTCCTGGCCGTGATGCCCACGGGAGGCGGCAAGTCGCTCTGCTACCAGCTTCCCGCCGTCATGCTTCCCGGTACGGCCCTGGTCATTTCGCCGCTGATCTCCCTCATGAAGGATCAGGTCGACGGCGCCCGTGCCAACGGCATCCGGGCAGCCTGCCTGAACAGCGCCCTGCCGACGGAGGAGCGTGCGGCCGTCATGCGCTCCCTGCTCGACGGCGAGCTCGAGCTGCTCTACGTAGCGCCGGAGCGCTTCGCCCTCGACCATTTCAGGGAGCTGCTCGGCCGGCTGGAGATCAGCATGGCCGTGATCGACGAGGCGCACTGCATCTCGGAGTGGGGGCACGACTTCAGGCCCGACTACCTCACCCTCTCCTCGATCCGGGAGATACGGCCGGAGATTCCCGTCGCGGCCTTCACGGCAACGGCCACCGACCGGGTCCGACAGGACATCGCCGCCCGTCTCGGATTGCGCGACCCCCTGCTGGTCAGGGCCTCGTTCGACCGCCCGAACCTCTCCTACGAGATCCGCGAGAAGGAGGGGGGAGACAGCCAGCTGGTATCGATCCTGAAGGAGTTCCGCGGCCAGGCCGGGATCGTCTACCGGACCAGCAGGAAGGGCGTGAACGACACCGCGGCCATGCTCGCCAGGAAAGGGTTCCGCGCGCTGCCGTACCATGCCGGCCTCTCCGACGAGGAGCGGCGCCGCAACCAGGATGCCTTCATCCGCGACGAGGCCGAGGTCGTGGTGGCGACCGTGGCCTTCGGCATGGGAATCGACAAGTCGAACGTCCGCTTTGTGATCCACGCCGACCTGCCGAGGAGCATCGAGAGCTACTACCAGGAGACCGGCCGCGCAGGCCGGGACGGCGCCGACGCCCGATGCGTCATGCTTTTCTCGCAGGGCGACATCCCGAAGGTCCGTTTCCTCATCGACTCGATGCTCGACGAACAGGAGCGGGCAAGGGCGCTTGCCGCCCTCTCGAAGGTGGTGGCGTTCGCCTCGTCGACCCTCTGCCGCAGAAGGATGCTCCTCGACCATTTCGGTGAGCGTTACCCGAAGGAGAACTGCGCATCGTGCGACGTCTGCCTCGGCACCAGGGAGGTCACGGAGTGCACGACCGAGGCGAAAATGCTCCTGTCGGCGGTCATCAGGACAGACTCGCGTTTCGGATCCGGCCACATCGTCGACATCCTCGTCGGGGCCGACACGAAGAAGATCCGGGAGTTCGGCCACGACCGGTTGGCGGTCTACGGCGCCGGAAAGGAGCGGGGGAGGGTCTACTGGCGTCGCCTCATCGACGAACTCGTCGCGCGCAAGGTGATCGCCAGGAGCGAAGGGCTCTATCCGGCCCTCTATCCCCTCGACGGGGCGCTCGGCATCCTCAGGGAGGGGCAGCGGGTGGAGATGGTGCGCATTGCGGAAAAGCGGCGCGAGAAGCCGGCATCGGGCAAGGTATCGGCCGACGGACTTCCCGCCGACCGTGAACTGTTCGACCGTCTCAGGGCGCTGCGCAAGCGCCTCGCCGACGAGCAGGGGGTGCCGCCTTACGTGGTCTTCTCCGACCGGACCCTCCATGAGATGGCTTCCAGGAAGCCCTCCACCCCCGAAGCGATGCTCGATATCCCCGGTGTCGGCCAGGCCAAACTCACCCGCTACGCCGAGTCCTTCCTCGAAGAATTGAGGGGACGTTCTTAATTTCCTTAAGTATTTTTCTGCGTCCTGTTGCTTAGATTTCTGCATTGAGCGATCATCTCAAATTACTCTCCAGCACCCCCCATGCCGAGAGGACCCCGACTCGATTCGCCCGGTATCCTGCATCACGTGATGGTCAGGGGTATCGACAAAGGCGAGATTTTCATTGACGATATCGACCGCGCCGACTTTATCAGGCGTATAGGCATTGTCGCGGAACTTACCGCGACACGTCTGTATGCCTTCGCCCTTATGGGTAACCATGCCCATATGCTCCTGAAAAGCGGCGACCCTGGCCTTCCTGCATTCATGAGGCGCCTGCTTACCGGGTACGCACTCCAGTTCAACCGGCGCAACAAGCGCGTGGGACATCTTTTCCAGAACCGTTATAAATCCATTGTTTGCGAGGAGGAGGCATATTTCCGAAAGCTGGTGGCATACATCAACCTCAATCCACTGCTGGGCGGCCTTGTCGGCAGCATCGAAGAGTTGGAAAAATTCGCATGGTGCGGGCAAGCGGACCTGCTCGGAAGTATCAGGCACCCCTGGTTGGACCGCCGCTATGTCCTCGGTTTTTTCGGAGGTACGGAGCCTCGAGCCTTGTGTGCCTATGCCAAGTATCTTCAGGAGGAACTCGGGCAGCCTATAGACGGGAAGCTCGACGGCGGAGGCCGTACCCGCTCCATATCCGCGGCCAAGGATTCCGGAAAGCAAGGGTCAGCTGGTCGGGGAGATGCGGCGGCAGGTGATGAGCGGATACTTGGTAGCGGTGAGTTCGTACGTGATATGCTGCAGCATGCGGAAGCACGGAAGTCGGGTCGTCTCCGCCAGGATGAGCTGCTGGCAGCAGCCCGGAAGGAGGTCGACGCCGTCTGCCTTGAGCTGGGGGTGTCTGCCGGACAGCTTCGGTCCGGCGCCCGTTACGGAGCGTTGTCCAAGGCCAGGATGAAGCTTGTGGACAAACTCGTCGATGGCCTTGGTCTTTCCCTGGCAGAGGCTGCAAGGCAGCTGGGGGTGAGCATTTCGGCGGTCTATCAGATCCGGCAGCGGATTATCGAGATGAAGGCGCTCGGAAAATGGGAGAGGAAATGATGGGGACGTCCTGATTACTTAAGGAAATTAAGAACGTCCCCATTTTTTTTATTCGATGCCGAGGAAGAGGTCGGTGCTGAGGTAGCGTTCGCCGGTGCTCGGGATGACGGCGACGATCGTCCTGCCGGCGTTCTCCGGCTTTCTGGCCAGTTGCAGGGCCGCGTGAACGGCGGCTCCCGAAGAGATGCCGCAGAGCACCCCCTCCTTCAGGGCGAGGTCGCGTGCGGTCGCGATCGCGTCCTCGTTGCTCACCGTAGCGACCTCGTCGATCAGCGAAACATCGAGCACCGCCGGGATGAAGCCGGCGCCGATGCCCTGGATCTTGTGCGGGCCGGGCGAGCCACCAGAGAGGACCGGCGAGGCCGCGGGTTCGACGGCGATGCTCCTGAAGCCGGGCTTCAGCGGCTTGATGCAGCGGGATATGCCGGTGATGGTGCCGCCGGTGCCGACTCCTGCCACGAGGATGTCCGCGCGACCTTCGGTGTCGTTCCAGATCTCGGGTCCGGTGGTCGCCTGGTGTACCCTCGGGTTGGCAGGGTTCTGGAACTGCCCCGGCATGAAGCACCCTTTTTCGGTTTCGACGATCCGCTCGGCCTCCTCGATCGCCCCCTTCATCCCTTTCGCCCCCGGCGTCAGCACCAGCTCGGCGCCGAGGTAGCGCAGCAGCTTGCGCCGTTCGAGGCTCATGGTCTCGGGCATCGTGAGCAGCAGGCGGTAGCCGCGCTGCGCGCAGACGAAGGCGAGGGCGATGCCGGTGTTGCCGCTGGTGGGCTCGACGATAAGGGTCTTCGGGCCGACCCGGCCCTCGGCTTCGGCAGCCTCGATCATGGCGCGGCCGATGCGGTCCTTGACGCTGCCCAGCGGGTTGAAGAATTCGAGCTTGAGCAGGAGCTCCGCTTCGAGCCCTTCCGACATGCGGTTGAGCCTGACCAGCGGGGTGCGTCCTATGGTGCTGGTGATGTTCGGGATGACGGGCATGGTTGTCGCGGTTTAGATGGTTGCAAGGGCGTTCATGAGATCCTCTTCGAGGTCGGCGGCGTTTTCGAGGCCGACCGACAGCCGCACCAGGTCGTCGGTGCAGCCGCGCCGCTGCCGCTCCTCAGGCGAGAGGGCGCCGAGGGTCATCCTGGCGGGGGAGGCGATCAGCGATTCGACGCCGCCGAGGCTGTCGGCCAGCACGAAGAGCTTCGTGGCTGAGGTGAGCTTGCCGACGGCCGGAAGGCCCCCCTCGAGGGCGATGGTGAGCATGCCGCCGAAGCCGTGCATCTGCCGTTTCGCCAGTTCGTGCCCGGGATGGTCCGGCAGGCCCGGATGGAAGACCTTCGAGACCTTCGGGTGCTCCTGCAGCGCCCGAGCCAGGTGCAGGGCGGTCGCTTCGTGCTCGCGCATGCGGACCTTCAGCGTCTTGAGCCCCCGGAGCACCAGCCAGCAGTCCCACGGCCCGGGGATCGCACCGGCCGCCGCCTGGTAGTTCCTGATGGCGTGGTGGAACCGGTCTTCATTTGTCACCACGGCGCCGCCGATCACGTCGGAGTGGCCGCCGAGGTACTTGGTGGTGCTGTGCACGACGATGTCGGCCCCGAGTTCCAGCGGACGCTGGAAGTAGGGGCTCGGGAAGGTGTTGTCCACAGCGGTGACGATCCCCTTCGGGCGCGCGATCCCGGAGACCGCCCGGATGTCGGTGACCTGGAGCAGGGGGTTCGAGGGGCTCTCGATCCAGATCATCTTCGTTTCCGGCCGCAGGCATGCCTCGTAGCTTTCGGTCGATGCATCGGCGGCGTAGCTGGTTTCGACGCCCCACTGACGCATGATCTGCTCGAAGATCCGGTAGGTGCCGCCGTAGATGTCGGCGCCGGCGACGATGTGGTCTCCCGGCCTGAGCACCTGGAGTGCTGCGGTGATGGCGGCGACGCCGGAGGCGAAGGCGAGCCCGTGCCTGCCGTTCTCGAGCAGGGCGAGGGTCGATTCGAGGGCGGTACGCGTCGGGTTGCCGATCCTGGAGTAAAAGTACTCAGGCCGGCTGTCGAGGCTTTCGCGCCCGAAGGTCGAGGTCTGGTAGACCGGCACGGTCACGGCTCCGGTGAGCGGGTCGGGCGTCTGCCCGTCGTGGATCGCAAGGGTTTCGAAGTGCAGGGTCATCGGCGGATGGTTTACAGGAGTCCTCGATAGGGTAAGGTACGTCCAGCAAGGCCATTGCCGGAAGCGGATCGCAGAAAAAAAACCGGCCGGGAGCAATCCCGGGCCGGCTGCGGAGGCATGCTCGATGGGGGATTCAGATGGCGGGCTCCTCCTTGCCGAACTGGTAGAGGAGCGTCGAGAGGTAGCGTTCGCCGGTGTCGGGCAGGATGACGACGATGCGTTTCCCCTCGTTTTCAGGCCTTTTCGCCAGCTGCAGCGCAGCCCAGACGGAGGCGCCGGAGGAGATTCCCACGATCAGCCCTTCGGTGCGCGCCAGCTCCTGCCCGGTGCGGAAAGCATCCTCGTTGGCGACGGTGACGATCTCGTCGATCACCCCGGTGTTCAGGTTGTCGGGGATGAAGCCGGCCCCGATGCCCTGGATCTTGTGGGGGCCGGGTTTACCGCCTGAGATGACGGGGGAGTCGGCCGGCTCGACGGCCACGATCCTGATGCCGGGGTTGCGCTGCCTGAGCACCTCGCCGACGCCGGTGATGGTGCCGCCGGTGCCGATGCCCGCGACGAAGATATCGACCTTGCCGTCGGTGTCCCTCCAGATCTCCTCGGCGGTAGTCCTGCGGTGGATCTCCGGGTTGGCCGGGTTCCTGAACTGCTGGGGGACGAAGGCGTTTGGGGTGCTCGACTTGAGCTCGTCGGCCTTCCGGATGGCCCCGCCCATGCCTTCAGGGCCCGGGGTGAGGACGAGTTCGGCGCCAAGGGCCCTCAGGAGGTTTCGGCGCTCGAGGCTCATGGTTTCGGGCATCGTCAGGATCAGGCGGTATCCCCTGGCGGCGGCGATATAGGCGAGGGCGATGCCGGTGTTGCCGCTGGTCGGTTCGATAATGACGCTCTCCCCGGTGAGCAGGCCGGCCTTTTCGGCGGTATCGATCATCGAGAAGCCGATACGGTCCTTGACGCTGCCGCCGGGGTTGAAGTATTCGAGCTTGGCGACGATGGAGCCGAGGGCCGACTGGTCACGGCCGAAGTTGCCGAGTTCGAGGAGGGGGGTGTTGCCGATGAGGTCGGTGAGTTTTTTTGCGATGCGTGCCATGGAATCGGAGGTTTTGATGACAGAGGTTCTTCTGTTATCAATTTCGTCATGTCCGCCCGCTCCTGAAATCCCGCCTATAGGGTATTTTTCCTACCCTAAAAGAGGTAGACCAATCAGGGTAGTGTCCATGGCCTGAGTCGGGAAGCTCTGTTCTTCCATCGAAATCGTTATCGCTATCGCTATCGATTATCGGAAGAATCGATTCCGATAGCGATAGCGATCGGGATAGAAAGAATGACACGTCTGCAGGGTGTTGGGTCAGATATGGTATTCGATGTTGTCGATCAGCCCCGCCTTGATGGCGAGGAGCATCAGTTCGGGGCTGCTCGAGACGCCGAGCTTGCGGAAGATGTTCTTGCGGTGGGTCGTGACGGTATGGAAGCTCACGTGCTTCCTGGCGGCGATCTCCTTGGTGGTGAGGCCGTTCGAGATCAGGCGGACGATCTCGATCTCCGAGGTGGTGAGCGGGCAGCTATGCACGGCCGGCCCTTCCTGGCTGAGCAGGATGTCGAGCACGCTTCCCGAGTAGCCCTTCTTGCCCTTGATGGCGGCAGCAACCGCCTGCAGCAGCTCCTCACGGTCGTCGGTCTTGAGGGCGATGTTCCTGATGCCGGCGCTGTTGAGCTCCTTGAGCTGCATCTGGTTGAGCGCGTTGCAGAGCACAAGGATCGGGGCAGCAGCATGCCGCTCCACGAGCTTCCTGAGGCCGGCGATCGACCCGAAGCCGAAAAGGTGGTGGTCGGTGACGATAAGGGAAGGCTCGTTTCCCTTCAGGTATTCGTGCAACTTGGCCTGGGTGTGGACCACGGCCACTCCGTATCCCTCACTCTCGAGCACCGACCGCAGTGCCTCGGTGGTGAGGAACTGCGTGTCGGCGATGAGTATGGACTCTTTGCGTTTCACTCCTTCGATTCCCCCTTTTACTGGCGGCCAGTGAGGATCATGCCCCGGCAAGCGCTTCGTCGAGTGCGGCGATGAGGTCGTCCGGGTGCTCCAGGCCGATCGAGAGACGGATGAGGTCGGACGAGAGGCCGCTTGCAACCCGCTGCTCTTCGGTCATCTGGCTGTGCGAGGTGCTTGCCGGGTGCAGGATCAGGCTCTTGGCGTCGCCGACGTTGGCCAGGTGCGAGAAGAGTTTGATGCTGTCGATGATCTTCACCGCCGCGTCGTAGCCGCCCTTCACCCCGAAGACCACCATGCCGCCGAAGCCGTTCTTCAGGTCACGTGAAGCGAGCGGGTAGGAAGGATCGTCCTTCAGGCCCGGATAGCGGACCCAGGCGACCTTGGGGTGGCGCTTCAGGTGCTCCGCCACCTTGAGGGCGTTTTCGCAGTGGCGGGCCATGCGTACCGGCAGGGTTTCGATGCCCTGGAGCAGGAGCCACGAGTTGTCGGGCGAGATGCAGGCGCCGAGGTTCCTGAGGGGGACGGTGCGGACGCGCAGCGCGAAGGCGATCGGGGCGAGCGGTTCGGGCAGGTCGATGGCCCAGCGCAGGCCGTGGTAGTTGGCGTCGGGCTCGGTGAAGAGCGGATGGCGTCCGGCTTTCCAGTCGAAGCGGCCCGCATCGGTGATGATGCCGCCGATGCCCGCGCCGTGGCCGCCGAGCCACTTGGTCAGGGAGTTGACGACGATGTCGGCCCCGAGGTCGATGCTCCTGAGCAGGTAGGGGGTAGTGAAGGTGGCGTCGACGATCAGCGGCAGGCCGTTGCGGTGGGCGACCTCGGCCACGGCGCGGATGTCGGTGTAGTCGAGCACCGGATTGCCGATAGCTTCGATGTAGAGCGCCCTGGTCCTGCTGTCGATCGCCCTCTCGAAGTTCGACGGCTCCTTCGGGTCGACGAACTTCACGTCGATCCCGAGCTTCGGCAGGATGGCGTCGAACTGGGTGTAGGTGCCGCCGTAGAGATTGTTGGCTGAGACGATGTTGTCGCCGGCTTCGGCGAGCGTGATCACCGTGTAGAAGATGGCCGATGTGCCGGAGGCGAGCGCGACCGAGGCGGCGCCGCCTTCGAGCCGGGTGACCCGCTGCTCGAGCACGTCGGTGGTCGGGTTCATCAGCCGGGTGTAGATGTTGCCCAGCTCCTTCAGCGCGAAGAGGTTTGCCGCATGCTCGGTGTCCCTGAAGAGGTAGGAGCTTGTCCTGTAGACCGGCACGCCGCGTGACATGGTGGCGTCCACCGGCTGGCCTGCATGGAGGGCCAGGGTTTCGAATCGGTATGGGGTGTTGCTCATCTGGTTATGTATCCTTGAAGGTTGTCGTTGTCATGCCGGCTCGGCCTTCTGCCCGAACAGGCGGAAGCGCTGCATGTTGAACTGGAAGTAGAGGAAGCAGCCGAGACAGAATCCGCAGAGCGCAATTCCCGCCGCTACCGCCACCATGCCGCAGAGAAACCATCCTGCCGTCGTCGAACCGGTAGCGAAGGCGATCTGGGCAGCGCCGAGGAGGATCGCCGCAATGGCGTTGTTGAAGCGCATGAGCTGCTGGCTCTCCAGCGCCTCGCCGGTTTTGTGGCCGGGGAAAAGACGTGATCCGACCAGGAAGATGACGCTGGCCCTCTTGCCGAACGCTACGGATGGCGCCACCATCAGGAACAGGACGGTCGTGATCAGGGGCTGGTGGAACAGGGCGGCCAGCACGATACCTCCAAGCAGGACTGAACGGTTCAGGCGCACGATCCTCATCGGTATGCCGTTATGCGGTTGTGGTGATGACATGGTCTCGGTAGTTTGCATGGGTAAATTGCCGAATCGCGCTTTAACGCCGCAGGAGGTCCGGCGACAAAGGGCGCCGTACTCCTGCCTCATATCCGGGAAACGTGAGCCTGGCTGGCGTTCGGTTGCCGTCGGGGGTTTGCCGGTCCGGGATATGGGGGCTTTTATCCGGATGATTAACGATTGTTAAGAGTTTGCTATTTTTTTTGATGATTTCAAAACCATTTTCCCCATCCTTCCGGTTTCCGAAGTGAAAAAAAACTTCGCCACCTCTTGACAGCCGTTGTCTTTTCATGTAGATTAACAATCGTTAATCGTTCTTTGCCGCCATTGACCGTCATCAAGAAAGGCCGAGGGAATAGACCCGACGACGCCTTGACAACCGATCCCGGAAGGGACACGGTGCCGCATTCTACCTCCTGCCACGCCTTTCAGGCTGCTGACGGCAAGGGGAAAGATGAGTGAAAGGAGATTGACCGAATCCGCAACCGGCAGCCGATGCTGCCCGCGGGACAGAAAATCAGATCACCTCTTCCTCACTCGTCGGGAAGGGGTTTTTTCGTTTTCCCCTCCTCTGCGGTCGATTTTCCATAACCCCTGAACTGAGGGATATCCATGAGTTTCCAGACCGACACCATCCATGCCGGGGTCGCCCCGGACAAAGCCTACGGCGCCATCATGACGCCGATCTACCAGAGCTCGACCTTCGTGTTCGAGGATATCGGAAAGCACCGGGGGTTCGATTACACCCGGAGCGGCAACCCGACCCGGAAAGCCCTCGAGGAGAGCATCGCCGCGCTCGAAGGGTGCTCGTGCGCCGTGGCCGTGACTACCGGCATGGCGGCCGTCGCCACCGTGCTGCACCTCTTCAAGGCCGGCGACGAGATCATCTGCACGGACGACTGCTATGGCGGCACGGCTAGGCTACTGAAGACTCTCCAGGAGCATTTCGACATCCGTGTCCACTTCATCAGCCTCAGGCAGCCCGAAGGCATCGAAGCGTACATCAACGCCAGGACCAGGGCGGTGTGGATCGAGACACCGTCAAATCCGCTGCTGAACCTGATCGATATCGAGGCGGTCACGACAATCTCGAGGAGGCACGGCCTGCTCTCGATCGTGGACAACACCTTCCTGTCGCCGTACAACCAGCAACCCTTCAGGCTCGGGGCGGACGTCGTGGTCCACTCGACCACCAAGTACCTCAATGGCCACTCGGATGTGGTCGGCGGCGCGGTGCTCTCCAACAGCCCGGCGATCGACGAGAAGCTGAAGTTCCTGGTGAACACCCTCGGCACCTGCGCCCAGCCGTTCGACTGCTGGCTGGTGCTGCGGGGGATCAAGACGCTGGTGCCCCGCATGAAGGAGCACGAACGCAACGCGGAGCAGGTCGCCCGGTTCCTCGACGGCCATCCTAAGGTCAGCCGCGTCTTCTATCCCGGGCTCGAGAGCCATCCCCAGCACGAGCTCGCCAAAAGGCAGCAGCGGGGGTTCGGCGGGATGGTCTCGTTCGAGCTTGCCGGCGGTATCGACGAGGTCAACCGGGTACTGAAGGGCACGAAGCTCTTTGCCCTTGCCGAAAGCCTCGGCGGCGTGGAGTCGCTCATCGAACATCCCGCCACCATGAGCCACGCTTCGATGGGCGCGGAGCACCGCCTGCAGGTGGGCATCACGGATGGGGTCGTCAGGCTTTCGGTAGGCATCGAGGATCCCGACGACCTGATCGCCGACCTCGCGCAGGCGCTGGCCTGAAGTTACGTAACGGATATTCCGCTCCTGACGCCCCGTTCCCCCTCCCTCCAATGCTTGGGGTGGCGGGAGTTCAGGGTATCCGTTTTTATTATTGCCCTTCGAGCCCTATTATTCCGTTTTTCCTCTACAGGACCAACCGCCCGAACCATGACCATAGCAAGCCCCGGACAGGAGATCCCCTATACGGTGAGAGTCAGCCGCAGGGCGAAGTACGCAAGGCTGAAGATCTCGCCGCATGACGGCCTGGTGGTCGTCGTGCCGGAACATTTCGACAGGAAGCGGGTCCCGGGACTGGTCGAAAGCCGGAGGGAGTGGATCACGAAGGTACAGGGTTCGTTCGAGCGGCGCCGCCTGGAGGGGGTTTCCGATACCGGAAGGTCGCTGCCGTCGATGATGGAGCTGAACGGCATCGGCGAGTCATGGCGTGTCTCCTACCGGGACGAATCCCGTCCAAGGCTCACGGTCCGGGAGGTATCGGAAGGAGCGCTCCTGGTCTCGGGCCCGCTTTCCGACGAGGCCGCATGCCGCGCGGCGCTCGAGCATTGGCTGAAACGGCGGGCGGGCCAGAGGCTCATGCCCCAGCTCGAACGGCTCGCCTCGATCCACGGTTTCACCTACTCCTCGGCAGCAGTTAGGAAACAGCGCTCGCGGTGGGGAAGCTGCTCCTCGAAAGGGAGGATCAGCCTCAACCTGAAGCTGCTTTTCCTGCCGCCCCTCCTGGTGCGCTACATCATGCTCCACGAGCTTTGCCACACCCGCCACATGAACCACTCCCGGCGCTACTGGGGGGAGGTGGCGCGGTTCGATCCGGATTATGCGGAGCATGACCGGGAGATGCGGCACGCCTGGCGGTTCGTGCCGGGCTGGCTTGCCGCCGGGCAGTGACCGCGGCGTTCAGCGCTCTTCGAAACGTCGGTTCGGCATCGACTTCACCCCCGACCAGACGAGCGAGGCGGCGAACATGGCCACGCCGGCAAGAAGGGATGCAGCTCCCGAGACCAGGGCCGGCACGGTGCCGTACAGCACTCCCGTCGTTCCGGTTGCCGACAGCCAGACGACCATGAGCGAGGCAAGCCGTACCGTTCCGATCGGGCGCAGGAGGGCTGCGGCCGCCCATGCCGAGAGCGATGCGCCAAGGAGCATCCAGAATGCCGTTTCGAAAAGAGCTTCCATGAAGATTACTGTTTTTCAGGGTGGTTTGCCGTGCGTAAATTACCTCTGCAATATTCCGAACGCAAGAACAGCTTTCCCATGAACATCGGAATTCCGAAGGAGATCAAGGTCCGGGAGCATCGGGTGGCATGTACGCCTGCGGGTGTCCGCCATCTGGTAGGAGCCGGGCACCGGGTAGTCGTCGAGGCTGGCGCCGGCCTCGGCAGCGGCTACAGCGACGAGAAGTACCGGCTGGCCGGCGCGGTGCTGGCATCGTCGCCGGATGAGGTGTGGCGCAATGAACTGGTCGTCAAGGTCAAGGAGCCGCTTGAAGGGGAGTACCGCTTCCTCAGGAAGGAGCTCCTCCTGTTCACGTTCCTGCACCTTGCCGGGGTTCCAACCCTGGCAAGGCAGCTCGTCGAGTCCGGCACTACGGCGATAGCGTACGAGACCGTCGAGGTCGGCGGCCGCCTGCCGCTCCTGGCGCCCATGAGCGAGATCGCCGGCAAGATGAGCGTGATCATGGGTGGCTACTTCCTTTCGCGGCACGAGGGCGGCGAGGGGAAGCTGCTCGGCGGGGTGCCCGGTGTGCTGCCCGGAAGGGTGCTGGTGCTCGGCGGGGGTGCCGCCGGCATGAACGCGGCGCGTTCGGCGGCCGGGCTCGGCGCCGAGGTGACCGTCATGGAGGCGAGCCAGGAGCGGATGCGCGAGCTCGAATCACAGCTTCCTGCGCAGGTGCACACCATCTATTCGAACGAGCAGCACCTGGAGGAGCTGCTGCCAGAAACCGACCTGCTGGTCGGTGCGGTGCTCGTCCCCGGCGCCAGCGCGCCGAAGCTGGTGACCCGCCAGATGGTGTCGTCGATGAAGCGCGGGGCGGTGATCGTGGACATCGCCATCGACCAGGGGGGCTGCGTCGAGACCTCGCGTCCGACGACCCACGACGACCCGGTGTTCGTCGATGAGGGGGTGGTGCACTACTGTGTGGCCAATATGCCCGGGGCGTTTCCCGGCACCTCGACCGAAGCCCTGACAGGGGTGACCCTGCCCTATGTCAGGCGGCTGGCCGACCTCGGCCTGGAGAGCGCAAGCGTGCTCATGCCCGGACTTGCTTCAGGCCTGAACATCTGGGAGGGGAAGGTGGTCCACCCCGTGGTGGCGCAGTCGCTGGGTGTTGCGTGCGGTGAGAACCCGTTCGCCTGATGGGGACATCCTTAATTTCCTTAAGCAGTTTGCTTAAGGAAATTAAGGATGTCCCCTACGGAATCAGGAGCTTGAAGCCGCTGGCTTTGTCGGGCAGGCGGCGGGCGGTGGAGCCGAGCAGCTCGACCAGGATCACCTCCATGACCTGCCACACCGTCACCCCGCTGCGCACGCAGCCGGTGACGGTGTTCTCCTCCCGGCCGCATGCCATGTGCAGGTGCACGACCGGATTGCCTTCGTCGTCGGGGAAGAGCGTTCCGGTACCGACGATCTCATGGGCGTCGTAGAGCTCATGCACCATCGGGTTGACCGGATAGGCGCGGCTCTCTTCCGGCCCTACCACCAGCCGGCTCCCTTTGTCGGCCCCTCCGACCACGTTCAGGAATCCCCGTTCAATCCCCTTTTCCCTGGCGAACCGCTCGATCACTTCATGAAAGATCTCGCCATCCTCCAGGCGGATGATGAAGATCCTGCCCTGTGCCGCTTCGGAATATCTCATGACGCCGACGAATCCTTTTGTTCCGGAGAGGTTACTTGAAATAGTACCGCAGGCCGAGCGCACCGTTGAAACGCAACGACACATAGGGGGCGATATCCACGATCGGAGCGACCTCGGCAAAGATGTCGAGCGGCGCATCGGCGAACATGTAGCTGACGCCGAGCGGGAACCTTGCGCCGACCCTGGTCTCACCGTTGTCAGCCTTGACGCGGCCGCCGATGCCGTAATACCAGGGCAGGGTGCCCTTAAGTTCGGGGACTGCAAGGGCGTTGTTGTCATGGATCAGGTAGTCCGCATGGAATTGGAACGGGTTGCCGTCCGTGAGCGAGAAGGCAAGTGCCGCATCGATCGCATGGGTATCGTCGGTCCACTTCTTGACGCTGAGGCCGGTAGGCTCGCCGAGAATGACGCCGACGCCTAATCCGTCCTTGCTACCGGCTTCTGCACTGCCTGCACAGGCTACGCACACTGCGGCCGCGGCTGCCAGGCTCCTGAGGGTTCTCATCGTTTTGTTCATGGTGTCGAGGTTTTAATGGGTTTTCTGTTCGTTCCGGGCGGTGATCCATCGGATCGTGAGCGTATCCATCTGCCCTGCGACAAGTTACGCATTCGGAGGCTCACCCTCAAGGGCACCTCGAGTATTTGGTCGCACGGGATCGTTTTGTGAGCTGGGGCGGGGGAGGGAGTTCCCGGCAGGCCTTCGGAGGCGCTGCCGGGAGGAGGATGGTCAGTTGCCGAAAGATATGGTGAGGTTGTCGTTTTCGTCCGGGTGCATGGTGTAGGTTCCTTTCCGCTCGATCGAAAGGCCCTTGCTTGCGCCGGCAGGGAGCAGCTTTGCCGTGATGGCCTGGGCTTCATCGCCGGGGCATTCGGTATTGAAATAGAGCTGCAACTGGTTCGGGTCGGACGCAAACTGGAGCAGGAAATCGTTGTGCTCGATGAAGACCAGGTCGTCGTAGGCATAGGTGATCTCGCAGCCGATCTCCTCGACTACCTCCTTGACGATACCGAGCGGGCGAAGCTGTGCAGTCATGGTTTTATTCCTCCTTGATGGTACAGTGGTCATTAGTGATACAGGTGTCCAGGTCGACTCTTCCGAACGTTTCGATGGCATCTGCGTCTCCGGCGACCGGCTCGAGCGAGATGATCGTTGACAGGTGCGCCTCGTCGAAACCTTGCAGGTGCCGGCCGTTGATCATCATGAGCGGCCTCCTGATCAGCAGGGGGTTCGCGATCATGGCATCGAGAGCCTCCTCGATTGAAAAGCGCGCCGGATCGATACGGCCATCCCTGACCTCGGGTGCGGCAGGGTTGAAACACTCGCTGACAGGTTTTCCTTCGAGGAATGGCCGCAACAGCTCCTTTGTCCAGGCTGTGCCGATCAGATTCCGCACTTCGAGCGTGTGGCCCGGGGACAGGAGCCGCATCTTTTGCCGGCGGTTGTTTGCACAGCCTGGTTTTTCAAAGAAGATGATGTGGGCCATGTGCTTTCAAATCGTTGACCGAACCTTTTAAACTTTAATAAATAATACTATTTTATTGATAGTTCTAAAAAATTAAGGGTTTATTAATAAAAAGTTTAAATGGAGGGGATATGGTCACAGGCGCCCTGCAGACGTGGGAAAAGGTTCTCGAATATGCTTCGGTACCACTTCACGGTACTATGTCGCGGAAAATCAGGAAAGGGGTGAAATTGCAGATCAACGAGGGTAAGGTGTACGAGGATGCCGTGCTTTTCATCAGCGATCTGTTCCTTCGTGTCACCGAAGAGAGTGATGGTGCCGCCATCAATACCTACTATGATATCGATTCGATATCCAGCATCCGCACCTACAGCAACAAGGAGTGAACTGAGCGAGCCGTTACGAGTGCAATAACGGGACCGCACGATCCAGCCATTGAATAGCCATTCATGATGGATCTTGCGGTTTTTTACGTGCTCTCCTTTTATCCCTTCCCTTCGCGTTGCGCGCTTGCCATGAAGCCTGTCGGTCGCCCCTCTGCCGCCAGCCCGAGCAACTGTCGAGACCTGTCGAGCGCATCGTCGATGTTGCCGAAGATGTTCTCCTGGCCGATCTCATCCGCGAGGCCGAACTGCTGCATGGCGAACAGCGGCTGGGTATGGACGCCGGACAGGATGAGCGTCGTCCCGGTTTTCCGGCAGTCTTCGAGCATCTCCTTCATCATGTTCAGTCCAGTGGCGTCGATGGTCAGCACCTTGCGCATCCTGATGATACGGATGTCGGATGCCCTGGCCACGATACGCATGGCGTCCTTGAATTTCGATGCTGCCCCGAAGAAGAAGGGGCCGCTGATCTCGAACACCTCCACCCCTTCGGGGATGCTCCTGGTGACGATCGCATTCGGGTCGTTCCCCTCCTCTTCGTCCTTCAGTTCCCCGGTGATGACGCCGACGTTGGCCATGCCGGCCATGCGCTGCATGAAGAGGATCACGGCAAGGAGCATGCCGACCTCGATGGCGATCGTGAGGTCGAACAGCACGGTGAGCCCGAAGGTGGTGAGCAGCACGATGATATCGCTGCGGGGGCTTTTCAGCAGCTGCCGGAAGACGTGGTGCTCGCTCATGTTCCAGGAGACGACGATCAGGATGGCTGCCAGTGTGGGCATCGGGATGAGCTTCGCCCATTGGCCGAAGAGCAGCATGATGCAGAGGAGGGTGGCTGCATGGACGATTCCCGCCACCGGCGTCCTGCCGCCGTTCTTGACGTTCGTGGCCGTACGGGCGATGGCTCCGGTGACCGGAATGCCGCCAAACAGCGGTGCGGCGATATTGGCGATCCCCTGGGCGATGAGTTCCATGTTGGATTTGTGCCGGCCACCGATCATGCCGTCGGCGACCACAGCCGACAGCAGGGCTTCGATCGCCCCGAGCATGGCGATGGTGGTGGCCGGCATGACGAGATCCCGGACCATCCTGAAGTCGAGCGATGGCAGCGTTGGTGCCGGGAGGGAGGAGGGGATGTCGCCGAAACGGCTGGCGATGGTATCCACTTCGAGATGGAGGAGCCGGACCGCTGCGGTCGTGACGATGATGGCGATGAGCGGGCCGGGGATCTTTTTCGACACTTTCTGCCAGAAGAGGATGATCAGCAGCGCGGCCATGCCGGTCAGGAATGACGCCGGGGTGAAGGTCGGCAGTGCGTGCGCGTAGGCGGCCCACTTGTCGATGAAGTCTGCGGGCACCTTCGGGAGCGCAAGCCCGAGGAGATCCTTGACCTGGCTGGAGGAGATGATGAAGGCGATGCCGCTGGTGAACCCGACGATGACCGGGTAGGGGATGAACTTGATGAGCGAGCCGAACTGCGCCACCCCCATCATGACGAGGATGACGCCCGCCATCAGGGTCGCTACCATAAGCCCGTTCACGCCGTAGCGTTCGACGATGCCGTAGAGGATGACGATGAAGGCGCCGGTCGGCCCGCCGATCTGCACCCTGCTGCCGCCGAGGAACGAGATGAGGAAGCCGCCGACAACGGCGCTGATCAGCCCCTTTTCCGGCGAGACGCCGGATGCTATGGCGAAAGCGATGGCGAGCGGCAGGGCGACGATGCCGACGAGGATACCGGAGACGATGTCCCGGCCGAGCTGATTCCTGTCCAGCTCGGGAAGCAGCGTGAAGAGTTTCGGTTTGAACATGGCTTCAAGAACATGGGATGACTACGCAGGGTCTCCGCAGCACCGATTGATCGGCAGCATCGGCTTATGGGTAAGATAACGTTTTCCTGTCAAGGGCGGTTAAGGGGGTTGTGGCTGCAACCGCTTTTTTCCTATGAAAATAGCATGAGGGTATTGTGCTTTTGCCTTTCTCGTGCTAGAATAGGAATTGTTCTTGTTCCAGCATGTTCAAACCAACCGGAGAAAAGGAGAAAACAGGTATGCCGACCACCAACGACAACCTCAAGACCGCATTCGCCGGCGAGAGCCAGGCGAACCAGAAGTACCTCGCTTTTGCCAGGGAGGCCGAAAAAGAGGGCTTCACCAACGTCGCGAAACTGTTCAGGACCACTGCCATGGCCGAGAGGATCCATGCCGAAGGCCACCTGCAGGCCCTTGCGGGTATCGGATCTACCGCAGAGAACCTCGAGACCGCCATTGGCGGGGAGACCTACGAACATACCGAGATGTATCCCCCGATGCTCGAGCAGGCCCAGGCGGAAGGCCACCCGGCCAAGCGCATGTTCGCATTCGCCGTCGAGGCCGAGAAGGTCCATGCCGTGCTGTACCAGAAGGCCCTTGAAGCGGTTCGCAATGGTCAGGACCTCTCCACCTCCGAGATCTGGCTCTGCCCGATCTGCGGACATGTGGAGATCGGCGGCGCGCCGGAAAAGTGCCCGATCTGCGGCGCCAACGCTTCGGTCTACGTCCAGATCTGATTCAGTTTAAGGGCTGTCGATCCGATAAGCCGTCCTTTGGGCGGCTTTTTTTACGCCATCCTGGTCGGCTCAGTGCGAAAAAAGAGGTACGGGAGGATTATTATTCGTAATTTTCCGCGTGCTGCTTTTGTGAACCCTCACCGTAGTATGCCATGGGAAACAATCCTGCCCCTACCTCCGCGAAGTTCCGCAACTACCGCGAAAAACTCCTCAACCGCCAGCAATCGCACAATACGGCCGAAAACCGCAAGGCGAGCTATGAACTTTCGCTCATGGAGGACAGCCATTTCGTCGAGGTTGGCGGTTTGCTGCACCATTACCATGATTCCGGCCCGAAGGATGCCCGGGAGACCGTGCTGCTGATCCATGGCTGGGACTGCTGGTGGATGTGGTGGCACCACGTCATCAAGGCGTTGAATGCCCAGGGTATCAGGACGGTGGCTTACGACATGAAGGGGCATGGCTGGTCCGAGAACGATCCGGCCAACCATTACCACATCGACCACTTCGCCAGGGACCTTGACGAACTGGTCAGGAAGCTCGACCTCAGGAATTTCCACGTGGCGGCGTTCTCGTTCGGTCCCTTCGTGGCGCTGGACTATG
>OMIK01000102.1 GCA_900299075.1 Chlorobi bacterium Chlorobi_1
CCTCCGGGGCCGCCGGTGCGGCGCGGAGGGTGGTGGCGGTCGCCGACGGTGTCGATGGAGGCATGCGCACCTCCTCGCCCTCGACGACGTCGACATCAACGATATATTTTTTCCCGTCTATGGTCAGGGTAAGCTGCACGGATGTTCTCCTTACTTGTTAGGGGTGATGGCGTGCGAGGACTGGATCGAGACACGGCCCACCTGGGACCAGGAGCTCGGCCCCTGGCCGCTGATGAAGCGGGCCTTCCGGATCCTCACGTTCTTGCCGAGGTAGGCGGCGATGGCCGCCGACATGATCATCAGGAGCTCAGGGGTGATCTCGTTGTCCTGCATGTTTTCAGTCATTTCCTTCTCCTTCGGAATGGTTACAGCGGAATGAGGCCGTGCTTCTTCTGCGGCCTGAACTCCCGCTTCGTGTGCAGCACGTCGAGCGCCATCGCCAGGTACCGCCTGGTTTCGGCGGGTTCGATGATGTCGTCGACCTGCAGGCGCGCCGCCGCCGCATATGGCGTGGCGAAGGTCTCCCGGTACTCCTCGATCAGCTCCTTGCGGCGGGAGGCCGGGTCCTCGGCTCTCCGCATCTGCTCCCTGAAGATGATGTCCACGGCGCCGTCGGCGCCCATCACCGCGATCTCGGCCGATGGCCAGGCGACGACGCGGTCGGCGTCGAGGTCCTTGCTGCACATGGCCAGGTAGGCCCCGCCGTAGGCTTTGCGCAGCACCACCGTGATCTTCGGTACGGTCGCCGCGGAGTAGGCGAAGAGCATCTTCGCGCCGTGGCGGATGATGCCGCCGTACTCCTGCTGCACCCCCGGCAGGAACCCGGGCACGTCGACCAGGGTGACGATCGGGATGTTGAAGGCGTTGCAGAAGCGGATGAAGCGCGCTGCCTTGTCCGAGGCGTCGATATCGAGCACGCCGGCCATGATGCAGGGCTGGTTGGCCACGATGCCGACCGAGCGTCCCTGGATCCTCGCGAAGCCGATCACGATGTTCGGGGCGAAGGACTCCTGCACCTCCAAGAAGTCGCCGCCGTCCATGATGTGCGCGATGACATCCCGCACGTCGTAGCCCTGTTTCGGGTCGACCGGCACCACCTCGTTGAGGGGCTTGTCGGGCAGGATCACCTCCTCGGCCTCCAGCATCGGGGGATCCTCGAGGTTGTTGGAGGGGAGGAACGAGAGCAGGCGCTTGCAGATGGCGATCGCCTCGAGGTCGTCCTCGGCGATGAAGTGCACCACGCCGGAGTTGGCCATCTGGGCGACAGGGCCGCCCAGCGCCTCAGCGCTCACCTCCTCGCCGGTCACCGCCTTGATGACCGATGGGCCGGTGATGAACATCCGGGCCTGCCTGGTCTGGATGATGAAGTCGGTCAGCGCCGGGCTGTAGGCCGCGCCGCCCGCGCAGGGGCCGCACACGATCGAGATCTGCGGCACCACGCCGGAGAGCATGACGTTGTTGTAGAAGATCTTCCCGTAGCCGGAGAGGCTGTCGATCCCCTCCTGGATCCGGGCGCCGCCTGAGTCGTTGATGAAGACGAAGGGCGAGCCGGTCTTCAGCGAGGCCTGCATCATGCCGACGATCTTCGCGCAGTGCATCTCGCCCGCCGAGCCGCCGCCGACCGTGAAGTCCTGGCTCGCCAGGTGGACCAGGCGGCCGTCGATGCTGCCCGCGCCGGTGACCACGCCGTCAGCCGCCATCTTCTTGCCCTCCATGCCGAAGCGGCTGCAGCGGTGCTCCGCGAACATGCCCGACTCCTGGAAGCTGTCCTGGTCGATGAGCGCCTCGATGCGCTCCCTGGCGGTCAGGGCTCCCGCCTCGTGCTGCCGGTCGAGCCGTTCCTGTCCTCCTCCGAGCTGCATTTCGTCCTTCCTGTCGTTCAGCTCCCGTACGATCTCGTCTATGTTCCTGGCCATGTGGTTTGGGGTTGGGTCGTGTTTCGTTTACTGGTAGGGCGCGACCGTCACTTTGTGCTGGTGGCCGCTGACGGTGACCGAGTAGGTGATAGGGCCGGTGATTGTGCCCTGGTGCCCCTCCGCGGGCTTGGTCTCCGATGCCCCGGTCTCGGGGTCGGTGCCGAGGTTTCGGGGCCCCTCGTGCCGGTCGGCGAAGAACTTCGGCGCCACCTGCGGGAACATGGCGTAGGTCAGGACATCCTCGTCCGTCCCGTTGCATCCGGGCAGGGCGAGCGCTTCGGACCTGAGCTTTTCCCACTCGGGCTTCAGGAGGTCGGCAGGGCGGCAGGTGATCGGCTCCTTCTTGGCATGCGCCTTCGACATCTCCACTACCTCGGGGTTCTTCTCCCCCGGGCCGGCGCCGTAGTAGCCGAGCATGAGGTCGGCGAACTCCCCGGTCAGCACCTTGTACCTCCCCATCAGCACGTTCAGCACCGCCTGGGTGCCGACGATCTGGCTGCTCGGGGTGACCAGCGGCACGTAGCCGGTGTCCTTGCGGACGACCGGTATCTCGTCGAGCACCTCCTTCATCCGGTCGCCCGCCCCCTGCTGTCGGAGCTGGCTCTCCATGTTCGAGAGCATGCCCCCGGGGATCTGGCTCTTGAAGATCTCGGTCTCGACGCCGGTCACCGCCGACTGGAACTCGTGGTAGCGGCGCAGCACGTTCGTGAAGTAGGCCTTCACCTTCTGGACCCGCTCCATGTCCACGCGGGTCGCGAACCCGGTCCCCTCGAGCATCTCGACGAAGCTCTCCGTCGGGTTGTGGCCCGGGCCGAGGCTCATGGTGCTGATAGCCGTGTCGACGCAGTCGACGCCCGCCTCGACCGCCTTCATCAGGCTCACGAGGGTGACGCCGGTGGTGGCGTGCACGTGGAGGTGCACCCGCAGGTCGGGGCCGCACGCATCCTTGATCCCCTTCACCAGGTCGTAGGCCGCCTGGGGCTTGATGAGCGCCGCCATGTCCTTGATGCAGATCGAATCGACTCCCATATCCTGCAGCCGCCGCGCCTGCTCGACGAAGAGCGCGGTGGTGTGGATGGGGCTGACGGTATAGGAGATGGTGCCCTGGGCGTGGCCGCCCGCCGCCTTGACCGCGCGCACCGAGGTCTCGATGTTGCGCAGGTCGTTCAGCGCGTCGAAGATGCGGAAGACGTCGATGCCGTTCTCCGCCGATTTCCGGCAGAATCGCTCCACCACCTCGTCCTGGTAGTGGCGGTAGCCCAGGAGGTTCTGGCCGCGCAGGAGCATCTGCAGCGGGGTCTTCGGCATGAGCTGCTTGAAGGTGCGCAGCCGCTCCCAGGGGTCTTCGTTCAGGTAGCGGATGCAGGCGTCGTAGGTCGCTCCGCCCCAGCACTCGATCGACCAGTAGCCGGCCGAGTCGAGGTCCTCGCAGGCTCCGGTCATGTCCCCGATTCCGAGCCTGGTGGCGATCAGGCTCTGGTGGGCGTCGCGGAGGGCGAGTTCAGTAATGTCTATGATCCTTTCGATGATGGCTCCGTTGAGTTAGCGTTCGGCAAGGCCCTGCCTGCCTTCGATATCTGTAAAACGAACCGGTTACAGCCGCCTTGGGTTCCCCGTTTCACGGAAAATGCCGTAAGTTTTTTTAATTGTCTAACATATTCGATAAAAATAACATACTAACTGGTGGGAAAGGGCCGTTTCATGGTATGGACGGCGTTTCCGGAGGAGGTTTGCTGCAATGAATCGACTTTTTTCAGCCAGGCGGCCCTTCCACAGGCTGCTCCTGTTCCGTATCATGATCGTGCTGGCCTACCAGGTGACCGCGGTGGTGGCGGGATGGCATGTCTACCAGCTCACCCACGATGCGCTGGCGCTCGGCCTCATCGGGCTTGCCGAGGTAATCCCCTATTTCACCTTCGCGCTCTTCGCCGGCTACGCCGTCGACCACTACTCGCGCAAGCTCTTCGGCGTGGCGGCCTGCCTGCTGCTGGTGCTCAACTCGCTGATGCTCGCCGCGGTCTCCTCCGGCATGGTGCAAGCCAACCCCACCCTCTGGATCTACGGCGCGATAGCCGTCGGCGGCGTGGCCCGCGCCTTCATCAGCCCCTCCTACAGCGCCATCTTCGCCCTCATCCTGCCGCGTGACCAGTACGCCCGGGCTGCGGGGCTCGGCAGCTCGGTGTTCCAGCTCGGCTTGATTGCCGGGCCGGCGCTCGGCGGCTTCATGCTCGCGGGGCTGGGCAAGACGGCGAGCTACGGTGCGGCCGCGCTCTTCTCGCTGCTCGCGGCCGGCGCGCTCTTTTCGATCAGGGTGGGGCAGGCGCCTGCGGCAGAGGGGGCTCCGGTCTTCCGGAGCATCGCAGAAGGGTTCCGGTTCGTCTTCGGCAACCAGGTGGTGCTCGGGGCGCAGTCGCTCGACATGTTCGCCGTCCTGTTCGGCGGCGCGACCTCGCTGCTCCCGGCGTTCGTGAACGACCTGTTCCATGCCGGCCCCGAAGGGCTCGGCCTGCTCCGCGCAGCACCCGCGGTCGGCTCGCTGGCAACGGCGCTCTTCCTGGCCAGGCATCCGCTGCAGGAGGACAACGGCAGGTGGCTGCTTGCGGCGGTGGCCGGTTTCGGGCTCTGCATCGTCGCCTTCGCCCTTTCGCCGTGGTTCTGGGCGGCGGCTTTCTTCCTGCTGCTTTCTGGGGCGTGCGACGGGGTCTCCGTGGTCACGCGGACGACGATCATCCAGCTGGCCACGCCCGACGGGATCCGGGGCAGGGTGGCCGCCATCAACGGCCTCTTCATCGGTTCATCCAACGAACTGGGGGCGTTCGAATCGGGAGTCGCGGCAAGGCTCATGGGACTCGTCCCTTCGGTGCTCTTCGGCGGCGCGATGACCCTCGCCGTCGTCGCCTCCACCGCGGTGCTGGCCCCGAAACTGCGAAACCTGGAGCTCCGGCACCTCGAGTAGGGATGTTGCCTTCCCGGGGTTTTGGCGTGCACGTCTTGCCGGGAGCATCTTGCCGGGAGCGCCGGGCTCCAGCCCGGCATCTTCGTTTTTCTTCTCTTAAGAGGAGGACTCGGCAGGCGGCGCATCGTGCCTTGAACAAAAGGACGGGGGGGCTTGGGGGTATAGGAATGCCGAACTGGAGTTCGGCGCTCCCGGGGAATGCGGCGCTCCCGGGGAATGCGGCGCTCCCGGGGAATGCGGCGTCCCGGGGAATGTGGCGCTCCCGGGGAATGCATTGAACCCGGGGAATGCGATGCTTCCGGGGAATTGCTGCTTATTTGGGCGCCGCCTGTTTTTTCGGCATCGCTTCTTTGCCTTTCGGCAGCTGCAGGTCGACATCGAACACGTAGTCGTCCGCTATGGCGAACTCGCGTTCGGCCAGGACGGCCTTTTTCTCTCCTGCCGCCTCGACCACGCGAGCTTTGTAGGTGCCCTGCCGAAGCCCGTCGATGCGGTAGAATCCGAATTCGTTGGTAAACCCGGTGCCCGCACGCTCTTTTCCCCCCCTTTTCCAGGCCTCGACGTACGCCCCGGGGATGCCGTTGCTGGAGCTGTCGACAATCTGGCCGGCTACACCGTACTCGACGTGCAGCGGGATGTCGACATTCGTGATGCCGCACCCTTTCACCTCGACGATGCTCGACTGCCTGTCGGGGACGACCTGGACGGGCAGCCTGGCCGGATCGACCGATACCCGATAGAGTCCCGGTTTGAGGTACCCGACGAAATAGTTGCCGTCCTGCTGGTTCTGCGGCATCTGGTACCCGTTGACCAGGATTCCTATATCCCTGAGCTCGTCACCCTGCAGGCCGGTCTCCCGGTCAACAGCCAGCGTTCCTGCGATGCCTCCACGGATCAGGGAGTGCGTGGAGTGGTTGACCGGCTGGAGCCGCTTGCCCGACCAGCCGAAATCGAACGTCAGGGTCCCGGTGAACATATGCCGGCTTACCGGGCTCTCGGGTGCGTTCTGGTCGATATCGAGCAGCAGCGCATTGCTCATGTTGTACCGGTACCCCAGCGAGAAGTCGATTCCGGCGTGGGCGATACGCTGGTAGGCAAGGGAAAAGCCGGCTTGTCGGCCGGAACGGGCCGCGACGAACTGGAGCAGCGTCCGCCTCGATTCGGTGGTATACCAGTCTATGTAGGTGCTGGTCAGGTTTGCCGAGGTGCCCACGCCGTGCTGGTTGAAGATGCGGAGGCTCGTCCGGTCCGAAAGACGCCAGGAGGCGTTGGTATCGACGCTCCTGGCGTTGTACGCCGCGCTGCACCAGAAGGATTCGGAGCCGTACCAGGCCGACTCGTAACGGTAGGCTACCGACGTGCTGTACTCGGGAGTGACCGAGAACCTCAGGCCGTTGCGCAGGAAGAGTGAGGCTCCGGGGCGAAGGAATTCGATCCCGTTACCCGCGTTCTGTTCCTGCCGTCCGGTGAGGGTGATGCTGGCGTTATTGGCCGGCTGCCAGGATGCGTAGAGCTGTTTCCGGCTGACGGGTGCCTGCCCGGCCGACATGAAATCCTGCCCATACCGCGAACTGTTCAGCAGGAGCGACGAACGCCTGGTGTGCCGTTCCAGGCTCAGCTCCGTACCGGCGTGCCCATTCGACCGTGCGCCATACGCCGATGCGTTCCAGGTCGAGCCCAATGACAAGACGACGCCTCCAAGCCCTTCAGCGGTGCTGTCGGCGCTGCGCTGCTGAACGGCGGCTTCCCCGGTAAGCCATTCATTGACACCGTACTGCAGGTGTCCGTATGCCGTGGGCCGGCCGGTGGAGGCCGCCGGCTCCCGGAGCAGGGGATTGCCTGCACTGCCGACGCCGCCGCTCACGAGCACCTTGCCCCTTTCGAGGGCCCGGCTCGAGATGGACTGCGTGTAATCGAGGACGGTCGAAGGTTTTTCGAGGATCGATCGGGTATAGACATACACCTCGATCTTTCTGAACTCCGTACCCATCTGCACATTCGGGAACGAGAACCTGCCGTCAAGCCGGACGGTCTGCCTGGCAACCGCCTTGCCGTCGAACCGCAGCTCGGCGATGCCTGCAGGGGGGCCGCTGCCGTCGATGGTCCTGAGCTGCGAGACGTTGAAGGTCATGAAGGCGTTCTGTGCCGACGACAGCGGCTGGTCGAAGTAGGGGAGGATACTTCCGTTTGTCCAGCCGAACTGGGCGCCGGTAAAGAGGCTTGTCGAGAGCATGGTGGGAAAGTCGCCCTGTCCCGTGCCCAGCCGGAATGCCGAATGGCTGCCGATCAGGGTCCAGTGATAGGCCGCAGGCTCTATCCGCCTGCCCGGATCGGCAAGCAGATCGACATCCCATATGCCATTGTAGAAACGCCCCCCGGAGAGCAGCTCCAGCTGCTGGCTTGCAGGATTCCTCAGGTCGTCGCTGTACTGGTACATCCCGTGGATGAACCCGATGGATGTCGCGGGGGCGGTGACGTCCGGCTTCAGGGCCGGGCGGGCGGCCGCTTTCGGTGGCGCCGGCGTCCAGGGGATCTGCAGGGCGATGGCGAAGAGCGACTGGTCGAATGACGGGAAAACCCGGAACCGCTCTTCCAGCATCCTGAAGGAGAGGTACTCGGTCCCCTCGAACATGCGGAAGTTCTTTCGGGGAAAACGGATCTCCCCGATCGATGTCTCGAGCAGCAGGATGCCGCCCTGCCCTTCGGAAGCACGGATTCCGGCGAGCTCGAGGAACTCCTTCCACGGCACCCATATCTCGCCGTTGTCGAGCAGCACATTGATGGCTTCCCGTTCCCGCCGATTGACGTAGACGCCGACCAGGAAGGCCCTGCTCTGTCCGCCGGAGCCTATATTCCCGGCCAGTTCGTTGGCCGCGACCTCCGATGAGGCGACCATAGGCCCGGAAACGGGATCGGCACGCACCGCCTGATTGCCGATGGGCAGCAGGAGCATCGGCAGCAGGAGCACGGTATGGGGGAGATGTCGCCGCAACCGCTCCAACTCATTCCAGGACTTTTTCGAGGGGCTTGCCGTCGAGTTCGCCGATGATGGCGACAACGTATGGCCCTCCTCCCTGCCTGGGCAGGGGCGCCTTCATGGAATAGCGCATCGTGGTGCCGGCCAGGACGGGATTGCCGGGAATGATGCCGGAGGCGACATACCCTTCCGGTTCCTTGCCCGGTTCAATCGTTTCGAGCAGGCGTTTTGTCGACGAGAGCCCACGGAAGCTGCCCTTTTTCCAGATCACATATTTACCCCTGAGGCGCGCGTGGACGTTGCCGGTGTTGAGCACCTGCGCCGAAATGATGCCTGTCGACTGGCTGTAGGAGAGGTCGAGCAACCGGGCCGCGTGGTTGACCGGCTGGACATAGCCGTAGATGCTGATGCCGAACCTCGAGAGCAGTTGTATGCCGCTGCCCGGGTCGACCGCAGGGGGCTCCTCGACCAGGTAGAGGATGGCGCGATGCTCCCCCGGTTCCGGCTTGACGCGCGGATGTATCGAAAACCTTACGGTCTGTTGCCCTCCTGGCGGCATGGTGAACCTCACCGGATTCACTACGATCCACTGGTCGAGTGTTTGCGGCGTAGAGCGGATGAGCTTGAGTTCGTGATGGTCGTCCAGCGTCCAGGTGTAGAGCTCGACCCTGAAGGTTGTCGGGCGTTTCTTGTGATTGGTGACGGCGATGCTTTCGTTGACCGGCGATGGTCCGACCTCCACCTCGAACATCATCGGAAAGATGGAGAACTGCGCTGGTGGCAGCTCATCGGAGAACCCGTTCCAGGGAAGCAGCAGCAGGAACAGGATGGACAGGAATCGGGGGATAGGCCATTGCATATGTCAGTAGTGCATTTCAATAGGTTAAGGTGGTGGTCACGGTGCCGCTGTAGGTGCCGCTGTAGGCGATGTTGGCAAGGTCGATGCTCAGGTTTACCTGCTGGTACAGATACCAGCTGCCTGCCGATTGCGTGAACACCTGCGTCGGCGAGGTGGTGATCGATACCGGGATCGTCGCGGTGGTTGGCGAGGTGGTCCTGGAGAGCCTGCCTCCAAGCGAGCCGGTGGCACTGGTGACGACGTAGGACGGGGTCACGGTCTTGTTCCAGCCGGTGTGGTCCGCATTGGCCATTTTCAGCCGCCAGAAATAGTTGCTGTACGACGTCCCGACCGGTTTCTGGTAGGCCGTGGCGATCGACGGTACGAAAACCTGTTGATTGGCCATGGTGTCGTCGAGTGCCTGGATCGAGGTGAGCGGGCCTTCCGCAATCGGCGTGGCGGTGGCGGAAAGGCCCAGGTCTGCCAGTGCGACCGTGACGTTGTAGGTCGCGGCAAACTGGCCCGATATGGCAGCATGCAGGCGGGATAGGGAGGGTACGGCCAAGCAGTTCATCGTCATCATCGCGATGACGATGAACCGACAGGCGGTGCGGCCGCTGATGCCCGGCCGTGCCGAATGTTGGGATATAGGCATTCGGCGTCAGGAGGTTAGTTGACGGTCATCGTGAGGGTATAGCTACCTCCGGTGAACGTTCCGGACTTCGTCGCGTTCGACATGTCGATGTTCATGCCGACGCTGCCCGTCACGGCCGTCATGCCGCTCAGCGCGACCGTAGCCGAGCCTGCGGTGTTGTTGACTTTGAGCGTCCCGATGCTGATGGTGCCGCCACCGGTGTTCGTGAGGGTGGAGGCGGTGGAGGAGATGGCGACGGTGGCGTTGCCGCCGGTCGAAAGTCCCCGGACGGCCCACACGTTGGGCAGCGTGATGGTGGCGCTGTTTGACGGGGCGCTACCCGGGCTGATGACCGCACTCACGGCGTCGGTGCTCTCGTCATAGGTCAGGGACTGTGCCGTATCAACGCCCCCGGCAACGCTCTTGTCCTTCAGGGTCATCGCGATGCTTGTGGGATAGTAGAGAATGGCGAACGGAGGGATGGTAACCGAAAGGGTTGTCGTGCCGGTCGAGGTTGCGGCCGATGCCTGGCGGCAAGGTCCGAGAAGGCAAATTCCCGACAGCAGGCCAATGCCGATGTGCCTGAAGGAGCGCTGGGTATTGTTCATGATGTCCCTTTGATAATGATAGTTAGGAGGAAAGAGACCTTTGTTGCCGAAAAAACAAAGTATATGTTATTTATATACAGTACAATCTAATGTATATAAGAAAAATTTGCAAGCAGTCGGATCGGCATACGGAATATTCTTGCCGGGAGCATCTTGCCGGGGGCGCCGGGCTCCAGCCCGGCATCTTCGCCTTTTCTTCTCTCAAGAGGAAGACTCAGCAGGCAGCGCATCGTGCCCGGCCGAAAGGGTGGGGGTGCTAGGAGGTATAGAGGAATGCCGAACTGGAGTTCGGCGCTCCCGGGGAATGCGGCGCTCTCGGGGAATGCGGTGCTCCCGGGGTGCATCGTAGGGGCACGGCGTGCCGTGCCCGATCGCGGTGTGTTGGTGCATTGCCGTCACGCGTCACGCGTAACGACCTTTCCTTACCCTTTTCCGAAGAGCTTCTTCAGCCAGGCGAAGGGGGGCTCCTTCGCGGCCTGCTTGACGGGGAAGCCACCCCGAGCCCAGCCGGAGATCCCTGACTGCAGGTTGACCACCTGGCTGTAGCCGCGGCTCGTCAGCATGCGGGCGGCCATGGTGCTGCGGTTGCCGCTACGGCAGGCGACGATGACCTTCTGCTTCATCGGTATTTCGGAGATCCTGCTTTCAAATTTGCTCAACGGTACCACCAGCACGTTCGGCACGTCGAACGCCATCTGCTCCACTTCGCGGTTCTCCCGAACATCGACGATCAGTGTCCCTTTTTTCGCCATCGCATAGGCGGTTTCGGGGTTTACATCCTTGGCCTTGCTCATCCTGTCTCCTTGTTGTAATTGCATCATACCAATACCCGGTACGGGTATGAAGTATACGGAATATCCCCCGAAGAACCATGCCGGAATGTCGTGGTTGCGCCCGGGACGGGGGGCGGCTTCGGAAAATGTTATATTAACGCACGTATGCCTTTACAACTGTTTGGAGATAACAAGAAGTGAACCCTTGGATCAGGGCGCTCCGCCCCCACCAGTGGTTGAAGAACCTGCTTGTCTTCATCCCGTTGCTCGCGGCGCACCGCTTCTTCGACGAGGCGCTGATCGCGAGGGCAATGTTCGCTTTCATCCTTTTCTGCATTGCGGCTTCGGGCGGCTACCTGGTCAACGACCTTCTCGACCTCGAGCACGACCGATGCCATCCGACCAAGCGCCGCCGTCCCCTGGCATCGGGCGAGCTTCCCGTCGTGCCTGCGGCCGTTTCGGCCATGTTGCTGCCGGGAGGGGCCGTAGCGGCCGCCCTTTCGACGATGCCTCTGCGCTTCAGCGTCGCCCTCGTCTCCTACTTCGTGCTCTCGATCGCCTACTCCCGCTTCCTCAAGCGCATGATGGGTGTCGACACCATCGTGCTGGCAGCCCTCTACACGGTGCGCATCATCGCCGGCGCCTTCGCCTGCGGCCTGGTGCCGACCTTCTGGATCCTCGCCTTCTCGATGTTCCTCTTCCTCAGCCTCGCGCTGGTGAAGCGCTATGCCGAACTCCTTGACGCCAGGTCGAACGGCAGATCCGGTGTTGCCGCCGGGCGCGGCTACGTGCCCGACGACCTCGAGATCATCGCCAACCTCGGCTCCTCGGCCGGCTACCTCTCCGTGCTGGTGCTCGCCCTCTACATCCAGGATGCCCGGACCGTCCAGATCTACCGCACGCACGAGCTCATCTGGCTGGCCTGCCCGATCCTCCTCTTCTGGATCAGCCGGGTCTGGATGATCGCGCACCGCGGCGGGATGCACGAAGATCCCGTGCTCTTCGCCGTGACCGACCGGGTGAGCCTGCTCGCCGGGGCCATGTTCGCAGCGGTGTTCATCCTCGCCATCCTTTTCTGACCAGGGGGAGCCGATGAAACGGACGCTCGCCTACGCGCTCTTCGCCGCACTCGCCACCGTGGTCAATATCGGTGTGCAGGATCTCTCCACGAGGCTTTACGGCGGCGCGTACGCGCTGCTCCTCTCCGTCTTCGCCGGCACGCTGGCGGGTCTTGTGGCCAAGTACCTGCTGGACAAGCGCTACATCTTCAGCTTCACCCCGAGGGACGCCGCGCACGACGGCAGGACCTTCATCCTCTACTCGCTGATGGGCGTGGCGACCACCGCCATCTTCTGGGGTTTCGAGTTCGGCTTCAACCACCTTTTCCATTCGAAGGAACTGCGTTATCTTGGCGGGGTCATCGGCCTGGCGATAGGGTACCTTTCCAAGTACCATCTCGACAGGAAATTCGTGTTTCAACAGGGGACGCAATCATGAAGATATCCGGATGGGGGCGCTATCCGGTCGTGGAGGCCAGGGTCGACTGGCCGAAATCGGCCGCAGGCGTCGACGAGGCGCTTCGCTCGTGCGGCGAGGGGAGCATCGCCCGAGGGCTCGGGCGCAGCTACGGCGACAGTTCGCTTTCCGCGAACATGATCAGTACGCGCTGGCTCGACCATCTGCTCTCGTTCGACGCGGAAACCGGCCTCCTGCACTGCGAGGCGGGGGTCTCCCTGAGCGGCATCCTCGAGGTGTTCGCCCCGAAGGGGTGGTTCCTGCCGGTCACTCCGGGCACCCGCTTCGTGACCGTTGGAGGGGCCATCGCCAGCGACGTCCACGGCAAGAACCACCATGTCGCGGGCTGCTTCTGCGACCACGTCGAGTCCCTCGAGCTCCTGCTTGAACCCGGCCGCACCCTCCGCTGTTCACCCTCCGAAAACGCCGGACTCTTCCGGGCGACCTGCGGCGGCATGGGGCTCACCGGCATCATCCTCTCCGCGGCCATCCGCCTGAAACCGGTCAAGAGCCTCCTCATCGACCAGACTACCTACAAGTCGTCGAACCTCAGGGAGAGCCTGGAGCTCTTCGCGCGGCACGAGGATAAACCCTATTCGGTCGCCTGGATCGACTGCATCTCCGGCGGGGAGTCGCTCGGCCGCTCCCTGCTGATGACCGGCGACCATGCGTCCGAAGGGGGGCTGCAGCAGGCGGGAGGCAACTCCCGGATCGAGCTCCCGGTCGACATGCCCCCGGCGCTGCTGAACCGCTACTCGATCAGGGCCTTCAACACGCTCTACTACCACCGCATCAGGGCGAAGTCGGTCGAGAGCCGCCTGCACTACGAACCCTTCTTCTATCCGCTCGACAGCATCGGCAGCTGGAACCGCATGTACGGCAGGAACGGCTTCACGCAGTACCAGTTCGTCGTGCCGAAGGAGGCCGGCTACCCGGCGATGGACAGGATCCTGAAGGAGATCGTCGCCTCGGGCAGGGGATCGTTCCTCGCCGTCCTGAAAGCCTTCGGCAAGCGCAACGACAACCTGCTCAGTTTCCCCGTCGAGGGGTACACCCTGGCCCTCGATTTCAAGATCGAACGCGAGCTGTTCCCCCTGCTCGACCGGCTTGACGCCATGGTGCTCGGGTATGGAGGCCGGCTCTACCTCACCAAGGATGCCCGCATGGGCGCGGAGACCTTCAAGCGGAGTTATCAGGAGTGGGAGCGCTTCCAGGAGGTCAGGGAGGCCCATGGGGCCAGGGGCAGGTTTATCTCACAACAATCAAAGCGACTGGGGCTGGACTGATGCAGAACATCCTTATCATCGGGGCCGCTTCGGCCATCGCCGAAGCCACGGCCAGGCTGTATGCCGCAAAGGGCGCCAACCTGTTCCTCATGGCGCGGAGCGAAGCACGCCTCACGGGCATCGCG
Source organism: Chlorobi bacterium Chlorobi_1 (assembly GCA_900299075.1). Classification (GTDB taxonomy): domain Bacteria; phylum Bacteroidota; class Chlorobiia; order Chlorobiales; family Chlorobiaceae; genus Chlorobaculum. The sequence goes on from OMIK01000102.1 coordinate 13,629, forward strand.
CAGGACCTGAAGGTCCGCGGCGCCGCTTCGGTCGGCACCGCCCGTTTCGACGCCGACGTGACCGACGCCCACCAGGCGGCGCTCGACGGCGCCTATGCCGCGCTGGGGCGCTTCGACCTCGTACTCGTCGCCTACGGCACCCTCGGCGACCAGCAGCGTTGCGAAGC
>OMIK01000103.1 GCA_900299075.1 Chlorobi bacterium Chlorobi_1
GCCTTGAGCGCCGCGGCGTTCATGGCGATCATGACGTCGAAGCGGGCGCCCGGGGTGTAGACCGGCTTGCTGCCGAACTGCAGCTGGAATCCGGAGACGCCGGCTATGGTGCCGGCAGGGGCCCTGATCTCGGAGGGGAAGTTCGGGAAGGTGTTGAGATCGGCACCGTAGACTGCCACCGTATTGGCAAACTGGGTACCGGTCAACTGCATTCCGTCGCCGGAATCTCCTGCAAACAGCACGGAGACGCTGGTCTTCTGCGTGACCGTAAATTTGCTTGTCGAACTGATAGGTTCACTCATGGCAAGAATGTTATATGCTTGACGAAATAGTGTAAGCGGCGATAAACCTCCCCTGCCAAAGAGTCGTGAACTCTTGGACCTGTGGTGTGGCAAATGGAGAAATCTATGGACCGGTGGGTATGGAGAAGACAAAGAAATGACTGTGCAGTCTTCTGCATTCAAATCAATATAAACGGAACATCTGGCCGATGCAAGTGTTCGGGGCCGGCGGTCAGGATTTTTTTTCGACCACGATGTTGTTTTGCCTGAGGTACTCCTGCCACTCCTGCTCCTCCCTGACGGGGCACTGCTGGTTCAGGTCGCAGATGTCGCAGCGCATGAGGCCGTAGATCTGGTCCATCCAGCAGCCGTTGGTGCTCTTCTGGACCTCGTTCACGTAGTTCGGATTGGCCATCGTCTTCCTTACCCCGATGTCCATCAGGTCGAGGATGTCCCTCCTTTTTTTCGAATCTTCGATTCCCCAGCTCATGGTGCGGTCCTCCTTGCTGTTGTCGGCGGTATGCTCGAAGCAATATACTCCTTTTTCGCGAAGATCAACGGTTTCCGGCCGTCTTGCCGCCTTTCCCGAGGCTCCGTACAGCGGAAAAATCGATTGGCATCGGGAGGTAAAAAAGGTTAAATTCGAGGCCTTATCATATATCCGGAGGCCGGACTGCGGCCTCGACGCACCGTTTCAAACAGGGCGCCGCACGAAACCCGAGAGCGTTTCACGCCGGTGGCCGCAAGCGCATCACGCCATGAATTCACGAGAGATACGCCAGTCCTTCCTCGACTTCTTCGCCGGCAAGGAGCACCGCATCGTCCGTTCGGCGCCGGTCATCCCCGCCGAGGACCCGACCCTGCTGTTTACCAACGCCGGCATGAACCAGTTCAAGGATGTCTTCCTCGGCAAGGGGAGCCGGGAGTACGTGCGCGCCGCCGACACGCAGAAGTGCATCAGGGCCTCCGGCAAGCACAACGACCTCGAGGATGTTGGGCGCGACACCTACCACCACACCTTCTTCGAGATGCTCGGCAACTGGTCCTTCGGCGACTACTACAAGAAGGAGGCGATCGGCTGGGCATGGGAGCTGCTGACCGGGGTCTGGAAGCTGCCGAAGGAGCGCCTCTACGCCACCGTCTACCACGACGACGAGGAGAGCCTCGAGCTCTGGAAACAGGTGACCGACATCGCCCCGAGCCACATCCTCAAGTTCGGCGACAAGGACAACTTCTGGGAGATGGGCGAAACCGGCCCCTGCGGCCCCTGTTCCGAGATCCACATAGACCTGACCCCCGACGGCTCCGGCGGCCCGCTGGTCAACGTCGGCGACCACCGCGTCATCGAGCTCTGGAACCTGGTCTTCATCCAGTACAACCGCCAGGGCGATGGCTCCCTCGAGCCGCTGCCGCAGAAGCATGTCGACACCGGCATGGGCTTCGAGCGCGTCACTGCCGTCATGCAGGGCAAGTCCTCCAACTACGACAGCGACGTCTTTACCCCGCTCTTCGACCGCATCACCGAGCTGACCGGCGTCACCTACACCGCCTCGCTCGAAAGTGCGACCGACATCGCCATGCGGGTGCTCGCCGACCACTCCCGCACCCTCACCTTCGCGCTCTCCGACGGCGCCGTTCCCGGCAACGAAGGGCGCGGCTACGTGCTTCGCCGCATCCTCCGCAGGGCGGTCCGCTACGCGGGCACCCTCGGTTGCCACGAGCCGATCATGTTCAGGATGGTGGGTGTGCTCGCCGACACCATGGGGGAGGTCTTCCCCGAGCTGCACAAGCAGCGCAAGACGGTCGAGAAGATCATCCGGGCCGAGGAGGAGAGCTTCCTCGCCACCCTCGGGCGCGGCACCGAGATCTTCAACGAGGTGGTCGCCGCCATGAAGGTCGCCGGCACTGCGGCCGTCTCCGGCGCCGACGCCTTCAGGCTCTACGACACCTTCGGTTTTCCGCTCGACCTCACGCGCCTGATGGCTGCCGAGGTCGGCTTCGATGTCGACGAACAGGGCTTCGAGCACTGCATGCAGGAGCAGAAGGCCCGTGCACGCATGGACCGCAAGGACAAGATGCGGGCGAGCGAGGATGGCGGCTCCTGGGAGTGGTTCGCCGAGGAGCGCCCGACCGCCTTTATCGGTTACGAGACCCTCGAGGCTCCGGCTACCCTCCTGGCTGCCAGGAAGGCCGGCGACCGCCTGCTGCTCGTACTCGACCGCACCCCCTTCTACGCCGAGAGCGGCGGCCAGGTGGGCGACCGCGGCACCATCGAGACCGGCGCCTACCGTTTCGAGGTCGCCGAGACCCGCAAGGACGGCGAGCTCTTCGTACATGTAGTCTCCGCGGCGCACGACAAGGTGCGCGACTGCGCCGTCGCCCCGTCGGACGTCGAGTTCGACGGCACGGCCGCCGCTGCCGAAGCGTCGGTCGACCGCAACTCCCGCGTCGACACCGAGCGCAACCACACGGCAACCCACCTCCTGCACGCCGCCCTGCGCAAGGTGCTCGGCGAGCATGTCCAGCAGAAGGGCTCGCTGGTCACTCCGGAGCGCCTCCGCTTCGATTTCAGCCACTTCTCCAGGGTCAGCCCGGAGGAGCTCGAGCAGGTGGAGCATGAGGTGAACGCCCAGATCCGGAAGGCCGAAGGGCTGAACCGGCACGTCGACGTGCCTTACGAAGATGCGCTCTCGATGGGCGCTCTCGCCTTCTTCGGCGACAAGTACGCCGACCGCGTGCGCGTGGTCGAGGTTCCCGGCATCTCGATCGAGCTGTGCGGCGGCACCCACGTGGGGAACATCGGCCAGATCGGCATGGTCAAGGTCGTCGGCGAATCGTCGGTCGCCTCCGGCATCCGCCGCATCGAGGCGGTCACCGGCCGCGCCGCCGAAGCCCTCCTCTGGAAGGAGTACCGTGACCTGCAGGAGATCCGCCAGCTCATGAAGCTCAAGTCCGACGAGGCCCCGCTGCCGAAGATCCAGGAGCTGCTCGACGGCCGCAAGGCGCTCGAGAAGCAGCTGCAGGAGACCCGGCTTGCCGGCCTGCTCGACACCCTTGCCGCCTCGCTCGCAGGGGGTGAGGAGGTCAACGGGTGCCGGATCATGACCGAACGGCTCGACGGCGTCGGCGGCGACGAGCTCCGCCAGGCGGGCCAGGCCCTCCGCGACCGGGTTCCGATGGCCGTCGGCCTGCTGTGCGGCGTCGACGACGGGAAGGTGTCGCTGGTCGCGTTCGCGTCGGATGAGGCCGTCAGGAGCCTGAAGCTCGATGCCGGCAAGCTCGTGCGCGAGGCCGCGGCCTGCGTCAAGGGCGGCGGGGGAGGCAAGCCGGAGCTGGCGACCGCCGGCGGCAAGGATCCCGACGGGCTCGGCAAGGCTGTCGAGGCATTCGTCGCATCGGTGAAGTCGGCGCTCCAGGGGTAAGGGGGATGCTGCTCTTCGACTGCTTTTTCGGCCGTTGCGAAAAGCCCTCCTGCGAGGGGTGCCTCTTCCGGCCGGTCCGCGCCCTGCGCATTGCTCGCAAGTCACGCGCGATGGAGCGTTGCGAGGACAACGCCGTCGATGTTCCCGGCTCCTGGGCAAAGCCCGAAGCCGCGGCCGCGACGGCGGCCGTGGCGGCACCGAAACCAGAAACGGTGAAAAAGAAGAAGCGACTCTTGGCGCCCCGCGAGGAGATCCCCTGGTTCCCGACCATCAAGCCTGAGCTCTGCAACGGCTGCGGCGACTGCAAGGTGCTCTGCAAGCCGGGCGTCTTCGAACTCGGCGAACCCGATCCGACGGGCATCCATCGCCCGAAGCTGGTCGTAGGAAACCCCTACCAGTGCCTCGTGCTCTGCACCAGGTGCGTTCCCATTTGCACCTCCGGGGCCATCACCATGCCCGACCCCCGCGACTTCGAGAGGTACGTGGAGTACGTTGAAAGTTGATGGTGGATAATTGTTAATTGATAGCTGATGGGAAAAAAGAAACGGCTGCTTGTACCCAGGGAGGAGATCGCCTGGTTTCCGACGATCGATGCGACGGAGTGCAACGGCTGCGGAGAGTGCGCCGATTTCTGCCGGCCGGGCGTCTTCGAACCCGGCTCTCCTGAACCCGATGCGGTTGTGGTGAAACGCCCGAAGATGCGGGTTGCCAACCCCTACAGCTGCCTGGTGCTCTGCACCCGCTGCGAACCGGTCTGCCCCTCCGGGGCCATCACCCTGCCCGACCCGCATGAGTTCGGGAAGTACGTGGAGATAGTTGACAATTGACAATGGATAATTTCAACTATCAACCATCAAC
>OMIK01000104.1 GCA_900299075.1 Chlorobi bacterium Chlorobi_1
CTTGTTTTTCCAGAGGAAAAGGAATGGCTGTTCCTTGTAAATAGCCTGGGAAAGTACCCAGGCTTTCAAGAACGCCTTGAATTTCAAACGGTGCATCTGGGGGAAGTTATACGATCCCGATCCGGTACTAACCCGGGTCTCGAATAATTTTTGTAATATACACACTCTCGTGCACACGACCCAACCTTGTATTCAAGAGCGTCCAGAGAACAGCAAAAAGGAGTCCATAGGGATGATTTCTGGCATAGCAGACAGAGAGTCCGGTGACCGTTACCGGCAACTTGTGGAGCGGATCGTAGAGCAATGGGCTGTCGGCAAGCCGCCGAACCCCTCACCCGCAGCAACCTCGAACAAGCCGAGCGGCTACTTCAGGTTGACGAACTACCTGCTGGAATACCTCGCGACCCACGGGTCGTTCCCGTGCGGAGTGCACGAGATGCCAGAAGGCCGGGATATCCTTGGAAACCTCGAGCCCTCTTTCCCTGTGGATTTCGACTCGATCCTCGAGGGTTTCGAACTGCCCTGATCCTTTTCCATCAGCGGCTGATGGCATCGTTCAGGAAACGCACCATCGGAAGAACCGCCTTGCAGGTCAACCCCAATCGTTCAGGAAAATCTGCAGCCACCAGCTCCCCGTCCTCGAAAAATTTTTGGGTGTAGTACCCCTTGTACCTTAGCCATGCGATAGCGGGGTTCGTGGCGCCATACCCCTTCGGCGGCCGTTTCGTCTCGCCCGACGGCAGCACCCCTTCCGGAAACCCCGCAAGCAGCCCCGGGCCGGTAACGATCGAAAGCCACTCCTGATGGCGGGCATCTATCGCACGCCGCGTCTTGTCCAGTATCGGGGGTTCCGGCATGTAGAGCCCTCCGCCCACGAAGGAGGCCCCGGGCTCGATGTGCAGATAGTACCCTGCGTTTCCGGCCTTCCACCCACCCTTGCCGGCAAATGCGAAAAATCCTGTTTTGTATGGAGTTTTGTCCTTCGAAAAACGGGTGTCCCGATGGATGCGCATCATGCAGGATTTCGGGTCTGGCCGTGCCGATGCGACCACATCGTCGAAACTTGCCACCGCATCGATGAACCGGACGACCGTATCGAAGAAATCGGCACGTGCGGCGTCATACTCGGCACGGTGCCTCTGGAACCACTCCCTCGAATTGTTCTCCTTTAGGGAGCCGAGGAATGCCAGCGTCTTGGGGGTAATCATTGATATCTCCTCCGCAATGATCCACCAGACAAGATGATCATGGCAGCAACATCGTCACTCTTATGCATATCTCAAGTCCAGTTTGTTTTGTAAAGTTCTTTATACAAAACCCAAACGAACAAAGGAGATTCCGCTGCAAGATTCAGCCTGCGATTTGCCTCCGGCTAACGAGCAGGAGGATTGCTCCGGCAATGTTTATGCCGATCCAGGCCTGTGCCGGAAGGGCGACCTGGCTGAGCGGGTTGAAGAGGATGGCGAACACGGCGTAGGCAAGAGCCAGCGCCAGCTCGAGCGGCGGGCTCCCCGGGCGGAGATGCCGGTAAGCCCCCCATCCGAAGGTGCCGAACACGACGACATGAATGATCTCCAGGTAGGCAACCGGAATCGGAAGCAGGGATGCGGCCATCAACGCCGCCGTCACATAAACCATCTGGACAGGCATTGGTCCTCCGCGGGTTTCAGAACATGGAGTGGGAGCCGAGTTCCTGGCCGGTGAGCCCCTCTTTGAGCACCCGGTCGTAGAACTCCTTCAGCGTATCAGAGCCGTACGATGGCGTAGCGTCGGCATCGTACCTGCCTGTCGACGGGTTCAGCACCAGCATCGACTCCGAGCAGTAGTACTTTCCGATCCGTGCGAACTCCGCCTTGTCGACGAAGTTCGGGAGAAACTTCGCAAGAAGGGCCAGCACCGGTATAATCACGTCGAAGATCTGGATCGGGACCCGTTTCAGCTTCGGCTCACGCCCGAGCAGTTCAAAGAGCATATTGGCCTGGTCGAGGTTCGTCAGCGCCCTGCCGGGTCCGCCGATCGGCAGGATGGCGTTCCGCTTCGACGGATCATCGATGCAGTCGGCCATGAACCGCGCCAGGTCCGCCTCGCTGATCGGCTTGCATGCCGTTAGGCGGCCGTCGCCGAACATCATGTACGGCTTCCCTCCCTTCACTGCCTCCACCTGGCCGGCGATCGACTTGAAGAATGCCGTTGGACGGACGATGGAGTAGGCCACCCCGGAATCGATCAGTTCCTTTTCGAACTTCAGCTTGGCCCGCTGGAACTCGAGCATCGGTTTCTGGACGCAGATGGCCGAAAGCAGCACGAACTGGCCGATGCCTGCCGAGATGCCTGCATCGAGCGCGTTCCTCGTCGCCCGGTAATCGATGGCCCAGGAATCCTTCACGCCGCCGTTCCGGGAGGTGAGGCAGGAGACGACCACATCGAAACGCTCCCCCCTGATCCCCTCCCTGAGCAGCGAAGCCTGGTCGCACACATCGCCGAATCGGACTTCAGAACCCTGAAGCTGCCTTCGGGTCTCTTCTGCTCCCGTCGCCGCATCGATCCCTGACCGCTCCCGTGCGAAACTGACCACCTCGTATCCCCTTGAAACCAGTTCACGGACGACGAATTTGCCGATATAGCCAGTCGCCCCCACAACAAAAATGCGCTTGCGGGAGACGGATCCAGCCGGATTGTGGCGTGATGTCGGGCTGCTGCTCAAATCGACAATGGTCTATGAGTTATGGAGAGGTCCGGATAAAATCCATTATACGCCGCACGCATCAAACTTGGAAACGTTCAGCATCGTGCCCCATCGAACAACTTTTCAGCGTATTCGCGAAGATGCTTTGCTCTGTAAAGTTCTTTATAGCACAACAAAGACAGACAAAAAGGTGAAACGTCGGGCGGGGACGTCGTCCTCCCGCCCGGCGAAACAGCAGCGTCACATCGGCCGATGAATGATGGCAGGAGCGTGCTGCACCGTCCTGAAATAGCGGACTGCAGGCATGCCGAAGCTCATGGAGTAGCCGAAAAGGTGGTCCTCCGGGATACCGAGCTTCTCCCTCGCTTCGGGCAGCAGGTCGAACGCCCACTTCACCAGCCCGTTCCATACGGTTCCCAAGCCGCTCGACTGGGCGAGCAGTTCGAAATAGGAGAGGGCGATAAGGCAGTCCTCCTTCGGGCAGGCGACCCCCTTCGGGGCCGTGGCGATCAGCAGGTGTGGCGCATTGCGGAAGATCAGGTCGACCTTCTGGCGCTCCCAGACCCGCACGAAGCGGGAGAAGTAGGCCATCTCCCTCGGAATGCGGTTCTCCTTCTGCAACTGCACGAGCCCCGCCATCACCTCGTCACGCAAACGGGAGAGCTTCTCCCGGTCGTCGATCACCGTGAACCGCACCTGGCGCGAGTTCACTCCTGTCGGGGCGTGCCAGGCGGCTTCGAGCAGGCGCTGCATGAGCTCCGGATCCACGTTCTCCTCCTGATACCGTCGAACCGATCTCCGCCCCTTGATCAGGGTTTCGAGCTGTGAGGCATCCGGGAGGTTGCCCTCAAGCAGCCTGCTCTCTGCAGGCTGGTAGCCAAGGATGGAGACTGCCCCCGTCGGACAGACCGTCAGGCAGTGCTCGCACCTGATACAGGCCGACTCCTTCTCGGCAGGAATGGCCGGATAGCCCTCCTCCACCCCGATAATCCTCGACGGACAGTCGAAAACACACTCTCCACATCGTATGCACGCCGGTTTGTTCACCTGGAATTGTAACATGATTCATTCGTTTCTGGTTGTATCGCGACTGCCGTGCAGCCATTCTTGGGAGAAAATAGTGAAAATGGGGAAAGCGCCATGGCACCATGACGCTTTCTGTCAAAAAAGAGGCGGTTTGCCGTCATTCGGCCATCAGTGCCGGTGGGACTCGTGCCGGCCAGGGAGGTAGCTCCTGAGCACCAGGAGCCCGAGGAGGAGCGCCGAAGCGATAGCGAGGGGAGTGGCATCTTCATGGCCGCCACGACTCACCCAGTGCCTGATATCAAGTCCCAGCAAGGCATAGAGGTGATTGACCAGCATGCCGGCGGCAAACGACATGACGACGATGGCGGCCAAGTAGACGGCCGTGGCGCGCCTGCCGAGCAATCGGGAGATCACGGTCAGCGAAGCTGCGTTGGTTGCCGGGCCGGCAAGCAGGAAAACCAGCGCCGCGCCGGGCGAAACCCCCTTCAGGGCGAAGGCTGCCGCGATGGGGGTCGAGGCGGTCGCGCAGACGTAAAGCGGCACCGACACGGCGAACATCAGGGCCATCGTCAGCAGCTCGTTCGAAAACAGGCGTTCGATCGCTTCGGGAGAGAGCAGCGCGGAGATCGTTCCGGCCAGCAGGACCCCGAGGAAGAGCCAGCCTCCGACATCCTTGAGCAGGTCACCGAACGCGAACTCAATGCCGGCTTTCAGCTTGTCGACAGGCCCCTTCTGTACCGGCTTCTTGTGGCTGCAGCAACACGATGAGGTGCAGGTCGACTGCGGTTTTTCGGGAGCAGGCTCTTCAGACACAGCGCCGAACTTCTCGGAGGCCGATACGGCGACCCCGGCGGCAAGCGCCGTGAGAAAGCCTGCGACCGGCCGCACCACCGCCATGACGGGGTCAAGCAGCGCATAGGTAACGGCGATGGAATCCACTCCGGTCTCCGGGGTGGAGATGAGGAACGAGGCGAGCGCCCCCTTCCCCGCCCCCTGCTTTTTCAGTCCGGCTGCCGCCGGCAGCACGCCGCAACTGCAGAGCGGAATGGGTACGCCGATGGCTGAAGCCTTCAGGATGCTTCCGAAACCGTTGCCTCCGAGGTGCGTGGCGACAAAATCATCCGGCATGAACGCCTTCAGCAGCCCGGCGACGAAAAACCCGAGCAGCACGAAAGGGGCCGTTTCAAGAAGCACCGCCCATGAGGCGTCAAGGATCTGCGGAATCCGGGTCAGTACATCTTGCATAGATTTCTCCTTTTTTATTTTCCTTCACATTAACACATGTTCATGTGTTCATGCGTACAACAAAAAAAACACTCTACTCCCCTTCCTGCACATGTTCGAATCCGATCCGGATAAGGTCGAAAATGTGGCTGTCGTCAAGATTGTAGAGCACGTTCTTCCCCTGCTTCTTGGAGCGGACGATCTTGGCGTCCCTGAGCACCCTGAGCTGATGCGAAACGGCCGACTGGTTCATGCCGAGGATTGAGGTCAGGTCACAGACGCAAAGTTCCGAGCGGTACAGGGCATTGAGGATCCTGATCCGAGTATGATCACCCAGCACCTTGAAGAGTTGAGCCAGATCCTCCTGCAGCGACGCTCCCGGCATCTCCGTCCTGACTCGCTCGACAAGCTCAGGATGGAAACAGGTTGTTTTGCATTTTTCTGGGCTATGTCCTGTCATTGCATTATGGCTCATCATATGAACGATTCGTCATATGATAAGAAAAACTGACGGTTACGGCAAATCGTTCAGAGGAGTGGATGCGCAGCACGTCCGGCTTGGGAGAAATGAAAAAGGCGACTGCAAAACATGTTGCAATCGCCTTTGGTGTCGGGGTGGCGGGACTCGAACCCACGACCTCTGCGTCCCGAACGCAGCACTCTACCAGCTGAGCCACACCCCGATGTCTGTTGAACCTTGTGCCCTTGGACAGATTCGAACTGCCGACCTTCAGTTCCGGAAACTGCTGCTCTATCCACTGAGCTACAAGGGCCTGCCGGCCCAAAGGCCAGTCATTCAATCACGTGACTGAATATAACACTTTTGCCGACAAAAAGAACAATTTTTCTCTCATTACATCGAATTGCGCGCACCCGCGGCAGACGGGCACGGCACGCCGCCCCAGCGGTCAGATTTTCATAGAATCCCTGAGGATGGCATCGACGGCGAGGTTGGCGCTCATGACGGCGCCGCCCATCGAGTCGTAGTAGAGCTGCTGCGAGAAGCCGCCGGCCAGGAAGAGGTTCGAAACCGGCGTGGCCTGGGTCGGACGGTACTGCTCCATCCCCGGCAACGGCGCGTAGACCGACTGCGGGATCCTGACAACGGTCGACTTGAGAATCCTGGCTCCCTGCGACGATTTCGGGAAATTGGCCCTGACGCTGCGATCCACCCGCTGCACGATCTCGTCGTTGGTCAGCCCCATCAGCTCCTTGGCCGGAGCGACGCAGAACTCGAACCGGCTGTTCCCCTCGTACTTCTCGCCGCGCAGGGTGCGGTAGTCCGGCGTGGTCCTGGCGAGGTTCGCGTAGACCGGGATGACGCCATCCGGGCTGAAGAGGACGTTGTCGATCGGCGTGACCTCGCGGTCGTACCAGATCTGCACGGAGATGACCGGCACCCCTTCGAGCATGTCGAGGTTGCCGAAGAAGCGGTCGTGCTTCCTGAGCGATGCCGGAATGACCTTGCGCAGGTTGTGGATGGGCAGGGCGGAGATATAGTAATCCGCATCGAGGATCTCGCCGCTCCTGAGCTGGACGCCCCGGATCCGCGTGCCGTCGAAGAGCAGCTCCTCCACCGCGGCGCCGGTCTGGAAGTGCGCGCCCCGCTTGGCCGAGTAGTCGACCAGCGGCTGATGCAGGTACTCCTGGGGCGACCCCTTCAGGAAACCCATGCAGGATGCGTCGGGAATCCGGTAGAAGGTCTCGGTGACGTCGAGGATGATCTTGGCGGAGATCTCCTCCGGCGGGATGAACTTGAGCGCAAGGGCCATCGGCCGGAACATCTTGTCCATGAGGCGCTTGCCGAACCTGCGCTGCTCCGCCCATTCGGCGAATGAGATGTGGTCCTGCGTGGGCGCGTACCTCTGCCTCTGGAGGGCAAGCGGTATCAGCGACCTGGAGAAGGCGGCCATCTCGCCGAAAGTGAAGTAGCCGTTCTTGACGATCGCGGGAAGCAGGTGCAACGGACTGGGCAGGTCCCAGGTGTCGAAGGTGAAGCTGCCGCCCCCGTCGAGGGTATAGGTCAGCCGGTGCTCCTTCCAGAGCACCGCATGGTAGGTGCCGATCTCCTTCATGAGGTCGTAGAGCACGCCGTAGGCGCCGAAAAAGCAGTGGGTGCCCGACTCGATCCAGTCCCCCTCCTGGTCCTTCCATGCCGAAACCTTGCCACCGAAGATGGGGCGTTTTTCGAGGACCTTGACCTGGAAACCCCGGTCGACGAGACGTTTGGCGGCGGTCAGGCCGGCAAGGCCTCCACCCAGTATCAGTACCTTCTTTTCTCCGTTCATCAGTCGTGGATGGTATTCTGGTAATTAGTGTTCCGGAACGGCGAAATCACAGCGCCGAACGGCCGTCCATGGCCCTCGAAAGCGTGGCTTCGTCGATGAATTCGAGCTCCGCCCCGACAGGGATACCCCGGGCGATACGGGTGACGCTGATGCCGAGCGGCTTGAGCAGCTTGCCGATGTAGAGCGAAGTGGTCTCCCCTTCGACCGTCGGGTTGAGGGCAAGCACGACTTCGCGGACCGATGCCGACCCCTCGTGGCCGAGGCGCGTGAGGAGCTCTCGGATCTTGATGTCGTCAGGACCGATGCCGTCGAGAGGCGAGATCACCCCGTGCAGCACGTGGTAGAGCCCCTTGTAGTGGCCGGTCTTCTCAAGGGCGAGCACTTCGGTAGGGGATTCGACGACGCAGATGACCGTGCGGTCCCGACCGGAAGAGGTGCACACCTTGCAGGGGTCGGTGCCGAGGTCGGTGATGTTCTGGCAGACCGAGCAGCGGGTGACCCTCTCCTTGACGTCGATGAGGGCCGCCGCAAGCTTTTCGACCTCCTGGCGGGGCTCCTGCAGCACATGCATCGCAAGCCGCTGGGCGGTCTTGCGGCCGATGCCCGGGAGCTTCGCGAACTCGTCGATCAATGCTTCGATGGCTCCTGAGGTGTAGCGCATGGATGGGTGGTCACTTTCCCAGGTTGAGGTTCTTGAGCAGGTCTGCGGGGTTGATGCCGCCGGCAGCCCTGGAGATCTCCCCCTGCGCCAGCTGGATGGAAGACTCCATCGCATTGTTGACCGCAGCCACGACCAGGTCCTGGACCATCTCGACGTCGTCCATGATCTCCGGGTCGATGCGGAGTTCGAGCAGCTTCTGCCGGCCGTTCACCTTGACGCGGACCATGCCACCCCCGGCTTCGCCTTCAGAGACGAGCTTTTCGAGCTGCTTGTGCACGTCCTGCATCTTCTCGCCAGCCTCCTTGAGCTGCTTCATCATATCGCTGAAATTGGGCATCGACATCGCGCTATTCTCCGTTGTTGCGGAGGCGGTCGATGACCGACGCACACCCCGCTTCTGCATGGTTTGAAAAAATGGGTCCAATGGGCCTTATGGGACCTACAGGGCTTATACGACCTATATGAGACCCGGAAGACGTTTTCCCCGCTCTCAGTCCTTCCTTCTGAGCGCGATGTAGATCTTCTCGAGGATGTCCTCGGTGGCCAGCTTGTACTTCTTGAGCAGGTCGTCGGGCTTTCCCGATTCGCCGAAGGTATCTTCGACGGCGACCATCTCGACCGGCACGGGGATATTGCGGGCACAGACGCTGGCAACCGCTTCACCGAGGCCGGTATACATCTGGTGCTCCTCGGCCGTGACGATGGCGCCGGTTTCGCTGGCGGCCAGGACGATGGCGAGGGTATCGACCGGCTTGATGGTGTGCATGTTGATGACTCGCACCGTAACCCCCTCCTTCTCGAGGATCCTTGCCGCCTCGAGGGCTTTCCAGACCATGATGCCGCAGGCGATGACCGTAACGTCCCTGCCGTCGCGAAGCATGATGGACTTGCCGATCTCGAAGCCGTCCTCGTCACGGGTGAAGTCCGGCACGTTCGGGCGTCCGAAGCGGAGGTAGACCGGTCCCTGGTGGTCGATAATGGCTTTTGTGGCCCGCCTGGTCTCGCTGTAGTCGCAAGGCACCACGACGGTCATGCGCGGCAGGCCGCGCATCAGCCCGATATCCTCGAGGATCTGGTGGGTCGCTCCATCCTCGCCGAGGGTCAGCCCGGCATGCGAGGCGCAGATCTTGACGTTGAGGTTCGAATAGCAGACCGACTGGCGGATCTGGTCGTAGACCCTGCCGGTCGCGAAGACCGCAAAGCTCGATGCGACGGGGACCTTGCCGGTGGTAGCAAGGCCCGCGGCCATAGAGACCATGTTGGCCTCGGCGATGCCGGTCTGGATGAAACGATCCGGAAACTCGTCTCGGAAGAGGTTCATGTTCAGCGAACCGGTGAGGTCTGAGCAGAGGGCAACCACCGACGGGTTCTCCCTGCCTGCTTCAAGCAGCGCTTCACCGAATCCCGTACGGGTCGCCTTGTTGCCTCTGGAGGTGTACTTGTCGGTTACCTCGACGGTGTTTTTCTCTCCCATTAATGACAGAATAACTTAGATTATAAAAAGTAGTTCCAGCCTGCGAGACACACGCTTCACACCCTGGCCGATGACGAAAGTTGAATATAAGCATACGCATATAGCGGCAAAAAAAAAATTGGGCCAAAACTTCCTGACGGATCGCAACATCCCACGGAAGATCGTCCGCGAATCGGGCATCGCGCCCGGTGACCGGGTCGTGGAGATCGGCCCCGGTTTCGGGGCGCTCAGCACCGCCATCCTCGAAGCGGTACCGTCATTCACGGCGATAGAGAAGGACCATGAGCTTGCCGGATTCATCCGTCGCGAACACCCGGAGATCGAACTGATCGAAGGGGACTTCCTGAAGGTGCCGCTGGAACCGATCGCCGGAAACGGCAGGATCGCGGTGCTCGGCAACATCCCCTACTCCATCACCAGCCCGATCCTCTTCCGCCTGCTCGACAACCGCCGGCTCATCTCCTCCGCGACCCTCATGATGCAGCACGAGGTCGCACAGCGGCTTGCGGCCGAGCCCGGCACGAAGGAGTACGGCATCCTTGCCGTGCAGATGCAGGCCTTCTGCGAGGTGAAATACCTCTTCAAGGTAGGCCGCGCGGTCTTCAGGCCGAGGCCGGAGGTCGACAGCGCGGTGATCCGGATGGTGCCCCGGCAGGAGGATCCGGTCGCCGATTGCGACGGCTTCAGGAACTTCGTCAGGTGCGCCTTCCACCAGCGCCGCAAAACCCTCCTGAACAACCTGAAGGAGCGGTACGACACCACGTCGGTCCCGGAATCGACCCTCAGGCTCAGGGCGGAGGCGCTCGATGTCGCCGCCTTGATCGACCTGTTCAATCTTCTCCGCCCGCTGGAACCCCTTGCCCCGAATGCCGGCAGATGACAATCACATCATTGCTTAATCGGTTATTTTTAGTAAAATTGGTTTTGGCACTCAACTTCTGTCTGGTCCAGTATGTTGCACCCACAGCTCCATACCCTCTCCGCCTCTCCTCCAGTATTTTGTCCGTCTCTGCTGACCTATCATTAACATCCATATTCAAAGGGGGTTGTCCAGTATGACACTATCCTACAGCGCCGTGCACCGGCAGTCGGTCGAAAACCCGGAGCAGTTCTGGGGTGAAGTTGGCGAAAAGCTTCACTGGTACTCGAAATGGGACAAGGTACTCGACGACTCCAACCCCCCTTTCTACCGCTGGTTCCCCGGCGGCGTCACCAACACCTGCTACAACGCCCTTGACCGCCACGTCGATGAAGGACGCGGCAACGAGATCGCCGTCATCTATGACAGCCCGGTAACCGGCACCATCGAGAAGTACACCTACCGCGAGTTCCGCGACAAGGTCGCGCTCTTCGCCGGCGCCCTGAAGGCCCGCGGTGTCAGGAAGGGCGACAGGGTCATCATCTACATGCCGATGATCCCCCAGGCGGTCATCGCGATGCTCGCCTGCGCCAGGCTCGGCGCAATCCACTCGGTGGTGTTCGGAGGCTTCGCCTCGCACGAGCTCGCCGTCCGCATCGACGACTGCAAGCCGAAGGTGATCGTCTCGGCCTCCTGCGGCATCGAACACGGCAAGATCATCGACTACAAGCGCCTGCTCGACTTCGCCGTGGAGCTGGCCCACTTCAAACCCGAGATCTGCATCATCTACCAGCGCGAGCAGATGAAGGCGCAGCTCGACGAGGACCGCGACATGAGCTGGAAGCAGGCCCAACTGGGCATCGCCCCGGCCCAGTGCGTGCCGGTCGAGTCCACCGACCCGCTCTACATCCTCTACACCTCCGGCACCACCGGCCAGCCGAAAGGCATCGTCCGTGACAACGGCGGCCACATGGTGGCGCTGAAATGGACCATGGAGCACGTCTACAACGTCAAGCCGGGAGAGGTCTTCTGGGCGGCGAGCGACGTGGGCTGGGTGGTTGGCCACTCCTACATCGCCTACGCTCCCCTGCTGCACGGTTGCACGACCGTGATCTTCGAGGGCAAGCCGGTCGGCACCCCCGATCCCGGAACATTCTGGAGGATCATCAGCGAACACGACGTCTCGGTGCTCTTCACCGCGCCTACCGCTTTCAGGGCGATCAAGAAGGAGGATCCCGAAGGCAAGTACATCGGCCGCTACAACTTTGAAAAGTTCAGGACACTCTTCCTCGCCGGCGAGCGTGCCGATCCTGATACGGTCAAGTGGGCCGAGAAGCAGCTTCAGGTGCCGGTCATCGACCACTGGTGGCAGACCGAGACGGGATGGGCCATCGCAGCCAACTGCCAGGGCATCGAACCCGGGCCGGTGAAGTACGGTTCAGCCTCGCGCGCAGTTCCCGGTTATGACGTCAAGGTGGTCAACGCCGAGCTCGAAGAGCTCCCGCCAGGCCAGATGGGCGACATCGTCGTGAAGCTTCCACTGCCTCCGGGCACCATGCTTACCCTCTGGAAGGCGGACAACCGCTTCAAGGAGAGCTACATGACCAACTTCCCGGGCTACTACCAGACGAGCGACGCCGGCTACATCGATGAGGATGGATACATCTATATCATGTCGAGGACTGACGACATCATCAACGTCGCTGGCCACCGCCTCTCGACGGGAGCCATCGAAGCGGAGCTCTGCGAACACCCCGACGTGGCGGAAAGCGCGGTCATCGGCGTGGCGGACGACCTCAAGGGCGAAATCCCGCTTGGCTTCCTCGTGCTCAAGAGCGGCGTGGACACCCCGCCGGAACTGATCGTCAAGCACGTGGTCGAGTACGTCCGCGAGAATATCGGGCCAGTTGCCTCGTTCAAGCAGGCCGTCATCGTCAACAGGCTGCCGAAAACCCGCTCGGGCAAGATCCTTCGCGCCACGATGCGCAAGATCGCCAATGGCGAGGAGTACACCGTTCCGCCGACCATCGACGACCCGGCGATCCTCGACGAGATCAGCGAAGCCCTGCAGACGATCGGCTACGCGAACAAACGATCATAAAACAGCAAAGAACCGCAACACCATGATCAACAGGATCGACCATATAGCCATAGCGGTTCAGGACCTCGATGCCGCACTCGGGACGTTTCTCAACGTCCTCGGGTGCGACCCGGGTTCGGTCACGGTCGAGGAGGTGCCTTCGGAGAAGGTCCGTGTGGCATTCATCCCGATCGGCCAGACCCATATCGAGCTCCTCGAGCCCCTTGGTGATGAGGGCGCCGTCTCGAAGTTCCTGGCGAAGAACGGCGAGGGCATGCACCATATCGCCCTGGCAACCGACAACCTCGCAGGGGAAACCGAGCGTGTCACCGGAACAGGGCTGAGCCCCCTTGGCCCGCCATCGACGGGGGCTGGAGGCAAACAGATCGTCTTCCTCCATCCCAAGCAGACCAACCGTGTTCTTTTTGAATTGGTGGAGCCAAAGCCACATCACCACTAAGACTTGAAGACCAACAACGTGAAACATTTCTATCTCCCTTTCGAAAAAAACGAACAGTTCAACTATTCGAGCCAGTCCATCAAGCAGCTGACCGAGTACGAAAAATACCAGCTCTCGTTCCACCCCGAACGCCCCAAGTATCTGGACTACCTCGAAGTGTTCGAAAACGTCGAAGAGTGCCTCCGGAACGACCTCCACGGAAGCTGCCTGATCCAGACCCACCGCGCCGACATCCGCTTCAACGATTCAAGCCACCCCGTCATGCTCATCGGGCAACAGTCCGGCCCGACCTCCAACTTCGGTGACCTCAAACGCATCATGAAGGACCACGAGGAGGTGATCAGGTGGAACCAGGGCATGCCGACCCCCGCAGCATTCCAGAAGGCGATCGACGCGATCGCCCTGGCCGAGAAGGAGAAGCGCATCGTCATCACCATGATCGACACGGCCGGCGCTGATCCGACGGAGTCTTCCGAAGCAGGCGGCATCGCCTGGAAGATCGGCCGCTGCATGCAGGCGCTTGCCGAGTCGAAGGTGCCGACCATCTCGGTGATCATCAACCGGGGCTGCAGCGGTGGCGCCATCGCGCTGACCGGCTGCGACGCCGTACTCGCCATGGAGTACGCGACCTACCTGGTCATCGCCCCAGAGGCATGCTCCTCGATCCTCTTCAGGACGCGGGACAAGGCGAACCTCGCCGCGGAGATCTCGCAGATCACGGCCAGGGAGGCCCTCCAGAACGGCATCGTCGACGAACTCATCCCGGAGCACGCCGGCCCGGCGCACCGCTTCCGCACCGAGGCGCTCGAATCGTTCCGGAACGTCGTCTCCAGATGGGCCGGAAAACTGGCCAGCGAGCATTTCCACGCCGTGTTCGACCGCCGCGTCGACCGCTGGCAGCGTATCGGGCAGTGGGACCTGACCACCGAAGAAGCGATCAAGGTCTACGAAAAGCCGGTGCACGCCTTCATTCCGAAACCCGAGAAGAACCACTTCGTGCCCCGCCACAAGCGTTGCCGCAACGAATCCGGCAAGCATGTGGCCGACCCGGTGCTCTACCGCAAGCTCGTCGACGACAACTTCGTCTGCGACACCTGCGGGCACCGCTACGTCAGGCTCACCGCACACGACTACATCGACCTGATCCTCGACAAGCATTCGTTCGTGGAGCATGAAGAGACCCGCTACATCGTCGACAGGGATATCCTCGATTTCCCCGACTACAGCGACAAGATCGTCGAGGACCGCAAGAAGAACGGCATGTCGTCGGCGCTCATCACCGGCAACGGCAAGGTGAGCCACCACAACGTCGTCTTCTGCGGCACCAGCTTCGGCTTCCTCGGAGGCTCGTTCTGCATGTCCACCGGGGAGAAGATCTGGCAGGCTGCGCAGATCGCCATCGACCGGAAGTGCCCGCTCATCATCCAGGCCGCAGGCGGCGGTGCCCGCATGCACGAAGGGTGCTCCTCGATGGTCAGCATCCCGAAGATCCATGTCGCGCTCTCCCGTGTCGAGATGGCCGGGCTCCCGCTTATCACGATCGTCACCGACCCGACCCTCGGCGGGGTGGCCATCGGATTCGGCGCCAGGGGCATCAGGATCTTCGAGCACAACGCAGGCAACATCGGCTTCTCCGGCAAGCGGGTGATCGAGCAGTACACCGGCCACCGCACCTCCAGGGATTTCCAGACCACCGGATGGCTGCAGCAGAAGGGCTTTGTCGACATGGTAGCCCGCCCCCTCGAGATGAAGGCCCGTATCAGGGAGATCATCGAAAGCCACAAACCAAAGAAGTGACGCTCAGGCCTGGGGCAGCTCGCCGTGCCGCCCCATGCCTGGACGTTTGAACCCGAAGATCATCATTACCCATGTCCCAGGCTGAACCACTCTTTTCCGGTTTCCCGGCGGTCGAACCTGCCGCCTGGAAATCACGGGTTCTCGAAGAACTCAAGGGCGCCGACTACGCGAAGATCGTCTGGAAGAGTCCGGAAGGCATCGCGATGGAGCCCTGGTACAACCGCAGTAACGCGGTACCCTTCCCTGCCGTGCCCACCGCACGCCGCTCGAACAGCTGGAGCGTCTGCCAGCAGGTAGTGGTCGCCAACGCCGCCCAGGGCGCGGAAGCCGCCCTGTCGGCAATCGCCGGCGGTGCGGACGCCATCGAATTCAGGCTTTCGGACCCTTCGCTGGTCAGCGCCTCGAGGCTGGCGACGCTGCTCGGCGGCATCGACCTGTCCAAAGTCGAGATATTCTTTTCGGGCGCCATCGGCGATGCCTCGGCCCTGCTCGGCAACCTCTCGACCATCCCCGGCTTCGAGTCGGCCTGTGGCGCGATCCTGAACGACAGCTCATGCGCCTCGCTCATCACCGTTGCCCGCCGGCCGGCCGGCTTCAGGGTGCTGAGCGTGAACACCGAACGCTTCCACGATGCCGGTGCGACCATCACCCAGGAGCTTGCCTTTGCGCTTGCCGAAGTGAGCGACCTGCTCAACCGGGCGACCGGATCGGGCATCGATGCCGCCGCCGCCGCGGCTTCGACCGAGGTGCTCTTCTGCACCGGCACGAGCCACTTCCCCGAACTGGCGAAACTCCGCGCCTTCCGGGCCATGTGGCTCCAGGTGCTCGGCGCCTACGGCGTCGACCCGGCATCGGCACCGGAACCGAAGCTCTTCGTCCGCTCGTCCAGGCGATCGGCCTCGGTGCTCGACCCCTATACCAACATCCTCCGACTTTCGACGGAGGCCGTTTCGGCCATCCTCGGCGGCTGCGACACGCTCCAGCTCGCCTCTTTCGATGCGTCGGGAGCGGTTTTGCCGGAACTCGCCGAACGGATCACCAGGAACATCCACCACCTCCTCAGGGAGGAGTCAGGCCTGGGCCGCGTCGTGGACCCGGCCGCCGGATCGTACTACCTCGACACCATGGCCGAAGCGCTCTGCCGCGACTCATGGAAGCTGTTCCAGGAGATCGAGGCCGCTGGCGGGCTGAAGCAGGCTGAGGCCGACGGCAGGATCGAGGCCATGGTCGCCGCCCCTGCTGCCGCGCGGCAGCAGGCGATCCACGGCAGGAGGCGTTCGCTGGTCGGCATCAACCGCTATACGGTGCCGCCCTCGCCGGAGGTCATCTCGGCGATCATGGCCGACCCGGGAGCCGCTGAAAAGGCGGCCCCCGACTTCGAACGCCTGAGGCTCCGGATGCTTGGCCACGCCGCCAAAGGGGCAAAAACGCCGACCGTGGCCTTCTGGCTGCACGGCGAACCGGCCAAAAGCCTCCGCGTCTCGGCCTTCGCAGAGGAGTTCCTCCGCACCGGAGGCTTCGAGGTGCAGGCCCCGATGGCGCTGCCGCTTGAATCGAAGTCGTGCCGGGCCATCACCGAAGAGGAGCCGGACATCGTCGTGCTCTGCTGGACGGGCGAGGAGGATCTCGCCTCCCTGCCTTCGATCCTCGGGACCATGCAGGAGCTGCACAAGGAGACCCTCGTCATCATGGCGTCGAAGCCGCCGGAAAACGCGGACGACTACCTCAAGGCCGGCCTCGACCGGTTCATCCACCTCGGCAGCGACGCTTATGCGTGCCTGCTTTCACTGCAACACAAAACCGGTGTGTTATGAGACCCGACTTCTCCAGGATTGAACCATACAGGGCGCCTGACACCAGCCCGGCTGCGGACACCGGCGCTACGGCCTGGATGACTGCCGAAGGCATTCCCGTGCAGCCGAAGTACGACGCCTCGGTGCTCGAGGGCATGGAGCACCTCGACTTCGCCCCCGGCTTTCCTCCCTATACGGCAGGCCCCTACGCCACCATGTACACCAGCAAGCCGTGGACCATCCGCCAGTATGCCGGCTTCTCGACCGCAGAGGAGTCGAACCGCTTCTACCGCCAGAACCTGGCAGCCGGACAGAAGGGCCTCTCGGTCGCCTTCGACCTGCCGACCCACCGGGGCTACGACTCAGACCATCCGCGCGTCGTCGGCGACGTCGGCAAGGCCGGCGTGGCGATCGATTCGGTCGAGGACATGAAGATCCTCTTCGACCGGATCCCGCTTGGCGACATCTCGGTCTCGATGACCATGAACGGCGCCGTGCTGCCCGTGATGGCCTTCTACATCGTGGCCGCCGAAGAGCAGGGCGTGCCTCCGGAAAAGCTCAGCGGCACCATACAGAACGACATCCTGAAGGAGTTCATGGTGCGCAACACCTATATCTACCCGCCGGAGCCGTCGATGCGCATCATCGCCGACATCTTCAGGTACACCAGCGAGAAGATGCCGAAGTTCAACTCCATCAGCATCTCGGGCTACCACATGCAGGAGGCCGGTGCAACGGCCGACCTCGAGCTTGCCTATACGCTCGCCGACGGCCTCGAGTACATCCGTACAGGCCTCAAGGCGGGGCTCGACATCGACGCCTTCGCCCCCCGGCTCTCCTTCTTCTGGGGCATCGGCATGAACTACTTCATGGAGGTCGCCAAGCTGCGCGCCGCCAGGATGCTCTGGTCGAAGATCGTCGCGCAGTTCAATCCGAAGAACCCGAAATCGCTCGCCCTGCGATCGCACTGCCAGACCTCCGGCTGGAGCCTGACCGAGCAGGACCCCTTCAACAACGTCACCCGCACCTGCGTCGAGGCGCTGGCAGCAGCTCTCGGCCACACCCAGTCGCTGCACACCAACGCGCTCGACGAAGCGATCGCCCTGCCGTCGGTCTTCACGGCGCGCCTCGCGAGGAACCCCCAGCTCTACCTGCAGGAGGAGACCGACATCTGCAGGTCGATCGATCCGTGGAGCGGTTCTTATTACGTCGAGGAGCTCACCCGCCAGCTCGCCGAAAAGGCATGGGGGATCATCCAGGAGATCGAACGGAACGGCGGCATGGTGAAGGCGATCGAGCAGGGGCTTCCCAAGATGCAGATCGAAGAGGCTGCCACGCGCAAGCAGGCCCGCATCGACAGCGGCAAGGAGATCATCGTCGGCGTGAACGCCTTCAGGACCGAGAGCAGGACCGACATCGAGCTGCTCGAAGTGGACAACACGGCCGTGCTGCAGCAGCAGCTGGCGCGACTTGCCGAAATAAAGGCGGACCGCGACGAAGCCAAAGTCCAGGAGGCGCTGCAAGCGATCGAAGCCTGCGCCGGAAGCGGCGAGGGCAACCTGCTGGAGCTGTCGGTCGATGCCGCACGCCTGCGCGCAACCCTCGGCGAAATCTCGTCGGCGCTCGAGGCGGTCTATGGCCGCTACCGCGCCACCGTCAAGCTCAACACCACCATCTACCTCTCGCAGATGCAGGAAAACAGCCTCTTCAGGGAAGCGCAGCGCATGGCCGACGAATTCGCAGAGGCCGAAGGCCGTCGCCCGAGGATCCTCGTGGCCAAGGTGGGCCAGGATGGGCACGACCGAGGCGCGAAGGTGATTGCAGCGGCCTTCGCCGACATCGGCTTCGACGTCGACATCAGCCCGCTCTTCCAGACTCCCGCCGAGGTGGTCGGGCAGGCGCTTGACAACGACGTGCATATTGTCGGCATCTCGAGCCTCGCCGCCGGCCACAAGACGCTCATCCCGGCCATCGTCGAGGAGCTGAAAGCCGCGCATCGGGAGGATATCCTCGTCATCGCCGGCGGCGTCATCCCGGAACGGGACTACGACTATCTCTACGAACGCGGCGTAGCCGGGGTTTTCGGCCCCGGCACGGTCATCGCAGAAGCGGCCATCAGCCTGCTCGGCAAACTCCTCGAACGCCACAAAGGTTGAGCGGAAAGGCGGAATGTCCCACAAACCACTGCATGAGCCTGGCGTCGACGAATTCGTCGACGGGATAACGGGGGGCAGCCGCCACCTCCTCAGCCGTGCCATCACCCTGGTCGAGTCAATCCGGCCTGACCATGAGAAAAGGGCGCACGAAATCCTCGACCGCTGCCTCTCCAAAGGGCGCCGCTCGATCCGGATCGGCATCACCGGATCACCCGGTGCCGGCAAGAGCACCTTCATCGAATCGTTCGGCCTGGAGCTGGTGCGCCAGGGGCTGCGGGTGGCCGTGCTGGCCATCGACCCGAGCAGCACCCGCTCAGGAGGCAGTATCCTCGGCGACAAGGCGCGCATGGAGCGGCTCGCTGCACGGCCCGAGGCCTACATCCGCCCGACCGCATCGTCAGGCTACCTCGGCGGCACCTCGCCCCGCACGCACGAGACCATCCTGCTCTGCGAAGCGGCAGGCTACCACGTGGTCATCGTCGAAACGGTCGGTGTCGGCCAGTCGGAGATCGTGGTGAACTCGATGGTGGACTTCATCCTCCTGCTCATGCTGCCCGGATCGGGCGACGAACTGCAAGGCATCAAGCGGGGCATCATGGAGATCGCCGACGCGGTGGCCATCACCAAGGCCGACGGCGAACGGGAGGGCATCGCGCGGGTGTCGAAAGCGGAATTCGAGGCGGCCCTTCGGCTGCTTCCCGAAAAACACCCGGGATGGTATCGGAAGGTGCTGCTCACCTCGTCGCTCGAACAGAGCGGCATCGCCGAGGTGTGGCAGGAGGTCGAGCGGTTCATCTCGGCCATGGAGGCGAGCGGCGAGCTTGAACGGATGCGGCGCGAGCAGTTGCGCCAGCTGCTCTACGCCATCGTCGAAGAGCGCCTGAAACGGGAGTTCTTCGGCAATCCCGCCGTCATGGAACAACGCGATCCCGTCGAACGCCAGGTCCTTTCGGGCGACCTCTCCCCTTTCAGCGGCGCCATGTCGCTGCTCGAGGCTTTCAGGAAAGCAAAAGGCTGAAAAAGCTATGGGACGAATGGGACCTATGGCCTATCAACTATCAACTGATAAACTCCTTCTCGTCGGCCTTGACGATCAGCACGGGGACCTTCGCCTTCCTGACGACCCCTTCGGCGACGCTGCCCATCAAGAGGCGGCTCAGGCCGGTCTTGCCATGCGAGCCCATGATGAGCATGCTCGCATCGCTCTCGTCTATCTGTTCGAGGATCACGTCGGCAGGGATGCCGATGACGACCTCGGCATCCACCTCGATGCCTTTCGACTTCGCCTCCTCGACAAGCGGCTGCATGTCCTCCATAGCAGCCTTTTCCAGATCCTCCTCGACAGGTATATAGGTCAGGGTCATGTCGGCGGCAAGGGGCCGCGGCTCGACCACGTTCAGCAGCCTGATTTTGGAACCCATCGCCCTGGCGAACTCACAGGCGTACCTGAACGCGTTCTTCGACGCATCGGAGAAATCGAGGGGGCAGAGAATCGATTTTATGGTAATCATGGCCATCCTGTTTTATGGTTGCGAAAAGATCTCATGAACCCGGTATCGTCTTGCCGTGAGCCAACAGCCTCGCGCCGCAGGTCACACATTTCAAATTAACGGGAGCGTGAAGAAAATGAAAGATCCGAGGCTGAAAATATCTTCTGTCCTGCCTGGGTGCCATGAGGCTTCACGCGCCGGAATGAGCATCCGCGTCGGGCATGCAGGCGGACTCCCGGCTACTCGGTTAAGGAGATCGATGGTGAGTCAACAACAGATGATGCAATGCTGCGCCCCCCCTGAAACAAAAAAACCCCGAGCAACCGGGGTTTTGTAAAGAGGATATTGCTGAAGCGCCGCCCGACGGCCATCACCGGGAGGCGGAACGGACGGGAGCCCTCCGCTGCCGATGATGCCTGCGCCTCTTTTCCGATTCCGCATGACGCAGAACCCTGACCATGGCAATGGCAAGCCAGGAGAGGGCAATTCCTGCACAATCGGCCATAACATCCTCGACACACGACTCCCGTCCCGGAACGAATGCCTGGAGCACCTCGATCAACATCCCGTAGCCCAGCAGGAAAACCGCACAGAACAACGCCGGCTGCCGCCACGAGCTGAATAATCCCGTACCGAGCACCGAGAAGGCAAGAATATGCTCGATCTTGTCCCCTACGATATCCAGGAACGCCAGCTCCGTTGCAGCGGGATCCGGCGCGGATTCGGGCATCAGGGCCAGACCAGCCACCACGCAGAAGCACGCGACCGTAACTGCCCTGCCGTTTGCCGGAACGGGCATCAGCCCCCTGATCCGGTTGATGCCGTCGAGGCCGGTAGGACGGCGGCGATTGGTGGGCATGGGGCGAGCACGCGGATAGGGGCTGAAGCGGCGGCAAGGCTCATGACTTCATGCAGGACGCTGCAGGTTTTCTCGATATGCGACTCCTCCAGCGTCGGATGCACCAGGAACATCAGGCTGGTTTCACCCAGCTCCCTTGCCACCGGCAGGCGCCGGGACGGTCGCCAGCCAGTATGGTCAAATGCCTTTTCAAGGTAGATTTCCGGGCAAGATCCCGAATAGCATGGTACTTCGCGCTCATTGATTTCGGCCATGATCCGATCCCGGCTCCACCCTTTTTTCAACTTTTCCGGTTCGACGAACACATAGCACTTGTAAGCCGCATGCTCCGCCCATGCAGGCATAGCCGGCACGCGCAAACCCGGGCACATCTTTGCCGCTTCCCAGATCTTCATGGCGTTATCACGCCGCCGGGTCGACCATTCCGGCATGCGCTGCAGCTGCATGCGGCCGAGAACAGCCTGCAACTCGATCATCCGGTAATTCGAACCGAATGAGTCATGCAACCAGCGGAAGCCCGCAGGATGATCTTTTTCGTAGACGGCTTCCCACGATTTTCCATGGTCCTTGTATGCCCACATAAAGGACCACAACGCGCGATCGTTGGTCGTCACCATCCCCCCCTCCCCGCCGGTGGTCATGATCTTGTCCTGGCAGAAAGACCACGCCCCGATATGGCCGATGGAGCCGACGGGCCTGCCTTTGTAACGTGCGCCATGGGCCTGTGCGCAGTCCTCGATGACAAACAGGCCGCGTTGAGACGCCATCTCGACAATAGGATCCATATCGCACGGCATTCCGGCAAGATGGACACAAATAATCGCCTTGGTCTTGCTGTTCGCTACCCTTATGATGCTCTCGGCGGTTATGTTCTGGGTATTGCGGTCAACGTCGGCAAAAACCGGCACGGCACCCGCAGAAACGATACAGGAGGCCGAGGCAAGGAAGCTCCTCGGGCTCACCACCACTTCGTCGCGACTCCCAACGCCCAGCGCACGGAGTGCCACCTCAAGAGCCAGGGTACCGTTTGCCAGGGCTACGGCAAAATGACAACGCGACCAGGCGGCGAACGCCTTTTCGAATTCCCGCCCCTGCGGGCCCGTCCAATAGTTGACCCTGTCGGTCAGAATAGTCCGTGAAAGAGCCGCAGCTTCATCGCGGGTATAGGAAGGCCAGTTCGGAAAAGAGGTACCCAGCATGATGGTCAATGAGTTGTTTGTGGCGGTTCAGGTTTAGGTTCCGGTCAGGGTTCTCAGCACGTAACCAATGTCCGTCAATAAGTTGTTGGCATAATAGTAGGCAAGGTTGAGACGGACCTTTTCCGGCCAGATGACCTCATCGTTGTAGCGAACCGGATCGCCGGACATGGCGAGAAGCTGCTCTTCATCACGAAACTTCAGGGTCGCCGGGCCCGTTATCCCGGGCCGGAGCCTCAGGATTAGTCGCTCTTCGCCATGCAGGCGGTCGGCATACCCGGGGACGTCAGGCCTCGGGCCGACAAGGCTCATCTGGCCGAGCAGCACATGCAGGAGCTGCGGAAGCTCATCTATCCTGTGCCTTCTCATCCATGCGCCGGCCGGCAGGAGTTCCATCCCGCCTGTGGTGACCGGCGAGCGAGTGCCGTGGCGATCGTCGTACATAGTTTTGATCTTGAACAGGCTGAACTGCCGTCCATGCCGTCCGACCCGCTTCTGGATGAAGAAGCCGTTGCCACCGCTTTGCCATGCCGAGACTGACCAGGCAAGCGCGATTACCCAGGACAGCAGAAGCAGACCGGAAATGGAACAGACGATGTCGAGGGCTCTTTTCAGGAATGAATTCACCCTGCGGGAAACCGGCTGTACGTTGCAACCATCAGGGGCTACCGTGCCTGCTGCCGAGTGACGGGAGCACGCACCGAACCGCCCGTCAACGCCCCGGCTAAACCCGCCGTGATACGACGACCTCATAGCCGTTGTCTTTCAGGACTGCAAGCCGGGCGGCCCTTTCGAGATCTTCCGCTACCATCTCCTCGATCATCTCATCCAGCCCCGTTTCAGGCTTCCAGTCAAGCTCCATGCGGGCTTTTGCCGAATTGCCGAGTAGGGCCTCGACCTCCGAAGGACGAAAGTAATTCTGGTCGACACGGACGACAGTCTGGCCGGGATGCAGCAGCTGATGCAGGCTGGCGAATGACGGATCGAGCGATTCGACCACCCCGACCTCGTCACGGCCATGACCGTCCCAGCCGATCGTGATACCAAGCTTCAAAGCGGTTTTTTCGATGAACTCGCGTACACTGTACTGCACGCCCGTCGCTATGACATAGTCTTTCGGCGCCTCCTGCTGGAGCATCATCCACTGCATGCGGACATAATCCCTTGCGTGCCCCCAGTCGCGACGGGAGTTCAGGTTGCCCATATAGAGGCAGTCATCCAGGCCCTTGGCGATATTGGTGAAGGCGCGGGTGATCTTCCTGGTCACGAAAGTCTCTCCCCGCCTTGGCGACTCATGGTTGAAAAGAATCCCGTTGCAGGCGTACATACCATAGGCTTCCCGGTAATTCACCGTGATCCAGTAAGCGTAGAGCTTTGCCACGGCATATGGGCTTCTCGGATAGAAGGGCGTGCTCTCCGTTTGCGGGGTCTCCTGCACCAGGCCGAAAAGTTCGCTGCTGCTGGCCTGATAAAACCTCGTCTTCCGCTCAAGTCCGAGGAAGCGTATTGCCTCAAGCATGCGAAGCGTGCCAAGGGCGTCGACGTCGGCCGTGTATTCGGGAGACTCGAAGCTGACGGCTACATGGCTTTGCGCCGCCAGGTTGTAAACCTCGTCGGGGCGGATCTCCTCGATGATTCGGGTCAGGTTGCCGCTGTCGGTCATGTCCCCGTAATGCAGCACCAGGTTTCGGGGGGTTACGTGCGGATCCTGGTACAGGTGCTCGATCCGGTCGGTGTTGATTGAGGAGGCGCGCCTTTTGATACCATGTACTTCATATCCCTTTTCGAGCAGGAGTTCTGCAAGGTAGGAACCATCCTGGCCGGTGATACCGGTAATGAGAGCAGCTTTCATGATGCGTGGTTTTGAACGAAATCGTCGTATGCCAGCGCCAGCCCGTGTCTCAGGGTTGTTGACGGTCTCCATCCAAGCCGGTGCAGACATGTCGTATCCAGAAGCTTCCGTGGCGTACCATCCGGCCGGCTCGGGTCAAAGGCGATGTTTCCGCGGTATCCGACGGTTTCCGCAACCATCCCGGCCAACTGCCGGATGCTCACTTCCTGGCCGGAGCCGACATTGATATGAGTCCGCCTCGTATCGACGGACGAGGCGTATGCCGCGGCATCGAGATTCATGACATGGATGCATGCCGCCGCCATGTCATCGACATACAGGAACTCCCGCCTGGGCGTCCCGCTCCCCCATATGGTCACGCCCGCCGCCCCCGTCAGAAACGCTTCGTGAAAACGCCGTATCAGCCCGGGTACAACATGTGAATTTTCTGGATGGTAGTTGTCGCCGGGACCAAACAGGTTGGTTGGCATCACGCATCGATAGTCGATCCCCCGGCTCCTGCCATATTGGCGGTTGTAGCTTTCGCAGAGCAGGATGCCTGCGATCTTGGCGATGGCATAGGGCTCATTGGTCGGTTCCAGTGGGCCGGTGAGCAGCGACGACTCGGTTATCGGTTGCGGGGCGTACTTGGGATAGATACAGCTGGAACCAAGAAAGAGCAGTTTCCTGACGCCATTGCGGAATGCCGCATGGATAACATTTGATTCGATCATCAGGTTCTCATAGATGAACTGGGCAGGATAGGTGCTGTTGGCGTGGATGCCGCCGACCTTCGCCGCCGCAAGGTAAACCTGCCCAGGCTTTTCGCTTTCGAAAAATGCGTCCACCTCATCCTGTCTGGTCAGGTCGAGCTCTTCCCGATTTCTGGTCACCAGACGCTTCTCGGGATGGCCTGATAAGCGGAGCTTCCTGAGGATGGCCGATCCTGCCATTCCTCGATGGCCCGCCACGAAGATCTTCTCGGAATCAGTCATTGCTGAAGATGGAATGGGTAACGTTCCACAGGTAAGGAGGACGCACGGAAAGAGGAAGATAAACGGCTGCCTCTGGCCGATGGAGGCACCCGGCCAGGCAGTCAATCGGGCTGTTCACCTTTACAGGCAGCAGGTAGCGGCCCCGGATCCAGCATCCATTTACCTGAAGGGTTCCATACAGGCGAGGTCTCCTCCGGCGAACATGGCACCGCCTTTCTGGAACACTTTTCTGGTAAGCCTCATCACGATCTCAATGCCGGCCCGGACCGAACCATAGCCCGATTCACGGAATATCCGGTAACACTCCGCATTGCACCGCAGCACTGCATGCAGGGATGCGGTCGATACGCCTCCCTCACGCATCAGCGTGAGATTATGGGGAAAACGTCCGATCCTTCCCCTTGAGGAACGAAGCGCCCCGTCCATGAGCTTGATGTCCGCCGACAACCGCCGGCGTTCATCGAAGCCGCCGAGCGCCATGATCAGGGATCGCTTGGCAATGAAGGCCGGGTGCGGTGGAAGCCATCCGAATCGCCGTGCGCGCTCGATGTTTTGCGGCAAGTGCCAGATACGGGTCAGCTGGCGATGCCCGGTCCGGCCACGGAACATCTTGAGCTCTCCGACCAACACCTCGTACTCCTCCTTGTCCAGGGTTTCGAGAAGCTCCCCCATCCAGCAGCTTGCGTAAGGATCCACCAGATCGTCGGAATTGATGAACCAGACATACTTTCCCCGCGCCAGGCCAACACCCTTGTTCATCGCATTGTAGATGCCCGAATCCTGTTCATGCAGCAACCGTCGGTAGGGCGCATCGAAGCGCTTGACGACTCGAAGCGTGTTGTCCGTCGACAAACCGTCAACAACCAGATGATCCACCGTGCCGGGCGCTGTGCCGCATACGGCCCTGTCGATCGAAGCCATAGTCTCTCCGATGGTCAGTGCAGAGTTGTAGCAGACCGTCACAATGCTCAGTATGGATGGTGCGGGTTCTTCCGGAATCGGCGTATGCATAGGCTTGGCGCAAGGGAGGATCTGGGTGGCGGAAATCACCGGCATAGCCGGAACAGCAGCAGGAGGAGTTGCTACGAATGCAGGGGGCCCGTCATGAAAGGCGTCAGGAACCCAACCCGGAAGCGGAGACCCTTGGGCAATAGCTTCCTCAGTTATACTGCGGAACTCTCGGATCCGGCTCGCCGGCCCCCGCGATCCTGCTTGCTGGCGGTTTGCCGGTAGTTTCCATCTCTTGGCACTTGTATTCCCGGAGAAGCATGACAAAACAGCGCATGCTCGCCCAGGCGAAGCCGGCATCTCCAGCTCGCCAAGCACCGAGAACGAGCAGGTTGTACAGGAACAGCAGGGGGTACCGGAAAGGGATCCTGACGAAATGCCTCTTGAGCCACATCCTGCGTTCGAGTGACGTGCCCGCCAGCCGCGGCGTTGCCGCCATAGGAATGTCATGAAAAACACCGACAGCATCGGCCGTGGTATATCGATTCTGCTTGTCGACCCAGTGGTCGAGGTCAGGACTGTCGTAATGCTCCAAGCAACCACGGACATGCCTTATCCGTCCTGACACGACAGGGTGCTCGTTGACGAGCGTATCGCTGAACCGGCAGCATCCGGTTCGCCACATACGTATGACAGGTTGCCGGACAGGCAGGGGGGTGCCCATGAACCAGAGTCGCCAGTCGAACGCAAAACCGTCTGCACCGCCCTGTTCGACCGCCTCCAGCAGGCTCACCTTCAACTGCTCGCTTATCCTTTCGTCAGGATCGATTTTTAAAGTCCAGGGCGCCCTGATCGGCAGGTTTTCCAGTGCGAAATTCCATTGCTCGCCATACCCGCGAAACCGGTGCTGAACGACGTGGACGCCATGCCTGAGGGCGATATCGACCGTATCGTCTCGACTGTAGCTGTCCACGAGGAAAACCTCCCGGGCCCATCCCGAGAGGTTTTCCAGCACCGCCTCCATGTTGTGCCCTTCGTTGAGGGAGATCAGTATCGCGGCCACGGGGGCGGGGCCTGACGCCCACGTCGCGCTGGGCGATGGCGGGCAGGCTGGCGTGTCATTCATAGTGGGATTCGTCACGAGTTTCATCTTTACTGGCCATTACAATTGCCTGCGAGCAGCAGCTCCTTCCAATCATCCAAGTACATCTCTGCGATATTCTCGTAGCTGAACTTCCTGGCGGTCTCAACCGCCTTCTCGCTCCGGGAGCGGACCAGGTCCGGGGATGCCAGCACCTCACGAATCGTGGATGCCAGATTATCCACCGGATCTCGATTCAGATGATCGAAAACAAAACTGTTGCCAGTATCGGCGAACTCATGGAAACACCCCAGGTTCGACAGGATCGGGGCGAACCCCAAGGACATCGCCTCAAGCGGCGCGATACCGAACGACTCGCCGATATCAGCCAAAGATGGATAGCAGTAGTAGTCCGCGCGGGACATCCTGCCGGCAAGCTCCCGGGGATCGCTCAGGTTGGATTCGAATTGCAACGGCAAACCGTCGGCAAGTTCCTCCAACCGTTGCACGTAGGCATCTCCCCCGCCGCCGTACTTGATGCTGGTGACCCCGAGAATGGACAAGCTGATGCCGGGATATTCGCCTGTCAGGCTTTTCAGGGCCTGTACAAGGAGGTGCAACCCTTTTTCAGGATGCACCCTGCCGGTGTACAGGAACCGGTAGCCCCCGTTTTCAAGCTTGGGGATCTCTGCTGGCCTGAACACCTCGACGTCAACCGGATTAGGGATGACCTTAAGCAGCCGTGCGACTTGTGGGGTCTGGTCGGCAATAGCTTCGGCAACGGCATGCGACACCGCCGATATCCGATCGACATGCCGGTATAGCCACATCTGCCCTTTCGGGAAACGGGCGGCATTGACGACCACACACCCAAGTCGCTTTTTCCGCAGGAACGAAAGCAGGGGAAGCCAGAAGGCATTGGTCACCGTGATATCGGCAGGAGGAGCGACAAATAGCGCCCTTGCGGAATAGAAAAAATCCCTGACCACGTCGAGTACGAACACCCTGGAGCGCCCGTAACCGCGACACCGCCTGATAAGGACGCCATCGACATTCTCGCATCGTGATGCCATAGGCCATTCGCGGGAGACGATCGTGACGTCATGACCATGGCCGGCCATTATTTTGGCCACTCCGAGCCATCGTTTTTCGACTGCCCCGGATATACCCACTCCGGCCGGTAGAAAAGGGCCGGTGACGATCGTAATATTCATGTCCTTGTGGTTTCTAGAGATTTTTCCGCGTAGACAAGCGAAAGCGCCCCGAGAGCCAGGGATGGCAAGGGGATTGCGGACGAAAGCAGCCGGAGCCCTCCTCCTTCATGGATGCCCGGAACGGCAGGGCAAGGAGGGCACCAGATCCCTGATCATGGCCGAAACTTTGCCGGTGTATCCGGTCAGGTCGAAATATCGGTTAAAACATGCTGAAGCGCCCTGGCTGTAGCGCTGATAATCAGCCTCGATCGACTCGACCAGGGACGGGATCTCATCCACGCAACCATAGATCATGCCGGAATGCTCTGCCTTCAGCACCTCCCGGTAAAACGGGATGCTGTTGACCAGGATCGGCAGGCCTGCGCGCCAATAGGCAGCTATCTTGCCGGAAGAGAGGCCCACATTGTTCATGTTGAGGGATCTCTCCGAATAATGAGACAGCCCGATCCTGCAGAACGACAGCAGTGACGCATAATCATCGGCATCAAGTGGAAGTCGGTTGATTATCAGGCGCCCTTGCCCGATATAGCCTTGCATTACCTCATCAACCTCAAACCGGCTCTCGCCGTCATAACTCTGGAAGATCATGGCCCATTCATCCGGCAACCTGCCGAGCTGGGAGACATATTCGTACAGCGGAACCGGCGGATAGAGGCCTCCGGAGTAGACGATATACTTCCGATCGTTCCTCACATCGAGCATTGCTGCCACCCGCCTCCTGACAGGCTCCGATACATGCGCCCTGACCGGCGCATTCGGGAAATAGGCAACGTTTTTCGCGCGCTTGCCAAGCAGCTTTTCATACACCCCCAACCGAAGGGAGTCGTGGATCACCAGCAATGAGACCCGATCGAGCAAACGGCTTTCGAGCATGCTGAGCAGCAACGACTTCCACCTGCCATACTCAGGACCGTATATTTCGAGATTGTAATAGACAAGCCCTGTTCCCGAAATGCGGCTCAGCAATGAACCAATGATGAGTCCGGAGAGTCCGAAGGTCACCAGCAGGTGGGGTCGCGTCCTGAACAGAAGCCGACCGGCATATAGCGGCAAGCCGGCAAATATGTGCATGAACGGCTCTTTTCTTTTCTTGAAGACCAACGGGTAATAACACACCTCCTTGAGGCTCTCCACAAAGCGTCCATCCGGCGCGCAGGTATTCTTCACACCGACAAAAGAGCATTTAAATCCGCTGGTTCCGGCCAGTTCATTGATAAAACGGACGACGCAGGGGGTGTTGAACAACTGGCCTGACGGATGCATGAACATCAATCGCACATCACGCACCCCAAGAGGAAGGATTCCACCGGCATCGCCCGCCATGGCATGCCACCTGTCGCCGCCCTTCATTCGGCAACAGCCCGATCAAGGGCGTTGATCTCCGCGAAACAGAGCGCATAGGGCATCAGGGCGATGGTATACCATGCATCGATACCCATATGGGTCGCCATGGTCAGGATCATGAGCGCCATTGCCGCATAGCCATACTCGACCCTGTGCGCATCCAACGCCCCGTGTACCTTCCTCAACGCATGCAGGGAGCCGACAATGAACATCGCTCCGGCAGGAACGCCATAATAGAGCATGTTGGCGAGAAACATGTTGTGGGGAGTGGCCAAATAACTGTCGTACTCAATACCTCCGTAAGTGTACGTGATGATCGGCAGGAATACATCCAGCTTGTCGAACGGGACGCCGAGAAAAGGATATTTCTGAATCCCGGTGAATACAAGCTCCCATATGGCCATCCTGCCAAAACTCTCGTAATCCCTGAACTGATAGGTCTCGACCGCATACCCGCACAACAGGCCTATCACGGCAATCATGACGACCGAAAGCACAGGCTTTGTCGAAAATCCCCTGAACACGAGCAAACCGGCCACAACGCTGATCGCGATAAATACCGATATCGTCTTGGTCGCCACCACGGCCAAGACGTTGATGAAGGCGAACAACAGCAGCCAATGCGAAAATGCATCCCGCCCGAGAGTCCACCAGGCGAAAAGGGATGCGATGAACCCCACTCCATACACATAGGCAAGGCTGTTCGCTCCACTCATGCTGAAATTGCCGAGCCGATCATCGGCAATGAGACCCGCCAGGTTCAGATAACTCTTCCCAACTGCATAGGCTATGTTCAAGAAGGCATAAAAACCGCTTGAAACCGCCAATCCGATGAGCACCGACAGGGTAAAATGTACATGTTCCCGACGTCCGGCGGCAAACACCTGAACCAGCGCAGCGGCGGCCAGCAACATCAACGAATAGGACAAGCCGGAGGTGTTCGCGGGCGGGTTCACGAGCTCACGGGTTATGCCGATCAGCGCCATGGCCAGCAACGAGATGAGAAAGGTCCCCCCTTGATGCAGCTTCACTCTCCAGGCTCCTGATACGAACCATAACGCAATGATCATGCCGGGGGTGAAGATCCGTGGCAGCAGGGGCATCGTCTTTTGCAGGGAGGCCTCCCATACCATGAAGGAGGCCAGAAGGGCATAGGTCAAATTGCCCGGATAGTAGCGTATCATCACGATCATGGACAGCGACATGAGCACATAGACCGCCGTCAGCCCATACACCCCGTCACCGGCATAAGCGCTCGCATAGACGAGTAAGCCCGCCAGTGCATTGAACATGATCACTATCCACACCCAACCAGTCCGCATCACCATGGTCTGTATCCTGTTGACTTATTCCCGAAGATCGACGCCTGTAGGACACGTGCCCCCTTCGCCCCAGCCCCCGGCATTGCCGGCATGGGCGCATCCCGCATCAAGCAAGCAACCGTTTCAGTTCCGAGGCGATGTAGGTCATCTCCTCATCCTCGAGCGCCAATCCGCTCGGCAGATAGAACCCTGTCCTGTACATCCCTTCTGCTATGGGGTAGCATTCACCTTGAAACATTCCCCGCTGACGGAACACCGGCTGCTGATGCATCGGGAAAAAAAATGGACGCGTTTCCATTCCCGCCTCGTGCAACCGTTGCATGAGGCGCCGGCGCTCCTGCTCAGACTTCTGTTCCAGCAGAACACCATAAACCCAGTAGATATTGTCGGCATAATCGGTGTTCCCCGCAGGCAGCCTGAGCGCAGCGACATCCTTCAGGAGCTCGGTGTACCGTGCCCCCATCGCACGTTTGCGCCCGACGAAATAGTCGAGCCGCTCGAGTTGGGCCAACCCCAGGGCCGCCTGCATGTTCGTCATGCGGAAATTCCAGCCCAGGCGTTCGTGCACGAATCTGTTGCCTGGCTGAAAACAGAGGTTCCTGAGGCTTCTGCAAGTTTCCGCAAGATCATCGTCGTCGGTAAGAATCATCCCCCCTTCACCGGTAGTCACATGCTTGTTCGGATAAAAACTGAAGGTGCTGAGGTCGCCGAAACTGCCGCAAGGCCGCCCCTTGTAGCTCTGCCCGTGCATCTCGGCAGCATCCTCTATCACCCGCAATCCGTAACGTCTGGCGATATCAAGGACGGGATCCACATCGACGGGCAACCCGAAAATATGCACGATCATGATGGCTTTGGTCCGTCGGCTGATCCGGGACTCTATCTGCGCCACATCCATATTCCAGGTAACCGGATCGCTGTCCACAAGAACCGGTACAGCGCCGTTCCTGACGATCTGGTTGATGCAGGAGATGATGGTGAATGTCGGCATGATCACCTCGTCACCGGCACCGATGCCAAGGGCTTCGACCGAGACATCAATCGC
Organism: Chlorobi bacterium Chlorobi_1; assembly: GCA_900299075.1. Taxonomy (GTDB): domain Bacteria; phylum Bacteroidota; class Chlorobiia; order Chlorobiales; family Chlorobiaceae; genus Chlorobaculum. Next base: position 31,830 of record OMIK01000104.1, read on the forward strand.
CGCGGTGCCGTTGCATACGGCAACGCCATGCTTCCTTCCCACACGGGCAGCGAATTTCTGCTCCAGCTCCTTCACGAACGGCCCCTCAGAAGAGATCCAGCCGCTCTCGATGCATTCGAGGAGGTATTTTTTCTCATTGCCGTCCAGTAACGGTTTGTTTACGGGAATAAAATCGCGCATGGTTCGTCGGGGTTATCCTTCATCATAGCGGTCGGTCGGACCAGCCTCGTCGCCGCCTCGACTCCCTATATGGAGGGCACCGGGCGAAACCGGGCAAAAGCGTGTCTTGTCTGCCCCTCCCGCATATGGGCCCTGCTTCACCTCGACCATCTCGCTCTCCTCAAGCATCTCGAAGCCATGCCCGCCATAGGCAAGAAGAAGTACATCACCCTGGTTGAGGATGATGCTTTCTAGATAATTCCTGTCGTTATCGTAAAAATCTGCCCTCACCTTCCCGGACCTGATAAACAGCACCTCTTTGGTATACTGGACTTCACGCGGAACGGGGTTGTGCACATGGGGCTGGATGACATATCCTGCCGGATGGTGCATATAACCAAGCTGCTGTGAATAGATATCGGGGGTGAGAAAAACCACCCCTTCATGCGTATAGCCGGCGTAGAGAACAATGGCCAGCACCAGTTCCCCCGACTTGACATAGCCGATCATCCCCTGCTCCTGCATAGCGTGCTCCTCCTCGTTATTCATATCTTATCGTCTGCAACCGTCACATTGAGCGCCCCCTCAGCTGCCAACCCATCCAGATAACTTGCCCGGTGGACCCAGGCCCGGACTTCGGGATCAACCCGGTACACCTCCTGATGGTAGCAGAATCCTTCGGCATAGCCGAATAGGCTCTCCTGCCGTGCCCTGTACACGCCGGGGTCCCCTCTCAATGATTCCCTGAACAGCCGCATCCGCCCCCAAAGGCGCTTAACCAATCCATATGCATCTATCATGCCGTCTGGCCAGACATCCCTTTTTTCACGCAGCAGCGTGAAGGAGTCAGAGACCCCCTGGCTGAAGCCCCTGCGCCGGAAATACCCATAGGTCATGCGGCTTCCGGTAACCTTGTGGTATACCGAGGCCCCAGGATGATAGGCGCACTTCATTCCTTTCTTTTCCACATATCTCGACACGAAGGTCTCGCCGTCTCCACGAAAGCGGATCAATCCCGACGGCATACCGTCGGGATGGAACCCGCCGGCATCGACCAGCACCTGTTTCCGAATGGCGAAATTGCAGCCCCAGACCAGCCCGGCGGTATAGTTCCTGGGCAAGCCCGAGAATTCGATAACGCTCAGTTCGGGAATCGCCCGGTAACCATCGCTTCTCGAGCGGTTCCACATCGAGAGTATCCATTCGGGAGCCCTTTCAAGAAAAAGCGGATAGTTGTTTCCTCCGACCATAGCGACCTCGCCCTCACCAAATGCCGACTCGATGCTCTCAAGCCATGTGGAGGAGGCCAGGATGTCGTCATCCGCAAAAACGAGGAGGTCGCCGCTGGAAGCATGCAGGCCGGCATGCCTGCCGACATGCAGACCCGGCTCCGATGCATAGAGATACGAGAGCCGGGGAAGAAGCCTTGCAAAACCGGAGACCACCTGCGGCGTATGATCTGTCGACTGGTTATCCACCACCAAGACTTCGTACGCCGAAGCGTCCATCGACTGGTTGGCTATGGAATTCAATGTCTCGCGCAACAGGTCGGCGCGATTTCGGGTAGGGATTATGACAGAAATCATGCGCAGTATCTTTATTCGTAACGATGCCGGGAAATGCCTCACCATGGAGCTGATTGAAGGCTCCGGGAACTCCGGATAGCTGCAGCTAACGTCCGCGGATAACTGCCATGGCGCTTTTTATCAGACGATCCCGCTCAAAAAGGTAGAGCGTGGCCAATACCAGGCAGAAACCGATCGTTGAGCCGAGCACCGTCTGTTTCAGGAGGCCATCGAAAGCCCCGGCCACATACCTGCCGGCCCCCAGCATGCTGGCAGCACCGACGGCTGACCAGGCGAAAAGGTTGCCCAAAGTACGGAACAGGCTGATATCGAGAACCCTGGAGAAGACAAGCAGATGCAGGAGCAGCGCACTAACCGACACTGCATATCTCGCCCACACGAAATTCCGCAAGCCGTATCGGGCACTCAAGGCATAGACCAGCAGATACAGCAGTAATGTCGAGGCCGGAACGATGGTTTCATATGCAGGCCTCCCCATAGCACGGTAGATTTCGCCGTTAAGTCCGGCCACCCAGGAAAAACCATGCGTCAGCCCCATGACACCGATGACGATACCGACACCCAGCCAATTCGCTCCGAAAACCAGTGCCGCCAGGTTGTCCGAGAATGCCAGAAGCATGAATGAGACCGGAATGGCCACCACTATCAGCAAACCCAGGATGACCTGGCCGGCATGTCTGATTTTCTCATGATCGTTGTCCATACGGACGAGATAGCTGTAAAACACCGGTGTGAGCGGACCGATCAATGTCGCGTACACCATGGTTGCGAACTGGTTCCCCGTCCTGTAGAGCCCGAGGTCGTGCCCGCCAAGATAGATGCCGACGATCAGCGAATCGGCCCAGGAGTAGAACCATGAAAGCAATCCGGACGCCCCTACCCATATACCAAAACCCCACATCTCGTTGATAACCCTGATATCCAGCTGTAGTTTCGGGCGCCATCTGCTCATGTGCCACAGGATGATCGCCTGGGCCGTCTGGCCTGACAGGGTGCCGGCCACCAGTGCCCAATAGCCGAAGCCATACCATGCAAGCGGAACGGAGAGTATACCTGGAAGCGTAACGGTAGCGAATCGAACCAAAAACAGCTTCTTGAAATCCATCTCCTTCTGGAGCAATGCGTTATGAACCGACGACAATGCCCCGAGCACTATCTGCAACACCATCACGCGCAACACGGCTGCAACGCGCCCGTCATGAAAAAAGAATATGGCGATACGGGATGCGAACAGATGGAGTAGCACTCCGATCGCAATGGCCACGGCCATATTCACCCAGAATGCCGCATTGGCCGCATCATCGATATCATGCCTTCTCTGTATCAGCGCCTTGCCCATTCCTGCCTCCCAGAAGATCTGGGTAAAGCTGATCACCATCACCGCTGATGCCATTACCCCGTAATCCTTCGGGGTAAGCAGCCTCGCGAGCACGACAAAGACGACTGGCTGGACCGACTTGGCCGCTATTTCAGAGAAAAACGACCATTTCAGGGCATGCACAAAACGCATGGCGGCACCTTACTTGGATGATTTCACGCCCATCGCGGGAAAAGCTTTTCATGACCATTCGCGGCAGCGGTGCCGCGTTGCTTTTTCGTGCCGGCTTCACTGGGCAATGCATCGCCGCAGGGCACGTCGCCGTTCTGCTGCGTGTGCATCATACCAGGGCGGAGCGGCTCCGAATCCGCGGATTGCAGGGAATTCGGCTTCGACAGGACATTCGCCTGTTTGCCGGATACGGAACAGCACCCCTCCTCCATCAGGAACAGGTCGGCGGTCGTGCCTTCAGGATGATAGCCGCCGATCACGACGGCCAGCAGTTGCTGCAAGCCCCCGATATCGTTCATCCGGATGGCTTGCGACATCGTGGCAAGATGCCCAGTCAGTTCATCGAGCCCAGTGAACGCTTCCCGAGCCTTGAATATCCTCTGGTGGGTTGTCGGTTCTGCATGGTCGCCTATCAACAGCTCCTCATAGAGCTTTTCGCCTGGCCGCAGGCCCGTGATCCGGATCTCGATATCCCCCTCAGGATGGGCAACATCCTTTACGGTCAGCCCAGAGAGCTCGACCATCCTGCGGGCAAGGTCGGCTATTCTGACAGGCTCGCCCATATCCAGCAGGAACACCTCGCCTCCGTGCCCCATAGCGCCGGCCTGAACCACGAGCATGGCCGCTTCGGGAATGGTCATAAAATACCGGCAGACCTCTTCATGCGTAATAGTGAGCGGGCCACCGGCCTTGATCTGCTGCCTGAACAGCGGCACCACCGAACCACTGGATCCGAGCACATTGCCGAACCTGACTATGGAAAAACAGGTCGAGTGGCCACCGGTAGCGGCATATGCCTGGAACAACAGTTCGCAGAAGCGCTTGCTTGCCCCCATGACATTAGTTGGGCGTACCGCCTTGTCGGTGCTGATCAGTACGACCTTCCCCACCTCATACCGCAATGCAGCAAGGACGATGTTCAGCGTCCCGAACACATTGTTGCGAACCCCTTCCACCGGATTGTATTCCACCATCGGGACATGCTTGTAGGCTGCGGCATGATAAATTACCGAGGGCTTGAACACCCTGCATATTTCATCAATGCGAAGCGGCTCGCTGACATCGCAGAGAAACGGCAGGATCCGGATAGCGGCACCTGAACGCAATATCCTGGTCTCAAGCTCTCCATAGATTCTGTAGAGATTGAACTCGGTGTTGTCTATCAGCAGGATTTTGGACGGCCGGGCAGAAATGAGTTGCCGGCAAAGTTCGCTTCCTATACTGCCCCCGGCTCCGGTCACGGCAATGACTCGACCGCCGAGGCTCTGTTCGATCAGCTCGTGATCGACAGGAACCTCTTCCCGGCCAAGCAGCTCCTCTATCCCGATCTCCCTGATATTGGATATAGTGACCTTGCCATCGGCTATTTCATCGATACCGGGCAAGGTCTTGATGGAGACCGGATATTCCTGAAACTTCCGGGCGATCCTGTTGCGACAGGACCTGCTGGCCGACGGCATGGCGATCAGCACACTTGTCACACCGAGTTCCCGGATGATCGATTCGGCATTTGAAGGCTCGAATACCGGCAGCCCGTCGATGGTCCGGCCATGGAGCCCAGGATCATCGTCGAAATAACCTGTCACGTCGAAACGTCTGTGCTGCTGGAGGACACCCGCAATCTCCGTCCCTGCCTTGCCCGCCCCGTAGACGATAATCCGGCTGGCTACGTCCCTGCTCTTCCCGGCTCTGGAGTACCCATCGTCCCACAACCTGAGGAGTGCGCGGCTGCCGCCTGTCATCATCAGCAACATCATCGGTTGCATGAAAGCGAACGAACGTGGAAGCCCGGGAATATCAAGGAGCCTGACAATTGGCAGGAAGGCCATGCCGTAAAGCAATCCCGCAGCACTCATCCGGACGAAGGTCCTGCTGCCGCTGTACCTCAGGACCGCCCGATAGATGCCGGTCCAGGCGAAAACCGCCGCCATCACCGCAGGAGAAAAAAGGTAAAGGTACCAGATCCGCTCCCTAAAATCGAAAAAGAGGTCAGTGCTGAAAAGAATGGCAAGTCGCACCGTAACAATAGCCGCAAAGAGGTCAAATAACAGGGCAACCGCCCTTTTTGAGGCCGAGGGAAGAGAAAACAGCCGCTGGCGTACCATGGACGCCATGCCGGCGATTTGGCTGATGATCTGGGCAGGCATGCAGTCAGTGCTCCTTTTCTGGAACATCGGTTATCGTTTTCCGCGATGGGGGGCGAGAGCGTCACGTTGGCCGGGGAGAGGGTAAGCGGCGATATCTTCAACACTGCACATCATTCGGAGCGAACCGCTTCCCGGTATTCACTTCGGAATCGATAAGGGCCACGCCAAGGATTCTGGAAGTAAAAAACGGGTCGGACGCCACCTCTCTGACGAGCTCTTCAGCGGTAAATCCGAGCCGCGAGACCATGAGCAGCCCCTGCACATGGCGTAAAAGGCTCACGGTGCCACTCTGGTACATCGGCGGTGCATCGAACAGGATGAGGTCAAAGTTCCGGTTGAGTTCTGCGATCAGCTCCGAGACCGTGATCGAACCGAGTAGTTCTGCCTGATTGTCTACCTCTTTTCCCGCACTGAGCAGGCGGAGGTTCTCGACACCGGTCTCCTGGATAAGCGCAGCAGAAAGCGGCATCTCCCTGGAGAGCAGAGCATCGGCAAGGCCGGGCTCTCGATTGCAGTCGAAAATGGAGTGCTGGAGTGCGTGGACGAACTCGCAGTCCACCAACAGAGTTTTCCGGCCGGTCATGGCAAAAGCCATGGCAAGGTTGGCACAGACGGAAGAGTTCCCCTCACCGGCGCTGGTACCCGATACGACCAACGAACGCAGCCCGGAGCCAACCCCCTGATGGTCGAGATGGGCTCGCAAGGTCCTGATGCTTTCGGCGAAGGCCGTTCCGGGAAGGTCGATGAAGTTCGGCACCATGCCGGCAAACCTGCCTCTCGACCCATCGCCTTCGGAATCATCACGGCGTGCAGCCATCCAGCCCGTCCGTGAAGCCGAAACCGAGGTGCCGCCGAGCAGTGGGATCATGAAGACGCGGCCCAGACGGTTCTGGCAGAAGAAAGACACATCCTTCACCGAACTGTCGAGCTTTTCCGCACCAAAGGTGTAAAGCGCGGCGAAAAGCCCACTGAACAGAACGCAAAAAAACGCCGTCTTCTTCATATCCGGGGAATCGGGTTTGACTGGACGGAACGCGGTACCGACAATCGAGACGCTTCCGACTTCTGAACCGATCAGAATCCTGGTTTCATCCAGCTTCTCCTTTAAGAAGACATAGGTTTTGCTGACGGCGTCACGGTCACGCTGCAGCTTCATATACTCCTGCTGCTTGGTCGGAAGCGACACCAGTTGCGCTTCGTACTGAGATTTCAAACGACCGAACTCCCTGGCACTGTTGTCCAGCTCGTTCAGTCTCCGCTCGATGCGCAGCTTTTCGGAGACCAGGTCGAAGCTGTATTTCTGTGAACGGCCGGCGTAACCAATTTCTCCGGCGATCTTGCTTCGACTGAGCTGTTCATACCTCTCCTTGGACAGTTCAAGCTGCTGTTTCTTGGCGACTGCCTCCGGCGAATCGATGCCGTGATTCCTGACAAGCTTAACATAATCGCTTTCGGTCATGCGTACCTCGTCCATGATCGTACCAAGCTGCTTGTTGACATTCTGAGAAATCCTGGAACTGATAGCCCGCTCTGCATCGGAGAGCTTTCCCTCGAGAAACGACAGGTTGTTCCTGGTGATGTTGTACTCTGCCTGAATTTCATTGTACCGCCCATCCGTTTCAACCAGCTTCTGCAGGAGTTGCTGACTATTGCCCGTCATCTCATAGATCTCGTGTGCCGACATGTAGTTCGAGAGGGCATCGTCGGCATCAGCAAGCTTCCGGCGCTGCTCGGCAAGCATCTCGGAGATAAAGCGGTTTGCCTGTGCGTACTTTTCAGAGTTCCTTCCGATATCCGCCTGCCTATAAACCTGGCAAAGCGTATTTGTCAGGAGCACCGCCTCATCGGCAAAGGGGCTGGAGACTGAAACCTTGATCAGGTTGGTCTCCCTGAGAGGCTGGATAGTGATCCTGTCGTTCAGCCGGAGCGCAACCTTACGCAAGCCATCGTCATTCAGGAAGCGCTGAGGGGCATTCTGACCCGCGAGCAGGGTCCTCACAGGCTCGAAAACGCTAAACAACGGAGCCGTATACGGGCGTTTCCCGAAGAGCTCAAGCCTGCTCGAGTGCAAATTGCGCTGTAGTTCCCTGACGGTCATCTCCGAAACGATAACTGACCGGAGAAGCTCGACATGTTTTTTCGCGGATTTGCTGTCGATGTCAACATCAGGTCCGATCACCTTGCTGAGCAATTCCTTATCGGAGGCCTCCTCCTTGATCATCAGCATCGAAACGGCCTTGTATTCAGGAGTACTGAGCAAGTGGTAAGCAAACACCAGGCCAAACGAAAGCAGGATCGTCAGGACAATACCCCTCTTTCGCCTCCTCACGACACGCAATAGTTCAACTGCTGACAATGGGAGCTGAGCTGAGTTCAGCTCCCTGCCCTGCTGGTTCAGCCTCATCTCATTTTCCGGCATCACGGTGCTGCTTTTCATTATTGGTGGTTGTGCATGATCGAATAGATATCGAAACCCGCGAGGGTGATGCCGGCTATCTTGGCGAGCTTGTCCAAGGTCATCCCCTTTTCAGGGATGATGATAGTGTCATTCGGCTTAAGGGCGATAAACATCGACTGGTCCCCTTGCCGAAAGTAGTTCTTGAGATTGATGATATATGCCTGCTTTCCGTTGCTGTCCGGCAGCCGACGCGCGACAACCACCCGCGAAAGGTTCGCACTGTTCTTCGTCCCGCCCGAAAGCGCAATGATCCCTGCGAAATCGGCGCTCTCCCGGACAATCAGCTGTCCCGGACGGTTCACCTCACCAAGCACGTTTACCGTCATCAGGATATTGCCGTAATCGTCGGTGAAGTAGGAGTCCTGCATGACCGGATAGGAGGGGCCTGCAAGCGGGTTGTAGGGGTACTGCTGTTGCGGGGTGCCCTCATTGAGCAACGTGGCATCGAGCCCCGGATACCTCGATCGTTCTGCAGCCTGCAGCGGCATGGCGATGCAGGTGATAATCAATGCGGCCCCAAGGAGCCCCCCCTTGTTGTTCTTGCTGGCAATAATCATAGCCATCAGTGTTTCTTTTCGGGTGAGAGGGCGCCCGTTGCAGGTATATCAGGGAACCCAAAAGCTTCGCTTCCTTCGGTCACAACCGAAGTCTTTCTCAGTGTTGGTTCAAGGCCGAAAGGTTTGCAAGGAAGGGCCGCACCAACAACAGGAGATCAGGAGTGCGGCACCACGATCCTGTTCAAGAGCTTCAACAAGCATGCCAAAGCTTATCGCCACGATTAATTCGTTATTTCTCTGTACGTTGCAAATCCCGAAACGTAGCCGGCGATGGAGGCAATCTGAGACTTGGCAGCTGGATCGTTTCATGACAACGGGAAGCGTCTCATGTTGAGACGATGACAAAGGCATCCCAGAGCCCTTCATACGTGCTCCGCCTGTCGAGTATGCATTGCTGCAGGAGGGGGGAACTCGATAGGCGGAAAGGGCTGTTTCTAGTAGCATTGGATGAATACTTCACCCTGGCTGCCCATGTGTGGACGCTTCGGATTCTTCGAGCTGGCATTCTTCATAGAACAGCTCCGGCAGCTTGAGCTGCCATTCGACGAGGCGACAGGCTTCAGCTATCGCCGAAACTGGAACATCACGCCAGAGAGCAGCATCGTCTCGCTGCTCGGGGACCACGGCCGTTATACCCTCTCGCTCGCCCGGTGGGGACTCATTCCCCACTGGTGCGACTCATTGCCGAAGGTGCGACCGATCAACGCGAGGGCGGACAGCCTGCCGTCCAAGCCCTTTTTCAGGCACATGCTGCACCGGCACCACTGCCTGGTGCCGGCAAGCGGGTTCTATGAATGGAAGACCACTGGCGGACCGAAGAAGGAGCCTTGGTACATCCATCGCGCGGACGGAAAGCCGATGGCGATGGCCGGGCTGTGGGA
>OMIK01000105.1:0-7500 GCA_900299075.1 Chlorobi bacterium Chlorobi_1
GATGCAAGACGATTCTCCGTGGACTATGGGCTGGAGATCTTGGTGAAGAAGAAGAATAGGACCTATGGGACGAATGGGACTTATGGGGCCTATGGAAGATACGGGACGATTCTCCGGGGACTGTGGGATGGAGATCTTTAGGAGTTTATATGCCCTATGCGCCCTATCAGTCCTATTTGCCCTATTCTTCCCTTATGAGAAGCCCCGCTGCTCACTCGTCCCGGAGCTCCAGGATTACCGGGGCGTGGTCGGAGCTGCGCTCTTCGAGGTCGACCGAGGCGCCGGAGACCCTTGCGGCGAGTTTCGGCGAGAGGTAGAAGCAGTCGATGCGCCAGCCGAGGTTGCGCTCCCGGGCGGACTTCCAGTTGGGCCACCAGGTGAACAGGCCCTTCCGGTCCGGGTTCAGGTCGCGCATGACGTCCCTGAGCCCCAGGGCGAGATGGGCGTCGATGGCTGCACGCTCCTCCGGCCGGAGCCCGATGGCTCCCGGCTTATTCTGGGAGCGGTGCACGTCGATGTCTCGGAGCGCGACGTTCATGTCGCCCGCAAGCACCACCTCCCTTCCGGCGGCGAGCAGGCCGGCGATGTACTCCCGGAGGGCTTCGAGGTAGCGGAGCTTGACCGCATAGTGCTCCTGCCCGTCCCCCCTCGGCACGTAGGTGCCGATGAGGGTGAAGCCGCCGCAATGGAGCGCGACCGTGCGGTTCTCGACGTCGAAGCCGGGGATCTCCCACCCGGGCTCCGCCGGACACGCCCCCTCGCGGAGGAGGAGGCCGACACCGCTGTACCCCTTCCTGAAGGTCGAACCGTTCCAGAACTTCCGGTACCCGTCGAGCCCCTCAACGCCTGCAGGGATCTCCGGGCCGGCCGCCTTGACCTCCTGCAGCACGACGATGTCCGGACGGGTGCGCCCGATCCAGGCGCAAAGTGGCTCTTGGCGGGCGCGGATGCCGTTGACGTTCCAGCTGGCGATCTTCATTTGCGGCTCTGGATGAGGAGTTCGACCACGCGTGAGGCGACCCGGTCAGGCTCTATCCCCTTCATGCAGGCGAAATGGCCTTTCGGGCATGAGTCCCGGCCGATATGCGAGCATGGCCTGCAGGCGAGCCCTCCGGTTTCGAAAAGTTCGAACGGCGCGTTCCACGGAAGGAATCCGAACTCTTTGACCGAAGAGCCGAAGAGGACGAGCAGCTTCTTGCCGAATGCGGAGGCGATGTGCATGAGCCCCGTATCGTTGCAGAGCACCAGGTCGGAGCGTTCGAGCAGGGCGGCGCTCTGCATGAGGGTGGTGACGCCGGCCATGGAGCGGACCCTCGAGCGCACCTCGGTCGGCAGGAGCGTCATGATGCGCTCGCCCCCTGCGATATCCTCCTTGCCGCCGAGCAGCACCACCCTGACGGGGGTCCGCGACACGACCCGCGTCAGAACCTCGGCGAAGCGCTCCTCCGGGTAGCGCTTGGTCAGGTGGTTCGCGCCGAAACAGACCGCGAGCACCGGCACGGAGCCCCTGAGCATCCCGAGGGCGAAGTCCCGGTCCTCGCGCGACGGGAAGATGGCGCACGAAGCGGAGGGCTTTCCGGCAAGCCCCTCGACTGCGTCGCCATAGCGCTGCACGACCGACCGGAAGCCATGGCCGTAGAGGTTCAGCTTGAACCGGACCAGCAGGAGCTTCTTCCAGTTGTGCTTGCGGTAACTCCTGACCTCGCCGATCTCGAGGCCACGGAGCAGCTTGCGGGATCGGCGGCTGTTCTGCAGGTCGACAGCCAGGTCGTAGGAGATCGCTGTCAGGGTCTCGGGCGTGCTGACCGAGGTGAGCGCCGGGTTGCCGGCAAGCAGCTGCACGAAGGGGGATTTGGTGCAGAATTCGATGCGGGCGTCGGGAAATGCATGCCGAAGCTGCTGCACCACAGGCGTCGTCAGGACGATGTCGCCGATGGAGCTCAGGCGCACGACCAGGATGCTCCGGATGTCAGCCGGGGACCTCACGACCAGAACTCCCACCAGGCCCGGTAACCTGCCGGTTTTTCGGGCTTCGCCAAACTCCCGAGTGCATCGATGCGTCCTGCGGCTTCGGCAAGCAGCGCCTCCCTGGCAGGTGTCTCCCCCTTCCGCTCGGCAAGCATCTCGGAGGCCTTGCGGAACTCCTTCAGGGCATCGGCGCCGCGCCCGAGGCCGTCCAACGCCAGCGCACGGCTGAAGACCGCCATGATCCAGAGCTTCCCCTCATCCTGGTTGAGCTCCCCGCGGCGGTTGAAATAGTTCAGCGCAAGGTCGGCGGAGTGCAGCGCCGCTTCGTTCGAACCGAGCCGGGCGAGCGCCTCGGCGAGCCCGGCATGGCAGAACGCGTCGAAGCCGGCATGGTCGAACGCCTCTTCCGGAGGCATCCTCCGTGAGGAATCCATCGCTTTCCGGCAACTGGCCGCAGCCGCTTCGTAAGCTCCTTCGAGCAGCTGCCGCTGCGCGTCGGCCAGCGCCATGTAGGACTCGGCAACCTCTCTGAGTGGTTTCATGTGTGGTTATCGGTAAAGTGGAATGATCAGGGTTCCGTGACCAGCATCAGCCGGTCGAGTTCCGCAGGCAGCTCTGGGCGCCCGCGGCCGTTCAGGGCCGTCCCGACGATCCTTGCCTTCACCGCCGGCTTCAGGTCCGGCAGGCGGAGGATCTCCTGGTGGAAGGCGAACCTCAGGGGGGACTCCCGCACCATCGCCAGGCGGACGACGAACAGGTCGCCACTCTTCAGCGGTGATTTGTAGTCCAGCTCCGCACGGATGACGACGAGGTTTATCCCCCGTTCGGTGAACTCCCGGAAATCGATGCCGACCGTCTTCAGGTACTGGTGCCTGGCATGCTCAAGGTAGTTCTGGTAGACGCTGTTGTTGACGATGCCCTGCATGTCGCACTCGTAGTCGCGCACCTCCATCTCGTAAGAGAACGCATATCGATCCTGGTCCATTGGCCCGTGTTTAGTTTGCTCCCGCCTCCGTGGCGGACAAAATAACACACCCCGCCGACATGAAGAAACGCGCAGGTGCCCTCATACCCGGAGCTTCAAGATGAGGGCGGGCAGGAACTGCGCGAGGTCGGCCACGACCAGCAGGTCGGCAACCTCGCCGATCGGCGCGTCGCGGTCGGTGTTGACCGCGAGCACGAACCCGGAACCCTTCATGCCGGCGACATGCTGGATGGCTCCCGATATGCCGCACGCCACATAGAGGGCCGGCGCGACCGTCTGCCCGGTCGATCCGACCTGGCGGCCGTGCTCGAGCCAGCCGGCATCGACCACGGGGCGGCTGGCGCCGACCTCGCCGCCGAGCGCCTCGGCCAACGCCCTGACCAGCTCGACCTGCTCCCTCCGGCCGACGCCACGCCCTGCGCTGACGACCACCTCCGCGCGGGAGAGGTCGATCCCTTCGGCTGCTGGCGGCTCATAGCGGAGCAGTTCGACCGGAGTTTCCGTCGACGTGCCGATCGGGATGATCTCGGGCGATCCGCAAGGCGTTCCTGCCGGGAACGCCCCCGGTTGGAGGGTCAAGACGGCGCGGGGGGTCAGCGGCCTGACCGTCCGCCGCATCTTGCCGTTGCAGCAACCCGTCACGAAAGCGCCCTCGCCGATGCCGGAGACCTCCGACACCTGTGCGGCCCTCATGGCCGCCGCGACCCTCGGCGCAAGGTCCCACCCGTACGAGGAGTGCATGAACACCACCAGGTCGGGCTTTTCGGCCTCGACCGCCTTGAGCACCAGGCGCTTGTGCACGTCGGGGCTGTACTCCCCGTACTCGCGGGCATCAGCGAAATGCAGCCTGCCGTCGAATCCGGGCAGCTCTTCGGGATTGCCGACAAGCACCAGGGAAGTGGCGGCGCCAAGCGCACGGGCGAAGCCGAAGAGCTCCGCATACTCCCCGGCCAGCCGTCCCTGGCGGCACTCCGCCACCAGCAGCGCCTTCATCTTGCACCTCCCCGGCGCAGCACAGCCGTCTTTTCGCGCAGTTCGGCAACCACCCTGCCGGCAAGGTCGTCGGCCCCGCCCTCGAGCACCAGGCAGGATGCGCTCCGCTCATGGCGGCAGAACCCGGAGGCTGCCGCCAGCGGAGCCTCAAGGCCGACATCCCCAGGCGCAAGGACGAGCAACTCCTTTTTCTTCGCTTTCAGGATGTTTGGAAGGGTCGGGTACCGGGGCGTGTTGAGCCCGAGCTGGCAGGTGACCACGGCCGGAAGCTTCAGCCTGACGACCCCTTTCGCCCCGCCTTCGAGCTCCCGCTCCACGGTCGCCGTGCTGCCGTCGCACGAGAAGCCGACCGCGGTGGTCGTGCAGGCGAAGCCGAGCAGCTCCGCCACGAGCACGCCGACCTGCGCGGAGCCGCGGTCGATCGACTGCATGCCGGTGAGGATGAGCTCGAACCCCCGAGAACGAGCGTAGCCGGCGATCATCGAGGCGACCTGCCAGGGGTCGCGTTCGGCGGCGGCCCCGTCCCTGACATGCACCCCGCGGTCACACCCCATGGCCATGGCCTTCCGGAGCGTCTCGACCACGCGATCGGGGCCGATGGAGAGCGCGGTCACCTCGGCGTCGCCGCCGAGCCGCTCCCTGAGGCCAACCGCCTCCTCGACGGCGAACTCGTCGTAATCGTTCATGCGGAAGGCCAGGCCGGACTCGTCGAACCAGGTGCCGGCGGCGTTCGGGACGAAGCGGCCCTCCAGGTCGGGCACCTGCTTGACGCAGACAAGGATCTTCATGCTCACAGGTAGACGATGTCGTCAGGGAAGGGGCTCAGCCGTTCGCCCCCGCGCTCCGTAACGACGAAGGTGTTCTCGATGCCGATAGCCCCCTTGCCGGGAATGACGAACTTCGGCTCGACGGCGACCACCTGGCCTGCCTGCAGCGGCATCCTGAAGCCCTGCGCAAGTACCGGCAGCTCGTCGAGCTCGAGGCCGACGCCGTGGCCGACGAACCGGGACTGCTCGCCGGGCATGCCCATGAAATTTCCGCCGAGGCCGGCCGATTCGGCATGTGCCGCCGCCTGCAGGTAGACCTCCTCGCAGATTGCGCCCGGCACCATTGCGCGCCGCACCGCCTCCTGGATCTCGAGCGAGACGTCGAACGCCCGCTTGAGCTCCGGGTCGAGCGAACCGATCACGAAGATGCGGGTCATATCGGCGATATAGCCGTTGACCACGCCGGCGAAATCGACCAGCACGGGCTCGTTCGAAACGATCGGGTCGAGCGAGGCTCCCTGTGGCGAAGCCGCAGACAGCCCCTTGCCGGTCACGGCGCCGTCGAAGAATCCGTAGGTAGCTGCGCCAGCGGATACGGCCATGCCACCGAACAGCTCCTGGTTGAACGAGCGCATGCGCACGTAGCCCTCATGGCCGGCCTTGCGGAGCCGGTGCTCCATCTCGGCGGCGAGGTCGAGCTCGCGAATGCCCGCCTTCAGGAACTGCGGCACCTGCGCGAAGACCGTTGCAAGCAGCGCCGCGCTCCTGCCCAGCTGCTCGATCTCGTAGGCGGACTTCACCGATCGGACCTCGCGCAGGTGCATCGAGATGTCCACGAAGCTCCTGCCGGGGAGCACCTTCGAGTAGAAGGCCTGCTGCTGGATCGGCACGGCATCGAAGGTGAGGCCGATGGTAACGCACGCATCCCCGAACACCGCCGGCAACTCCCTGCTTGAAGGGAAGGGGCGGATATCGCCAAGCGGGCTCTCCGCCCTGGCCCGCGACAGGCTCTTGCGCACCAGCAGCGTCGCATCGCCCTCGGCAGGGATCAGCAGCGCGGAGTTCTGGCGGGTACCGGTGAAGTAGTAGATATCGATCGGCATGAGCAGCAGGGCGGCATGCACCCCCTGGCCTGCAAGCCGCTCCTGGAAGCGTGCGATGCGCTGGTGCGATTCGTTTCGAGTCAGCATTCGGCTTTGATGGTTCGATGCGTTGAAAAAACGGGGCAAGGGGGACGGGCGGCACGCCGTTCCTGATCGCATTGCTTTCCTTGGGATTACGAGAGGCGAGCGCCTCTGGCCAAACAAGAAGATAATGTTTCGGAAGCGAAGGTGCCAACCGCTACCGGAGCCGGGCCGCCACGATTTCGGCAAGGTCCAGGGCCCGCATCGCCGGTTCCTGGACGCCGGCGGAAAGCCCCTCCTCGAACATCGACAGGCAGAAGGGACAGCCCGACACAAGGGTCCCGGCACCGGTCTCCATGGCCATCCTTACCCGCTCGGCATTGATCCGCCTGCCGCTCCGCTCCTCGGCGAGGATGCGCCCTCCGCCGGCGCCGCAGCAGAAGCTGTCGCGACCCGACAGCGCCATCTCCAACAGCTTGCCGCCTGCTCCCGTCAGGATGGTTCTGGGCTCCTGGTATACACCATTATGGCGGCCGAGGTAGCAGGAGTCGTGCCAGGTAAAATCGAACGATTCCGACGCCAGCTTCACCCGTTTCCGCTCCACGAGCGAGGCGATGAAGGTCGAGTGGTGCTCGACCGGCACCTCGAAGCCGAGCTCCCGGTACTCCTGCCCCAATGTCGTGAAGCAGTGCGGACAAGCCGTGACGATATGCCCCACCCCGTATCTCCTGAAGGCGGCGATATTCTCACGGGCGGCCGTCTGGTAGAGGTACTCGTTGCCCATCTTCCTGGCCGGCTCCCCGCAGCACCGCTCCTCGTGCCCGAGGATGCCGACCCTGATCCCCGCCGCGGCGCAGATGCGCACGAAACTTTCAGCCACCTTCCGGTTCCTCGGGTCGAACGATGCGTAACAGCCGGCGAAGTACAGGATATCGACCTTGCTGTCGCGGGCCATGACGCTGACCGGCAACCCCTCGGCCCAGGCGCCCCGGGATGCGGGGGCCATCCCGAAGGGGTTCCCGTTCACCTCGATCGAGCCGGCCGCCCTGCGGACTTCGTCGCCGGCAAACTCCCCGTCCATCAGGGTAAGGCTGCGTCGCATCTCGACGATCTTAACGATATGCTCGATATCTGCCGGGCAGATCTCCTGGCACGCCCCGCAAGTGGTGCAGGCCCAGATGGCCTCCCGAGTCACGGTTTCGACCAGGCTGTCCGATGCAGCACCGGAAGCGATCCCGCCTATCTGGCGGATAACCTTCATCGGCGACAGCTGCTTGCCGGTGGCCCATGCCGGGCATCGATCCTGGCAACGCTTGCAGGCGGTGCACGCATCGGCGTCGAACAGGTCCTTCCAGGTGAGATCGGAGATGCCCGAAGCGCCGAACCGCTCACGGCGTTCGTCCTCCATGTCGATTGTTTCGATCTTGCCCTGATCTTCCAGTGGGGCGAAAAAGCTGTTCCCGCTCGTAGTGAAGAGGTGGCGCAACTTCGTCCGGGGAATCACGATGATGAACGCGAGCGCGATCAGGAGGTGGAACCACCAGAGCCCCCGGTGCAGGCCGCGAAGGGCATCGGCGCCCATGAAGGTGATCATGCGGGCGACAAGAAGCCCTCCCGGAGACCAGA
Organism: Chlorobi bacterium Chlorobi_1; assembly: GCA_900299075.1. Taxonomy (GTDB): domain Bacteria; phylum Bacteroidota; class Chlorobiia; order Chlorobiales; family Chlorobiaceae; genus Chlorobaculum. The sequence goes on from OMIK01000105.1 coordinate 7,464, forward strand.
GCGCCAGTCCGGGATTGTCGCGCACTTCTGTGGCCGC
>OMIK01000106.1 GCA_900299075.1 Chlorobi bacterium Chlorobi_1
CTTGTTGCAGTGAACCTGCCGCTCCCCAGGAAGATGCCGGGCTGGAGCCCGGCGCTCCCGGCAAGACGCCCCCGGGCAAGGCACTCCCGGAAAGGCGCTCCGGCCCCTAAAAGCAAAAGGCCGGCGATGCCGGCCTTTTGCGGTAGGTATGTACCCGAAAGATCAGTACATGCCGCCCATGCCACCCATGCCGCCCGGAGGCATTGCAGGCATGTCGGCCTTGTCTTCCTGCACGTCGGTGATGGCTGCCTCGGTGGTGAGCAGGATGCTGGCGACCGAAGCGGCGTTCTCGAGCGCGCTGCGGGTCACCTTGGTCGGGTCGACGACGCCGGCTTTCACCAGGTCTTCGTACTGCTCGGTGCGGGCATTGAAGCCGAAGTCGCCTTCGCCACCCTTCACCTTCTCGAGAACCACGGCGCCGTCGGTCGTGCCGGTGTTGGCAACGATCTGGCGGAGCGGCTCCTCGAGGGCGCGGCGGATGATGTCGATGCCGGTCTTCTGGTCCTCGTTGTCGCCGTTGGCGCGGGAGAGGCCTTTGGCTGCGCGGAGCAGCGCAACGCCGCCACCGACCACGATACCTTCCTGGACGGCTGCGCGGGTTGCGTGCAGGGCATCCTCGACACGGGCCTTCTTCTCCTTCATCTCAACCTCGGTCGAAGCGCCGATGTTGATGACGGCGACGCCGCCGGAGAGCTTCGCGAGGCGCTCCTGGAGCTTCTCGGTGTCGTAGTCGGAGGTCGACTTCTCGATCTGGCCCTTGATCTCGTTGATGCGTGCCTTGATCTCGTCCTGCTGGCCCTTGCCCTCGACGATGGTGGTGTTGTCCTTGTCGATGTTGATGCGGCCGGCCTGGCCGAGGTAGGCGACGGTGGCGTTCTCGAGCTTGTAGCCCTTCTCCTCGGAGATCACGGTGCCGCCGGTGAGGATGGCGATGTCCTCGAGCATGGCCTTGCGGCGGTCGCCGAAGCCCGGGGCCTTGACGGCTGCGACCTTCAGGGTGCCGCGGAGCTTGTTGACCACGAGGGTGGCCAGAGCCTCGCCCTCGATGTCCTCTGCGATGATGAGCAGCGGACGGCCGGACTGTGCCGACTTCTCGAGGATCGGGAGCAGCTCCTTCATGTTGCCGATCTTCTTGTCGTGGATCAGGATGAGGGCCTCCTCGAGCTCAGCCTCCATGGTCTCGGGGTTGGTCACGAAATAGGGGGAGAGGTAGCCGCGGTCGAACTGCATGCCCTCGACGACCTTGAGCTCGGTGTCCATGCCCTTGGCCTCTTCGACGGTGATGACGCCGTCCTTCCCGACCTTCTCCATGGCCTCGGCGATCAGCTCGCCGATCTCGGGATCGTTGTTGGCGGAGATGGTGCCGACCTGGGCGATCTCCTTCTTGCCGGAGATGCTGCGGCTGATGCTGCGGAGCTCGTCGACGACCTCGCGGACGGCGCGGTCGATGCCCCTCTTCAGGTCGATCGGGCGTGCGCCTGCGGCGACGTTCTTCAGGCCTTCACGGTAGATGGCCTGGGCGAGCACGGTTGCGGTGGTGGTACCGTCGCCGGCGACGTCGCTGGTCTTGGAAGCGACCTCGCGGACCATCTGGGCGCCCATGTTCTCGACCGGATCGGCGAGCTCGATCTCCTTGGCGACGGTCACGCCGTCCTTGGTGGAGGTCGGAGCACCGAACTTCTTGTCGATGAGCACGTTGCGGCCGGCTGGGCCGAGGGTCACCTTCACGGCGTTGGCGAGCTTGTCTACGCCGACCTTGAGCTTGGCCCTGGCGTCGGAATCAAACAGGATATCTTTAGCGGTCATGGTAAAGTTTTCCTCTGTTAGGATGGTTGAAATGCTGTTACGTATCGGTTAGGCGATGATGGCGAAGATGTCGGACTCGCGCATGATCAGGTAGTCGTCGCCTTCGACCTGGACTTCGGTGCCGGAGTACTTGCCGTAGAGCACCTTGTCGCCGGCCTTCACCTGCATGGTGACGACCTGGCCGGCATCGGAAACCTTGCCGGGGCCGACGGCGACGACCTCGCCGTACATCGGCTTCTCCTTGCCGGTGTCGGGGATGTACAGGCCACCCTTGGTCTTCTCTTCGGCCTGTGCGGCCTTAACAATAACTCGATCTGCTAATGGTTTCAAGTTCATTGCCTTTCTCTCTCGTTTGAGTTGTTGATCAATTTGATATCAGTGGTAATGACGCCTGACTGAAGGATCCAGGCACGTTAGCACTCGATGGGCAAGAGTGCTAACAACGGGAGAATTATAAAAAAAAGATTTCCAGCCCGCAAAATATTTTTTATCGTTCGGTGCCCCCGGAACCTCTAACCAGCAACCCCGACCTATGAAGCCGGAAGACCGGAAGAGAAAAAGCCCCGCCATGCTTGCCGCCATCGGCAAGGTCACCCTCGAAAAACTGGAAAGCATCGCCTCCAAGATCGGGGACGATATCGCGACGGAGGCCGACCGGCACAACTTCGAGATCCTGCGGGAGGTCGTGGCGCTGGCCTCGAACCGGGTATCGGTATCGGAGAACGAATCGGCGGCAGAGCTGGGCGGCGACGCCTGGACCGAGCGCACCTCCGCCTCCCACTTCCCCCACATCCGCCTCCACGGAGGGGCGCTCGAGGACGATCCGCTGAAGATGAACATCTGAAGAAAGGGACTAAAGAGACTCAAGGGAGCGTCCATTCCCCGGGAGCGCCATTCCCCGGGAGCACCAAAACCCCGGGAGCGCCGCATTCCCCGGGAGCGCCGAACTCCAGTTCGGCACTGGCGCCGAAGGCGCCTTGATTTCTTAGCTTCTCCGTCACCTGCAACCTGTAAGGCGAACCTGCCGCTCCTCAGGAAGATGCCGGGCTGGAGCCCGGCGCTCCCAGGTTTCGCCTTACCCTTTATGTCCCTTGAGCCCCTTCCAGGTAGGCTTTCAAATGCTTGCCGGTCAGCGAGGCTTCGTTGGCGACAATATCCTCAGGAGTGCCGACGGCGACCACTTCGCCGCCCCTGACGCCCGCGCCGGGGCCGAGGTCGATGACCCAGTCGGCCTGCTTGATGATGTCGGGGTTGTGCTCGATGACCACCAGCGAGTTCTCCTGCTCGAGCAGCTTGTCGAAGCAGCGGACGAGCTTGGAGATGTCGTCGAAGTGGAGGCCGGTGGTGGGCTCGTCGAAGATGAACAGGGTGTTGCTGACGTCCGCCCGCGAAATGAAGTGCGCCAGCTTCAGGCGCTGCGCCTCGCCGCCCGACAGCGTGCTTGAGGACTGGCCGAGGCGGATGTACTCGAGGCCGACCTCCTCGAGCACCTGCAGCTTCCTGACGATCCCCTTTTCGCTGCGGAAGAACTCCAGCGCATCCCCCACCGTGAGGTCGAGCACCTCGGCGATCGAGAGCCCCCGGTACTTCACCTCGAGCGTCGACGGCTTGTAACGCCGGCCGCCGCACTCCTCGCACACCGCCTCGATGTCCGCCAGGAACTGCATCTCGATCTTCACGCTCCCCTCGCCCGCGCACGCCTCGCAGCGGCCGCCGGGGATGTTGAAGGAGAAGTAGCCCGCCTTCCAGCCGCGCTCCTTCGCGTCGCGGGTCGAGGCGAAGAGCGTGCGGATGTCGTCGAAGAGCTTCAGGTAGGTCGCCGGGTTGCTCCGGCTCGACTTGCCGATGGGCGATTGGTCGACGTGCTCGACCGCGTCCACCAGTTCGACGCCGCTGATGCTCCGGTGGGTGCCGACCTTCTCCCGGGATCCCTCTTTCTCGCGGATGATGCCCCGCTTGAGGATGTCGTTGACGAGGGTGGACTTGCCTGAGCCGCTGACCCCGGTGACGCAGGTCATCACGCCGAGCGGGAAGGTGACGTCGATGTTTCGCAGGTTGTTCTGCATGGCGCCGGCAATCTCGATGCAGCGCGAGAAGTCGGGCGTGCGGCGATGCTCCGGCACTCCGATGCACTTCCTTCCGGTGAGGTAGTCCGCCGTCAGCGAGCCGCTCGCGCCGGGCATGGCTGAGGGCGGGCCGTGGAACACCAGCTCGCCGCCGAGGCTTCCCGCCCTGGGGCCGAGGTCGAGCACCTCGTCAGCCGCCTCGATGATCTCCCGGTCGTGCTCGACCACGACGACCGTGTTGCCGAGGTCGCGCAGGCGCTTGAGCAGCGCCACAAGGCGCGCCGAATCGCTCTGGTGCAGGCCGATGCTCGGCTCGTCGAGGATATAGATCGCGCCGACCAGCGGCGATCCGAGCGAAGTCGAGAGGTTGATGCGCTGGAACTCGCCCCCGCTGAGGGTGTGCGTCAGGCGGTCGAGCGTCAGGTAGTCGAGCCCGACGTCGAGCAGGTAGCCGAGCCGCTTGACGATCTCCTGCAGGACCGCGTCGGCCACGCTCCGGTCGAAGGGAGAGATGTCGAGGTTCGTAAAGAATGCGTGGGCGTCGGCGATGGTCATCCGGGTCACCTCGCCGATCCCCTTTCCGGAGACCCTCACGAGGCGGGCGTCAGAATTGAGGCGCGACCCCTCGCACTCGGGGCAGGTGGCGTAGCCCCGGTAGCGGCTGAGGAAGACCCGGTAGTGCACCTTGTAGCCGGCATCCTTCTCGATGTCGGAGAAGAAGGGGCGGACACCCTTGAAGCCTTTCCCGGGAATCCCCTTCCAGATCATCTCCTTGTGCGCGTAGCCGAGCTTCTCGTAGGGCACGTCGACCGGTATGCCCACCTCCGGCGCGATCTTCAGGAGCTGCTTGCGGTACCAGGAGTACTTCTCGGAGTTCCAGCAGGTGATCGCCCCCTCGGAGAGCGTGAGCGATTTGTCCGGGACCACCGCATCCTCGTCGATGCCCGCGATGCGCCCGAAGCCCTGGCACTCCGAACAGGCGCCGATCGGCGAGTTGAAGGCAAAGAGCTGCGGCGAGGGATCCTGGTAGAGGATGCCGTTCAGCTCCAGCCGGTCGCTGAACCGGAACTCCTTGCCGCCGGCGACACGGATCACGGCGTTGCCTCCCGACTCGGAGAAGCAGCTCTCCGCCGCCTGGGCGACTCGCCCGTAGAGCTTCTCGTCCTGCCTGGCCACGAAGCGGTCAACCAGCACCAGCAGCCCCGACAGCGTTTTCCGCTCCATCGACTCCACCTCGGCCCTCGACGCCGCATCCGTAAGGTCGATCACGGAGTCGTCGCGAAGCAGCCTGAAGAAGCCCTTCTGCACCAGGTTCTTCAGCTCGTCGGCGACCGGGCAGTCGTGATGCCCTGCGTCGTGGTGGCAGGGAAACGGATAGCCGACATGGAAGCGCGTCCCATCCTCGAAGAAGCGCGCCTGCAGGGCCACATCCTCGGGGGTGTGCCTGAGCACCAGCTCGTCGGTGTCGTGCGAGTAGATCTTGCCGATCCTCGCGTAGAGCAGCCGGAGGTAGTCGTAGATCTCCGAGACCGTACCGACGGTAGAGCGCGGATTCTTCGGGATCGCCTTCTGCTCGATGGCGATGGCAGGGGCGATCCCCTCCACCGTCTCGATCTCGGGCTTCGGCATCCGCTCGAGGAACTGGCGGACGTAGGCTGAGAGGGATTCGACGTAACGGCGGTGCCCCTCGGCGTAGAGCGTGTCGAAGGCGAGGCTCGACTTCCCGGAGCCGCTCAGCCCGGTCAGCACCACGAAGCGGTTGCGGGGGATCCGGACGGTGACGTTCTTGAGGTTGTGCGTCGTGACTCCGCCGAGCACGATATCCGGAAGGCTTCCGGCTTCGGCGGCCTGCCGCCCGTTGAGGATCTGGTCCGTCTTCTGCATGAAATGTTCAGAGTGCTTGATGGAACCGTGGAGCGCCTTTGCCCCGGGAGCGCCGGGCTCCAGCCCGGCATTCTTGAGAGCTGTGCCGTGTCGACGCTTCCCGTTTCCAGGGTTCCCTGGAAACTGTCAGGCAATGTAACCATTTCAGGGAAGGAACCATTCACGGCCTGCCGAATCGCTCAAGCAGCATGGCGATGTTTGTCTCGGCCAGCAGACCGTGGATCCTGAGCTGGAGGTCGACCATATACCCCTTGTGGTTGCAGTTCGACTCGATCTCGCAACTGCAGTCGTTCTGCGAGCACTTCATCAGATGCGGCTCCCCCTCGATGGCAATGCCGATCTCCGCCACGGTGATCTTTTCCGGCGGACGGCCGAGCATGTAGCCCCCCTTCACCCCCTGTACCGAACGGGCGATGCCCGCCCGCTTGAGGTTCTGCATCGCCTTGGCCAGGAACACCTGCGAAAAGCCGATCTCTTCGGCCATCTCCTTGACCGTCACGACGCGCCCCTGCTCCTGCAAGGCCAGGAAGGTCACGGCGTGCAGCCCGTATTCGAATTTTCTTGAAACCTGCAGCATTGATCGAGGATAGGGTTACAAACAGGATAAATTTA
>OMIK01000107.1 GCA_900299075.1 Chlorobi bacterium Chlorobi_1
CCATGGCCGAGTTCATCTCCACCGGCAAGCTCAGGCCGGCCAAGGAGCGGGCGGCAGGCCTGCTCGAAAGCTTCGGCCTCAAAGCCCGGTTCGACCACCTGCCCTCCGAACTCTCCGGCGGTGAACAGCAGCGGGTGGCCATCGCGAGGGCGCTGATGAACGACCCGGTGCTGGTGCTCGCGGACGAGCCGAGCGGCAACCTCGACAGCACCAACAGCCGCATGCTCTACGAGCTGATGGCATCGCTCTGCCGGGAGCGGAAGACCTCGTTCGTCATCGTGACGCACAACGAGGAGTTCGCCGCCACCGCCGACCGTTGCCTGCACATGCAGGACGGCACCCTGCAGGAGTGCCCTAAGCCATAGGTTCCGGCCGTCGGCAGCTTCCGTTATATTTCGAGACCCGGTTCCCCGGACTGAATTTTATCAAAGGTACACCCCAATGGAACAGCACACCTCCCCGGGCAGGATCGGGCCTGTCGAACTCGCCCCCTCGATCCGGCCGAAGCATGGCTGGAACTTCCTTGTCATCGCCTTCTTCTCGATCAGCATGATCACCTTCGTGTCGATCGGTCAGGCCTACATCCTGAACCAGAACCTCGGCATACCGCCGCACCTGCAGGGCACCATCAGCGGCGACCTGGTCTTCTGGACCGAGATCGTGACCCTGCTGCTTTTCGGGCCGGCGGGGGCGCTCATGGACCGGGTGGGCCGCAAGCCGGTCTACACTGCCGGCTTCCTGGTGCTGGCGATCGCCTACCTCCTCTACCCCTTCGCGCGGAGCGTGGCGGAGCTGACCGCATACCGGATGGTCTATGCGGTCGGGGTGGTCGCCGTGACGAGCGGCCTTTCGACCGTGCTGGTCGACTACCCCGCCGAGCGCTCGAGGGGCAAGCTGATCGCGATCGTCGGATTCCTCAACGGCCTCGGCATCGTGGTGCTGAACCAGTTCTTCGGCAGCCTCCCCCACCGCCTTGTCACGAGTGGTCATAGCGGGGCCGAGGCGGCCTTCTGGACCCATGCGTCGGTCGCGGCCACCTGCGTGGCGGCCGCCCTCGTGGCCGCCGCCGGGCTCAAGGGGGGGACGCCGGTGCGCCACGAGGAGCGCCCGCCGCTTGGCAAGCTGCTGGCGAGCGGCATCAGCCACGCGAAAAACCCGAGGATCCTGCTCTCCTACGCGGCCGCGTTCGTGGCGCGCGGCGACCAGTCGATCATCGGGACCTTCGTGCCGCTGTGGGGCACCACCGCAGGCATTGCGATGGGCATGCCACCGGCCGAGGCAGTCAAACGCGGAACCATCCTCTTCATCGTCTCGCAGGGGGCCGCCCTGCTGTGGGCCCCGGTGATCGGGCCGCTCATCGACCGCTGGAACCGGGTGACGGCGCTTACGGTAAGCATGGGGCTCGCCGCGCTCGGCTACCTGTCGCTCGTGCTGATCGGCAACCCGCTGGAGCCGCTCTCGATGATCTTCTTCGTGCTGCTCGGCATCGGCCAGATCAGCGCCTTCCTCGGCTCGCAGTCGCTGATCGGCCAGGAGGCCCCGCGGGAGGCGCGCGGTTCGGTGATGGGGGCATTCAACATCAGCGGGGCGGTCGGCATCCTGCTGATCACCATGGCGGGCGGACGCCTGTTCGACGGCATGAGCCCGAAGGCCCCCTTCCTGATCGTGGGCGCGATCAACCTGGCCGTGATGGCCGCCGGCGTGCTGCTGAAGCTGAAGGAAGAAAAGAAGGGGTAAAAGATTTAAAAGGACGTCAGGGACTCAAGGGACAACAGGGCCGAAGAGGAACCGCATGATCCCATATTCAGCGGGGTTGTAACCCCGCGGACACTCAAGTCTCTTACATTCCAGTTGCCCCGGGCTTCAGCCCGGGGAGAAAATCAGGATCAGCATAAATCAACCCGGAGCCCTTTACGCCCCGATGATCACCTCGCAGATGCGGGCGATCTCCTCCTCCTTGAGGTAGGGGTGCATCGGCAGCGAGAAGACCCTTGAGCTGAAATCCTCCGAAACCGGGAAATCCCCTTCGGCGTAACCCAGCCCGGCGTAGGCTTTCTGGAGGTGGAGCGGGATGCGGTAGTAGATGACCGAGGGGATGCCCGCCTGCTGCAGGGCGCCCATGATGCGCCCACGCTCTTCGGTCGAGGCCGCGAGCAGCGAGTACTGCGCCCAGCAGGAGGTAGAGCCTGCCGGCACTTCCGGAACCTGCACCCTGCCCCTGAGGCGGCTGGAGTAGGCGTCGGCCACGCGCTGGCGCTCAACCAGTTCGTCGTCGAAGATCACCAGTTTCTCGAGGAGCACGGCGGCCTGCATCGTGTCGAGGCGGCCGTTGATGCCGATGCGGACGTTGAAGTACTTGTCCTCCCCGTCACCCTGTCCGTGCACCCGCACCGAGCGGAGCAGGCGGTCGAGCTCGTCGTCGTCGGTGAAGACCGCACCGCCGTCGCCGTAGCAGCCGAGCGGCTTGGCGGGGAAGAAGGAGGTTGCGCCGACCAGGCCGAAGCTGCCCGCACGCTGGCCGTCCACGCTGCCGCCGAATCCCTGGCAGGC
>OMIK01000108.1 GCA_900299075.1 Chlorobi bacterium Chlorobi_1
ATCGCCAACCTGCAGAAGAAGGTGGCTTCCCAGGGGAGCGGCCCGGCCCAGGGGGGCGGCAGCGGGGGAGGCGGCGGCCTCTACGGCACCGGCGGCGGCGCCGTCGACCCTTACAAGTCGAAGATCGCCGGGATCATCCAGAACAACTGGATCTTTTCCCAGCAGCTGGTCAGGAATTCGAAGGGGATGGAGGTGTACGTGGCGATCAACATCCTGCCCGACGGCACCATCTCGCAGATACGGTTCGACCGGCGGGCGCCCAGCGAGTACCTGAACAACTCGGTCAAGGCCGCGTTGCAGAAGTCGAGCCTGCCGCCCTTGCCGGGCGAGTATGGGCGCCGCCCGCTCTGGGTCGGTTTCGTTTTTACCCCGGAAGGGGTGAGCCAGTGATACGAACCACGTGACGAACAACTAAATGCAAGGCGAAGGGGCACGGCGTGCCGTGCACGAGAACAACATGATACCACCGATACCACTTATGAGGACCAGGACGAACACGACGGCCATCTTGGCGAACGCCATCCTTTTCCTGCTGCTGCTCATGCCCTTCACGCTCAGGGCGGAGGGGGCAAGCGAGTATATCGCGATCCGCAAGCAGGGCTCCGGCCGCATCGCCATCGCGCTCGACAAGACGATGGCAAAGGGTGGGCAGGAGGTGCAATGGGCTTCCAGCGTCGATGCCACCATCAAGGGCGGCCTCGATTTCACCGGCCTGTTCAATTTGCTGCAGGCCCCCGCAAACATGCACGACGCCCAGGGCGGCGCGCTCAACTTCACGGCGCTCAACTCGGTTGGCGCCGAGATCTACACCGGCGGGACGATGACGAGGCAGGCCGGAAAGGCGGCTCTCGACATGGAGGTGTACGACGCGCTGAGCGGAAAGCAGATGATGAAGAGGAGCTACTCCGGCGATGAGAAGCAGCTTCGCTCGATGGGCCTCCGGTTCTGTGCCGACCTGGTCGAACTGCTGACCGGAAAGCGGCCGCAGCTCTTCGACAGCCGGATCGTCTACGTGTCGAAGCGCAGCGGCATCAGCATCTCCGATTTCGACGGGCAGAACGTCGAGCATATCACCAGCGGCCGGCAGATTTCGATGAACCCGGCGCTCTCTCCTGACGGCAACTATCTCGCCTGGACCGATTTCACCAGCGGCAGGTCCGACCTCTATATCAGGAACCTTGCGACGAAAACGACCGTTGCCGTCGGAAAACCCGGGGTGAGCATCGCGCCGTGCTGGCGCAACGGGAGCGACGAGGTGGCGGTTACGCTCTCCTTCGAGGGTGACCATGAGATCTACCTCGTCAAGCCGAACGGGACGATATCCCGCAGGCTCACCAACAGCCGGGGGATCGACGTCTCGCCGACCTTCTCGCCGGACGGTTCGAAAATGGCTTTCGTCTCGCAGCGGAGCGGACCGCCCCAGATCTTCATCCAGGATCTCCAGGGGGGCGGCGCCCGGCGCCTCACTTTCAGCGGATCGTACAATACCCAGCCCTCCTGGTCTCCGGCCGGGGATAAAATCGCCTATTCTTCTGCACAAAAAAATGGTGAAATAAATATATTTACCATAAATACGGATGGTTCCGGTCTGCTGCAACTGACTGGTGGATCCAAATACAACGAGTCCCCCTCGTGGTCTCCCGATGGAAGCATGATCGTTTTCATGTCCACAAGATCGGGCGGCAGAAGGCTTTTCATGATGAATGCCGACGGCACCAACCAGAGGCCGATGGCGTTGGGAGATGGCGAGCAGCAGCAGCCGTCCTGGATAAAAGGTCGTTAGTTCGCGCTGTATCTCTTCAACCCGTAACGGAGGACTCTATGTCAAACATGAACTATCTGGGGAGAGCCATCTGCGTTCCAGCACTTTTCATGCTTGGGGCGTGCTGCTGCGACAAGGATATCGTTTCTCCCGTAGCGCCCCCGAATACCGCTGCCGGGCAGAAAACAGCTACCGCTTCTGCGGCTGCGGCTGCCTCGGTGCTGACCCCGAATATCTATTTCGATTTCGACCGTTCGGATATCACCGAAGCTTCACAGGCTGAACTGAAGGCGAATGCCGCATGGATGGCGGCCAACCCAACGAGCAAGGTCATGCTCGAGGGGCATTGTGATGAACGCGGCACCAGCGAGTACAACATGGCGCTCGGCGAACGAAGGGCGAGTGCTGCGAGGGAGTACCTGGTGCGGCTCGGTGTCGATCCTGCCCGGATGCAGACGATCAGCTATGGCGAGGAGCGGCCTGTGGATCCCGGACACAACGAAGCGGCCTGGGCGAAGAACCGAAGGGTTCAGTTCGTCGGGAAGTGAGCCGCCGATGATCGTATGCCGGGGATGCTGCAGAGCCTCCCCGGCTCTGTTTTACTCTTTTACAACATATAAAATCACTAAATTATGAGCCACAAATTCTCTGCTATCGCCTGTGCGGCCATGGTTCTCCTGGCCGGTTGTTCCTCGAAAAGCGCCGTTTCCCCCTCTGGCCAGGCCGGTGCAGGCGCTGGAGCCGGATCAGGTGCCGGATCGGCTGCCGGTGCCGGTGCTGGCGCTGGTGCGGCAGCTGGGGCTGGTGCCGTCGCAGGCCCGGTGCTCGGCGATATTTTCTATGACTTCGACAGTTCGGCCCTCAGCAAGGAGGCCCAGGACCAGCTGAAGCAGAATGCCGCCCTGCTCAACAAGAATGCCGTACAGGGCGCCACCATCGAGGGGCACTGCGATGAGCGCGGAACTTCCGAATACAACATCGCCCTCGGCGAACGCCGCGCCAACTCGGCAAAGGAGTATCTCACGAACCTCGGGATCAGCTCCTCGAGGCTGACGACCGTCAGCTTCGGTGAAGAGCGCCCGTTCGATCCCGGACACAACGAAGAGGCCTGGGCGAAGAACAGAAGGGCCCACTTCGTGACCAAGTAAACCCGAACGGCTGACGTTGCCGGCGGCCAGCCCCGGTTGCCGCCGGCACGGCCTGATGCTCAATCATTAACCGACCAACGATGAACGTCCGCAAGATTCTGCTCTTTCCCTGCCTGCTGCTCTCCGCCTGTGCGACCCACTCCGACATGGTGTACGTCCAGGGCGAGGTATCGAAGCTGAAACAGGACTCGGAGGCGATCAAAACCCAGTCTGCCGGCTCCTATTCCGAAATCACGCAGTATCGCGAAGAGCTCGCCTCCGTCAAGGGAGGGCTCGAGGAGCTGCGCCACGACTATTCCGCATCGCAGAAGCGCTTCGACGTCGAGGACTCGCTGATGGTCAGGAAGAGTGATGCGTTCGAGGCCAGGCTTGCCAGGATCGAACAGTATCTCGGCCTCTCCGAAACACCTGCGCTGCCCAATGCCCCGCAGGCCGCCGTGGTTGCCGACAGCACGAAGGGCAAACCCCCGGCCCCCCCCGCCGTGAAAGCCGAGAAGCCTGCCGCTACAGTAGCGACCGGCGAAGAGCTGCTCAAGGAGGGGGTCGCGAAGCTGAAGAAATCCGACAATGCAGGAGCGCGTGAAAGCCTTGCCGCGTTCATGACGAAGAACCCCAAGTCGCCCCTGGTCGCCGATGCCCAGTTCTATGTCGCCGAATCCTATTTCAACGAAAAGTGGTACGAAAAGGCGATCCTCGAATACCAGGTCGTGATCGCGAAATACACCAAGAGCGCCAGGCGCGCCGCTGCCCTCTACAAGCAGGCAGTCTCCTTTGAAAAGATCGGGGACGCCGCCAATGCGAAGGCGAGGTTCAAGGATGTCGTCAGCGTCTACCCGAAATCCCCTGAAGCCGCACTTGCGAAGAAAAAGCTGCAGTGACGGATCCTCGGGAACCATCATGTTACAGCGAAAGCCGGGCCCCCAAGCCCGGCTTTCGCTGTTTTAGCGCCGGTGCCTGGGCTCGATCCCCATCGCCATCGCTATCGTTATCGAAATCGGGTTCGTGATTTGATATATCGGTTTTCCATCCTCGCCCGGGCACGGCACGCCGTGCCCCTACGGGTCCCATCCCCATCGGTATCGCTATCGGACTCGGATTCGGCATTCGATTTTCATCCCCTCACCCCTGAAATAAGGAAGCCAGGCGTTGTCGGCCTGGCTTCCCTTGAACTGATCTGTTTGCTTTCTCTGCTGAAACGAGTCTGTTATTTGAAGAACTCGTTCAGGGTGTAGGTCCTTCGGTCGATCTCGATGCAGAGGCCTTTGCCATCCTGATAGAAAACAGGAATGTCGCGCATGGTCCACTTGACGCCGCGGTTGTCGAAATCGATGACGTAGCGGTTTTCGTTGTCAAGGATCTTCTGGTCCAGGTTGATGGCGATGTCGGGCTGGGTGGACATGACGAAGATCTCGATCTCGCCCTCGATGAGCCTGCGGATCATCGCCTTGGTCGGGGAGAGTTTCCTGCGGCCGGAAGCGGGAACGATCTCGAGCACGAGCTTGTCGTAGCGGTCCCTCTTCGCCGAAGTGATGAAATATTTCTCTGCCTTGTGGACCGCGTTGCCGGACCAGGGGCCTGAAACGCTTTTGCGGGTCTGGTTGGCTTCGGTGAACGGGCGGCTGAGCTGACTCTGCATGGTTCTGCTCGGTTAAATTTGCTGAGTTGACACCGTTGGGGTGCGGACCTTCGACATTTCTTAAATTAGTAAAACGACTGCAAATAAAAAAAGGATTACGTCAGATGGCGCGGCCTTCTGACGGTCACCGTTACAACGCGTCGGGACAACGTGGCTATCGGGGCGCGCAACAGGTTTGCAGGGTGACCTGATAGCGCGGAAGCCCCGTCATTGACGGGGCTTCTCTGCTGTTGCCGTTCTGCCTGCTGGCGGCTTACTTGTCGTTGCCGTCGATCACCTCGTACTCGGCATTGACCGCACCACCGTCGCTGCCCTTTGCCTGTCCGTCCTGGCCCGAAGGCTGGGGACCTGCTTCGGGTGCGCCGGCACCCGGCTGGCCGTAGAGGTCGGATGCGGCATCGCTCCAGACTTTCGTCAGCTCATCCATGGCTGGCTTGATGGCATCGGCGCTGCCGCCCTTGTGGGCCTCCTTAAGCTTCTCGAGTGCTCCCTCGATGGCGGCCTTCTTGTCGGCCGGGAGCTTGTCGCCGAGCTCGGAGAGCTGCTTCTCGGTGCTGAAGATGAGCGAGTCGGCGGAGTTCTTCAGGTCGATCTCCTCCTTGCGCTTCTGGTCTTCGGCAGCGTGGGACTTGGCGTCCTCCTTCATCTTCTCGATCTCCGCCTCGCTCAGCTTGCCGCTGGCCTCGATCTTGATGCTCTGCTCCTTGCCGGTAGCCTTGTCCTTGGCCGACACGTTGAGGATGCCGTTGGCGTCGATGTCGAAGGTTACCTCGATCTGCGGGATGCCGCGCGGTGCCGGCGGAATGTCGCCGAGGTGGAACCTGCCGAGCGTCTTGTTGTCGCCGGCCATCGGGCGCTCACCCTGCAGCACGTGGACCTCGACCGAGGTCTGGCTGTCGGCCGCCGTGGAGAAGACCTCCTGCTTGCGGGTCGGGATCGTGGTGTTGGCTTCGATCAGCCTGGTCATGACGCCGCCGAGGGTCTCGATGCCGAGCGAGAGCGGGGTGACGTCCAGCAGCAGCACGTCGGTGACGTCGCCCTTGAGCACGCCGCCCTGGATGGCGGCGCCGATGGCGACCACCTCGTCGGGGTTCACGCTCTTGTTGGGCTCCTTGCCGAAAACTCCTTGACGAGGGACTGCACCTTCGGGATGCGGGTCGAGCCGCCGACCAGCACCACTTCGTCGATCTCCTTCATGTCGAGCTTCGAGTTCTTGACCGCGCGGCGGCAGGGCTCGAGCAGCTTGTCGAAGAGGTCGGCGCACATCGCCTCGAACTTCGCCCTGGTCAGGTTGATCACCAGGTGCTTCGGACCCTCCTGGGTGGCGGTGATGAAGGGGAGGTTGATCTCGGTGTCGGTGCGCGAGGAGAGCTCGATCTTCGCCTTCTCGCCGGCTTCCTTCAGGCGCTGCAGGGCGATGGCGTCCTTGCGGAGGTCGATCCCTTCCTGCTTCTTGAACTCGTCAGCCAGGTAGTCGATGATCTTCTGGTCGAAGTCGTCGCCGCCCAGGTGGGTGTCGCCGTCGGTGGACTTCACCTCGAAGACGCCGTCGCCCAGCTCGAGGATCGAGATGTCGAAGGTGCCGCCGCCAAGGTCGAACACGGCGACCTTCTCGTTGTGCTGCTTCTTGTCGAGGCCGTAGGCGAGTGCTGCCGCCGTCGGCTCGTTGATGATGCGCTTGACGTCCAGGCCGGCGATCTTGCCGGCATCCTTGGTTGCCTGGCGCTGTGCATCGTTGAAGTAGGCCGGAACGGTGATGACCGCCTCGGTGATCTTCTCGCCGAGGAAGTCTTCCGCGGTCTGCTTCATCTTCTGCAGGATCATCGCGGAGATCTCTTGGGGGGAGTAGGTCTTGTCACCGATCTTCACCTTGGCGTCGCCGGCCTCGTTGACCACGTCGTAGGAGGCGAGCTTCTTCTCGTTCGGCACCTCGTCGTACTTGCGTCCCATGAAGCGCTTGATCGAGAAGATGGTGTTCTTCGGGTTCGTCACCGCCTGGCGCTTGGCAGCCTGGCCGACGAGGCGCTCCCCGGTCTTGGTGAAGGCGACCATCGACGGGGTCGTGCGGTTGCCCTCGGAGTTTTCGATCACCGTCGGCTGGGTGCCCTGCATGACGGAGACGCAGGAGTTGGTGGTGCCGAGGTCGATGCCGATAATTTTACCCATGGTGTGTAATTCCTTTTTTTATTGATGGTTCATGTTCGGTGCCGGAGCCTCCTGTATCGACGGGAGGCTCCGGCTTGTGCTCTTCAGTTGATCGAGATCTCCTTGGTCTTCTTCACCGGAAGCGCCTTGGGAAGGGTGATGTGGAGCACCCCGTTGTCGAAAGCCGCCCCGATGTGCTCCTGGTCGATCAGTTCGCCGATGTTGAAGCTGCGGGAGAAGCTGCCGTAGGAGCGTTCGATCCTGTGGTAGTCCTTCTTCTTCTGCTCCTCTGCCTGTACCCGCTCGGCCTTGATCGTCAGCACGTCGTCCTCGATGTTGAGGGCGATTTGCTCCTTCAGGATGCCGGGGAGTTCGGCGTCGATGTGGAATGCATGCTCGTCTTCGGAAATGTCGACCTTGAATGCCGGTGCCGAAGCCATCTGGGTTCCGCTCCAGATGTCGTCGAAGAGTCGCATGGGGTCTTTGGCTATTTTCATCAACATGACTTTCTCCTTGGGATGAAGTTTCGAGATGTTGTTACGCTCAAGTTTGCCGGCGCAATGCTGCGCCTCTGCTTTTGATTCAACAAAATGCGTGCCAAAGCAAATAACTTGGGTATAGCGTGACAAAATGGCGTACGAATCGCGCTGTGTTGACAAATATAGGGGTAAAAATGTCATGCATGACGCATTCGAGTCAGGGAGGCCCGATGACCCTTCAGCACGGATGGGGGAGGGGAAGAAATGGACGGCCCGAGGGGGGGATTGAACGTCAGGTGGTGCCGGTGGGAATTTCAGTCGGGGTGGTCAGGCTGTCGTTGACCTTCTGGACCCAGCTCAACCTGTCCTGGAGGTTCTCGATGACACTTTTCGAGATGAGGAAGCCGGCATAGACGATGCTGTCGTCGGAGATCCGGTAGTAGCACTTGAGGCCATCCTTCTTGCGGTTGACGACGCCGTTGTCGTGCATGAGGGCCAGGTGCTTGGAGATGTTCGCCTGGCTTGCTCCTGTCTCCCTCACGATCTCCTGGACGGTGCGTTCGCCTTCGCAGAGCGTTCGGAGGATCTTCAGGCGCATGGGCTCGGAGAGCAGCTTGAATCGGTTGGAGACCGCTTCAAGCATTTCATCCGGCATATTGAAATGCCATTTATTGATATCCTCTTCCGTGATCATTAATGTCTTGCCCATGACGAAGCGCGATGTTGTTACTACTTGTTTACTTACTGACAGATTCCTGTGAGAACACGCGAATGTATATACCTATTTAAACATAGTATTCAAATCAAAAAAAGATCGAATAACTCCTGGGGTGCGCTTCCGGTCTTGAAAAGCCTTGCCGGAAGGTATGGAAGGCGGGGGTTCAGCCGGTTACGTTGGTCAACCGTACGATCGACTCCACGAGGTTCCTGGGCGCTTTCACACGGACGATCCGTTCCCTGATGATGATCTTCGTGTTCTTGGCTTCTTGGAACTCGGAGCGGCATTCGGGGCAATCTGCCAGGTGCCCGGAGAGCTCCTCGGCCTCTTTCTCGGTCAGTTCGCCGTCGATAGCCGCGCTCATCAGCACCGTCGCTTTGTTGCAATTCATGATGATATACTGATTGGTTGGACGATGTCGCAATTCACTCTTCGGTATCCGTATTGTACCCGTGCTTCCTGGCATACTCTTCAAGTTTGGCTCGCAACAGCTTCCTTCCCCTGTATAACCTGGATCTGACCGTGCCGATCGGGCTTTCCACCATGTTGGCTATCTCCTCGTAGGTAAACCCTTCCATATCACACAGCTGGATGACTTCCCTGAACTCTTCCGGAAGTGACTGCAACGCCTGGTACACCTCTTCATGCAGCAGGGAGTGGAAAAAATCGGATTCGGCCTCGGTGGTATCGCTCTGGACATCCTTGATCGTATGGTAGAAGTCCTTGATGAGGTCGTAATCTACCTTGCCGGGCTCCCTCGCATTCTTGCGGAACTTGTTGATGTAGTTGTTTTTCAGGATTTTAAACAGCCACGCCTTGCAGTTGGTTCCCCGCTCGAAAGAATCGAAAAATTTATAAGCTTTCAGGTAGGTCTCCTGGACCAGGTCTTCGGCGTCGTCCGGGTTCATCGTCAAATGCAGCGCGTAGTTGTAGAGCGCGTTGATATGGGGGACAGCCTCCTTCTGGAACTCCTGCTGCTTGATCTGTTCCCGGGCCGACAGCTCCTTCTTGTTCTCTTTCATAGCCTTGACTGACGTATGATTTGATGGCGTCGTTAAATTTGTCGGGCCGGCACCCTTCATGGGGGGCGGGTTTCCGGACCGTTAAATGAATATAAAAATATATCTTTGGAGAATTCAGCGCCAAACGGCCATTTCGGGGCCAGGCGCTTTTCCGGAACCATGAATGCGGGGAATCCATCATGACTGAAATCCTGGATGTCATTGTCATCGGTGCGGGCATCGGCGGCCTGACGACGGCGGCCCTCCTCCAGGAGCGGGGCCTGTCGACCGTCGTCTACGAAAAAAACGGCTTCCCCGGGGGAAGCTGCTCTTCGTTCCGCAAGGGGGGCTACACCTTCGACGCGGGCGCCTCCGTTTTCTACGGTTTCAACGACGACGACTCGAAGGGGAGCCTGAACCTGCATTCGCGCATTTTCAGGAGGCTCGGCCTCGAGGTGCGCACCATACCCGATCCGGTGCAGATCCACTACCACATGCCCAACGGGTTCGAAGTGCCGGTCCATTACGACCGCCGCCGCTTCCTCGACTGCCTCTACCGGCGGTTTCCCCACGAAAAGGAGGGGATCATCCGCTTCTACGACGAACTCGAGTCGGTCTACGGCATCCTGGGCGCCCTGCCTGCGGGTTCGCTCGAGGATGTGCTCCATATCGCCGCCGTAGGGGCCCGGCACCCGCTCAAGTCGGTCTCCCTCGGCGTCAAGACCCTCTTCTCGATGGGCGGCGTCGCCCGGAAATACATCAAGGATGAAGAGCTGCTCCAGTTCATCGACCTCGAATCCTACTCCTGGGCGGTCCAGGACGCCCTGTCGACACCGCTCGTCAATGCCGGCATCTGCCTGGCCGACCGCCACCACGGCGGGATCAACTACCCTGTCGGCGGATCCGGGGAGATTCCCGCGGCACTGGTCAGGGGGATCGAAAAGTTCGGCGGGTCGGTCCGTTACGGCGCCGCCGTCGAGCAGGTGCTGATCGAGGGTGGCCGCGCGGTCGGTGTCAGGCTTGCTGGAGGGGAAGAGGTGCGCGCCCGGGCCGTTGTCAGCAACGCCACCGTGTGGGACACCTTCGACAGGCTGGTGCCCGACGAACGGTTCCGGGTCCCCGAGGAGCGCTTCGTCCAGGCGCCGAGCTGGTTCCAGCTCTATCTCGGTGTCGATGCCGCGGTCATCCCGAAGGGGTTCAACGTCCACCACATCCTGGTCGACGACTGGAGCCGCTACGACGAGCTTGGCGGCACCATCTACTTCTCTGCGCCGTCGGTGCTCGACCCTTCGCTTGCGCCGGAGGGGAAGCATGCCGTGCACCTTTTCGTGACGGCCGAGACCTGGCAGTGGGAGCGCTACGACCGCCGGAGCCCGGAGTACCGGAGCCGGAAAGAGGAGTATGCGAAGTCGCTGCTGGCGAGGACCGAACGGATCCTGCCGGGCCTCGCCGATGCGGTCGAGCTGATGGTGACGGCCACGCCCCAGACCCACGAGCGTTACCTGAACCGCTGGCAGGGCTCCTACGGGCCGCTGCTCCATCCCGGCGAGAACGTGCTGCGCAAGCCCCAGAACAGGACGCCGGTCGATAACCTCTATGCCACTGGCGACAGCACCTTCCCCGGCCAGGGGGTGATCGCGGTCACCTACTCCGGCGTCTCCTGCGCCTCCTACATCGCCCGCCACCTCGGCAAGCCCCTCGATTACCTCTAATGGCAATGCTGCCCGACTAACCTGTAGGGGCACGGCGTGCCGTGCCCTCCCTATCGGGCAATGGAAAAAAGGGACCGAAGGGACAAAAGGGACAGCAGGAAGATTGGCACTATATTCTTCCCATTATCCATTATCAATTGCCCTACGCCGTGGCGAGCAGCATGTCGATCTCCCGGTAGGGGAATTCGGTCAGTTCGGCGAGGATCTTCTTGGTGACGTACCCCTTGTACAGGTAGGTCCCCTGCCTCAGGCTGTGGCTCTTCCAGAGGATATCCGGTATCGTTTCGTATGCGGTGAGCTTCTGGAGGAAGGGGAGCAGGGTGTTGGTCAGGGCGAACGAGGCCGTCTTGGCCACGGCAGAGGGGATGTTCGGCACGCAGTAGTGGGTGACGCCGTGCTTGACGTAGATCGGGTTGGTGTGCGTCGTGTGCCGGCTGGTCGCGAAGCAGGCGCCCTGGTCGATCGAGACGTCGATGACCACCGAACCGGGCTTCATGGTCTTCACCACCTGTTCGCTCACCAGCGGCTTGCCCAGTTTCTGCCTCGGGCTGAGGGCGCCGATCATCACGTCGGAGATGCGGGCCAGCTGGGCGATGTAGTGGTCGTTGGCGATGGCCGTTACGAGGTGGCGGTTGAAGAACGCCTCGAACCTCCTCAGCCGGTTGATCTCCTTGTCGATCACCGTCACCTGCGCCCCGAGCCCAAGGGCGTCCTGCGCCGCAAAAAGGGCGACCGTGCCCGCGCCGATGATGGTGACGTGGGCCGGAGGGACGCCCGCGATGCCCCCGAGCAGGATGCCGCTGCCGCCGTAACCCGTCTCCAGGTACTTTGCCGCGGTCTGGATCGCCAGCGAGCCGGCGATCTCGCTCAGCGTCCTGACGATCGGCAGTTCGCCATCCCTGGTTTCAATGAATTCGAACCCGAGCGCGGTGATGTTCTTCTCGATCATCGTCCTGATCATCTGCCGGTTCACCGTGCCGAGGTGCAGGGCCGATATCAGCATCTGGCCGGGGGCGAACATCGCCAGCTCCTCCTGCTGTGGAGGTGAGACCTTCACGATCACGTTCGCCTGGCGGTAAAGCTCCTCGGGCGAGGCCGCCACCAGGGCGCCGGCTTCCGAGTAGTCGGCATCGGTGAAGTTGCAGAAGGTGCCGGCACCGCTCTCCACGATCACCCGCACCCCCTGTTCGACCAGAATCTGCACGCCCGCGGGCGACAGGGCCACGCGCCGTTCGTCCTGGGCGCGCTCCTTCGGCATGGCTATGGCGACGTTCATCTTCTTGTCGGGCTTCAGGAGCCAGCGTTCGAGCGTCTTGACGCCCAGCTCGAACTCAAAGGTGCCAAAGTCTGAAGGGTAGGCCATCGTGGTTCAGTTCATCGGTATTACTGCTGAAAGAGGCGTCCGGCAGGTAGAGCCGGGATTACGCCGGTAAAGAGTGTTTCGGCCCCGGCGATTTTCCTGTGCCCATTGCGGATGGAAAACAGCCGGAGCCGGCGTATCGTCATGGCTTTGCCTTGATCGTGACGCGTTCGAGTGTCACGGCCGGTGCGTCATGGATCGTACAGGTTGAACCTGGCACGTGCAGCCTGCCTCCGCTTACGGTGCAGAGCACTCCGGACGCGGCATCCAGCACAGCCCTGACTGGCGCTCCGACGATGTTGATGGCTGCCCCCACGGTGCTGCCAGCCATGTCGAGTACCCCCTTGACCGCGCCGCCAGCTGCGTTGACGACGCCTCCGGCGATGCCGCCGGCAAAGTCCAGGAGACCCCTGACAGGAGCACCCACCGTATTGAAGATGCCGCCGGCAAGCCCTCCGGCCAGGTCGATGGCTCCTTTCGACACAGATCCGATAACGCCGACCGGTCCCTGCAGGAACGGGAAGGTTTCAACGATATTGTTGGAGAGCAGCATGGATGCAGGGCCGAAGCCGTTCGCGATCTTGCCGATCGAATCGATCGGGTCCAGCCGGCCGGCCTGGAACCGGGTTGCCAGCATGGAGGCCCCTGAAGGCAGCCTGTTCAGGACGTTGTAGCCGATGGTCTGGGCATAGGTGATGAAACCGGGGACGTTCAGGCCGAGGACGATCCGCCTCAGGGTTTCCGCCCTTGACACGATGCGGATGGTGCCTTCCTTGACGATGGTC
>OMIK01000109.1 GCA_900299075.1 Chlorobi bacterium Chlorobi_1
CCCTTGTTTTGGCGAAGTGCTATTTTTTCTTACCTTAAGCTTCGGTTGGGCGAAGTGGCCGAGTGGCTAGGCAGAGGTCTGCAAAACCTCGTACAGCGGTTCGAGTCCGCTCTTCGCCTCCAGAAAACGAAAAAGCCTGCTCATTGAGCAGGCTTTTTCGTAGTGGGGACGTTCTTAATTTTCTTAAGTAGT
Source organism: Chlorobi bacterium Chlorobi_1 (assembly GCA_900299075.1). Classification (GTDB taxonomy): domain Bacteria; phylum Bacteroidota; class Chlorobiia; order Chlorobiales; family Chlorobiaceae; genus Chlorobaculum. Next base: position 193 of record OMIK01000109.1, read on the forward strand.
TTACTTAAGAAAATTAAGAACGTCCCCTTTTCCTTTACCCGATCTTCTCCGAGCCGGAGATGATGGCGGCGACGAGCCTGTCGATGGTGGCGTCGTCCATGAGCACCGGGATATTCAGGCAGATGCTGCTCTGGAGCAGTTCGCCGGTCTTCGGCCAGAGCTCCTCGAGGTTGGCGTCGCGGTAGCGGTCGTAAGCCTTGAGCAGGTGGCCCCAGATGGCCGCGTAGTGCCAGTCGATCGCCTCGGGCAGGATCTTGGTGCCGAAGCCATGCTCCATGAGGTGCGCCTCGAACTGCAGCGCCGTCTGGCGGTCGCGCAGCTTGAAGATGAGCGTGTCGCCCTGGGCGCCCGCCTCGTCGGTGAAGGGCCTCATCTTGAGGTTGGAGAGGTGGCTGATGCGATCCTTGATCTTGTACTTGTTCTCCTTCGCCCTGGAAAGGATGTAGTCGATCTTGCCGAGCTGGGCGATGCCGATGGCGGCGGTCACCTCGCTGAGGCGGTAGTTGAGCCCCTTGGCGCGGCGCGGGTCCTTGCCGCGGGGCAGGCCGGGCACGTGCATGTGGCCGTGGTCCGAGAACTCGGCCACGCGGTCATAGACATCCTTGTCGTCGGTCACGATCATGCCGCCCTCGCCGACGTGCAGGGTCTTGCCGGCATCGAAGGAGAATGAGCCCACCTTGCCGATGGTGCCGAGCTTCCGCCCCTTGTAGGTGGCGCCGAGCGCCTGTGCGGCATCTTCAACAAGGGTGATGCCTCGGCTGTCGCAGATGGCCTTGATCTCGTCCATCTGCGGCGGCGCCCACATCGGGATGGCCACGATCGCCTTGGTCTTCGGGGTGATCGCCTTCTCGACCTCTTTCGGGTCGAGGTGGTAGGTCTCGTCGATCTCGACCGGCACCGGCACGGCGCCGAGTGCCGCGGCGGCCTCGACAGGGGCGATGAAGGTCCATGCGGTGGTGATCACCTCGTCGCCGGGGCCGACGCCGGCACCGGCCAGCGCGCAGTGGATCGCCGCGGTGCCCGAAGAGACGGCGTGGGCGTACTTGACGCCCATGTAGTCGGCGAACTTCTCCTCGAACTCCCTCGCCTTGTAGTTGCCGGGTGCGTAGCGGTAGAGGGTGGTCTTCTCCCCGCTGAACAGCTCCTGGATCTGGGCCAGCTCCTCGCGGCCGATAAGTTCTGCTCCTGCCATAGTAGTGTGATAGTTGTAGTTATTGATGTCAATCTGGCTTAGTGGACGAAGTAGACAAGGAGATTCCAGACTGTACTCTTCTGTCCACCCTGTCCACTCCGTCCACCTCTTGTCTTTACGTCAAAGCGTCGATCACGACGTTGGCCGACTCCTCGTTGAACTCCACCGGGTTGCCGGAGAAGGAGCCCGAGAGGGCCATTGAGGCGTTCCTGGCGAGTTCGACGATGTTGCCCTTGCCGTAGCCGTAGGGGGCGAGGTTCGGGATGGCAAGCTGGCGGTAGAGCGAGTCCATCTGGTCGAGCAGTTCGGCGGTCGCTTCCCTGGCCGTGCCGCCGGAGCGCATCGGGTTGAGCAGTGCGTACTTGTCGTAGCCCTGGTTGTAGTTGTAGCGCATCACCTCCTTGAGGAAGATCGCGCCGGCCATGCCGTGCGGCACCTTGTGCTTGACGCCGACGTAGTAGGCGAAGCCGTTGGTCGGGCCGTCGCCGGAGTTCATGAGCGCCGTGACGCCGCAGACGCTGCCGAGGGCGAGGTCGAGGCGGGCCTCAGCACGGTCGAGCTGCCCCTGCTGCAGCGCGTAGAAGGTGCGCTGGAAGCCTTCGATCGAGAAGATGCGGCTCATCGGGGTGTGCTTCTTGGAACCGAAGCTGTCGACGCAGTGCACCAGGCTGTCCATGGCCGAGGCGATCACGCTCTCCATCGGAGCGGTCATGGAGAGCTTCGGGTCGATGACCGACTTCTTCGGGAAGTTCTTCCGGCTGTTGATGCCGAGCTTGCGCCCTTCGGCCTCGTCGATGAAGACCGCATTGAAGCTCACCTCGGCGCCGCTGCCCAGGAGCGACGGCACGGTGACGAGCGGAACCGGATCGTTCACATCCTTCGGGAAGCCCTTGAGCGAGAGCGCCGGGACATTGTTGGTCATGAGCAGCGCAATCCCCTTGCCGAGGTCCATGGTGCTGCCGCCGCCGATGGCGACCAGGCCGTCCGGAGACTCGCGCCGGAAGAACTCGGCGACATTCTCGAGGTGGGCGTAGGTCGGCTCGCCGCGGAACTCGTTGCAGTAGACGACGCAGTTGGAGTAGCCGGCATTGATGTTGCGCAGCACGTCCTGGAAGTAGTCGCTGCCGGTGAGGACCGCATCGTAGATGATGCCTGGCTTCTTGACGCCCAGGGCCTGCAGGTGCTCGTGGACGGCAAGCGCCTCGTTGACCCCTATACTCAGGTCGGTGGAGAGGAAGAAGTTCATGATGGTATTATTGGTGATGGTTGTCGGATCGGTCGGCCGGCGCGAGCAGGCCCTTTTTGTTCAGGTAATATTCAACCAGGTCGACCTCTTCGATCGTGTCGATCTCCCAGGTCTGCCAGAACTCCATGGTGTAGGCGGCCAGCTTCTCGCCGATGCGGTTGCCGTACCGCCGCAGCACCTCGGGGGTGAAGATGTAGATCGAGCCGTTCTCGATATACTGGGAGGGGCGGTCCTGGCGCATGCCGCGGTTGCGGTAGTCGAAATTCACGCTGTCCCATGCCTCGCCGCGTCGCTCCCAGATGGTAAGGTCGTCGGCCCTGGTGACCGAGATGAGCGAATCGGCACCTTCGTTCCTGAAGGTCTCGATGGCCCGGTCGATGTCGCCGGGAAGCCTGAGCGGCGAGGTGGCCTGCAGGAAGACGACGGTGTCCGGCACCAACCCGTAGTCCCGTGCGACCGTGTCGAGGGCGTGCTCTATGGCCGCCTCTGAGGTCGCCTTGTCCCCGCTGATCACCTCCGGCCTCTCGATCACCTCGGCGCCATACTCCCTGGCGACCGAAGCGATGGCCGCGTCGTTGGTGGTCAGGAATACCCGGTCCACCAATGCGGAGGCTTTTGCCTGGCGTACGGTCCACGCAAGCAGCGGCAGGCCCCCCACGGGGTGGATGTTCTTGTTCACCAGCCCTTTCGAGCCCCCCCTTGCGGGGATGACGGCAATGGTCTTCATCTCAGTGGTCAAAAATTTTCGTTGTTCATCCGTCGATCACCTGGCGGCACACATCGGCAATGCGCCTGGCCGCCGATCCGTTCTGGATGGGGGTCAAGGCCTTGAGCACCTCCGGCTCGAGCCCGCAATGCACCGGCTTGCCGAGCGCCGAGGCGACGAAGATGGTGGAGGAGAACTGCGCGATCATCATCCGGCAGTTGGCGATCATCTCCTCGGTCCTGCCTTCGGAGAAGACCAGGCTGCCGGGAGCGTAGAGTTCGACCTCCCTGGTCGCCCGCTCCACGTTCTCGTTCGGGTGGAGCTTGAAGAGCAGCTGCCGCCCGCCGGCCAGCTCGAGGTACTTCTCGATGTTCCTGCGCCGGTTTTCGTAAACGAAGGTCTCCCGGTTGTCGGAGGTGCAGACGAGCACGTAGTCCCGGTGCGGGAAATCGTTGCCGAGGTACCTGGCGCAGTCGTCGAAGTTCGGGATGCTCGTCACCTCGATCTTCTCGGGGTTCACCCCCTTGCCGATGAAGACATCGCGGTAGCCCTCGCTGGCCACGCAAAACCGGTCGTACGCATCAGAAAGGCCCGTCGTGGCGGTACCGGCGATCCAGCGCGGCACCCAGCGGAAGTTCCTGGCGAGCTGGTACAGGATGGTCTCCGGTTCGGTCATCCCCTCCTGGACCAGGACGAGTCGCTTTTTCCTGAAGTGCTTCGGGACGATCAGGTCGGTGCAGGTCACCACCAGGTCGTAGGGGTGCAGGATGCCGCCGACGTCGATCTTCATGTCGTTGGCGATCAGGTAGTCCACCGCCCTGCCGGAGCGCTTCTTGCCCATGATGGTGAACTCGAGCATGCCGAGGTCGGTCGCCTTGCCGAGCAGGCCGTCGCTGAAAAAGGGGGTGAACCACTGGTCGTAATCGCCGAGGTAGCTGGCGATCTGGTGCATCTGGGTGGTCTGGTTCATGGAGCCGCAGACGAACAGGACCCGCTTCTTGCTCATGCCCCCTCCCCTTGCGCCTGCTGCGCGTCGTCGAGGCGGATCCCCTCGAGGAACATCACGATGTAGCCGATGGCGTACCAGACGACCTCCTTGGCCCTGCGCAGGAGCAGGAAGGCCGCCAGGTCTGCCGCCGAGACGCCGAGCGCCCCGAAGAAGGCGAGATACCCCAGCTCCTGGACCCCGAGCCCCGACGGGATGAAGAAGAAGATAGCCCGAAGCATCAGCATCGCCGTATCGAAGGCGAGCACCTGGCTGAAGGCGAGCTTGATGCCGAGCAGGTGCAGGATGAGGTAGCTCTCGACCGACAGCATCATCCAGGCGGCGATATAGAGGGCCATGACCGGCAGGAGCCCGACAAGGCCGTCGGACTTGACGCCGTGCAGCTTCCGGTCGGTTTCGGCGAACCCCTCTTCACGATCGAGCAGCCACTCGCGAACCTTGCGGAAAGGGACCCTGACCATGACGCGGTGCAGCGTCACGGCCGCGTTCCCGTTGAGCATCATCAGCAGCATCCCCAGGAACGAGAGCGCAACGAAGGCGCCGGCACCGAACATGACGAAGCCCAGGCCGCCGAAACCCAGCACCTTGGAGGATGCTGCCTGGAGGATCGAGAAGCCGGCGAAGGCCCCCATGATCGTGTAGATGCCCTGCGCGGCGCCAAGCATGAGCTTGCGCACGGCGATGCTGGCGAAGCCGTCGGGAAGCGGGACGCCCATGAAACGGCGGCAGAGCCATGGCCGGAGCGGCTCGCCGACGGCCACGCCCGCGGGCAGCGTCATGGAGACGGTCTCGGCAACGACCTGGATCTTGAAGAGCCTGAAGAGGTCGACCCGGCCGACCCCCTTCGGGAAGAGGCGCCCCCAGGCAACGGTCTCGAGCAGGTGCAGGCCGAAAAAGGGCAGCAGGATAAGGAGCGAGGCGAAACCGATGGCGTTGATCCGTCGAAAGGCGCCAGCGAGATCCATATTGGACAGCAGGATGCCGATAAGTATGAAACCGACCGCAAGGCCTGCATAGCCCGGCCAGTTCCTGCCAGCTTTATTTACCGGATTCATGGAGCAAATGATAAGAAGGAGAATACGAACGGCGCCGTAAGCCGGCAGGTTCGAAAGACAAACGATCCAGAGAACTCATTCCCCCTTTCGAACGTGCAGGAGGAGGGTTGAAATGCCATGTCCGGCCGGCGTGAACCGATGTGTGGATTGGCCCGACCGAATATAGCAAATAATGCCCTCCCCAGAAAACAATCGTCGCAGCCCATGCCCCGCATCCGCCATGGGCTTCCGGAAACGAATCCGGGCGTTGCCGGCAAGCCTCACTTCACGTCAATAACACGCCTCTTCTGCCGGCAGCTGACAAAACTGTTGGAGAAAAGGCGGACGATTGTTACATAAATGTTACAGGCAGTAACCATCCAAACCCGTCCTCTTTTTCCCGGAACGACAATCGAGCATGGCCAGGTAGAGGCACCCTCTGCCTTACCCGGAGATGCCGGTACAGCTTCAAGGAAAACCAACCTCTCGCCTATGGGACTGATCAACCCTGATTTCCAGACATTGCCGGAACTGTTCACCTCGGTGTTCACCCACTTCCGCGGCCAGAGCGGCAAATCGCCTTTCGCAAGAAAAATCAACGGGGCCTACCAGCCCATCAGCTACGACTCGTTCGCGGAGGACTGCCAGCAACTCGCGGCTTATCTGAAGTCCCAGGGGATCGAGCAGAGCGACCGTGTGGCGATCCTCTCCGAAAACCGCCCAGGCTGGTACCTGGCCGACATGGCGATCCTCTCGGTCGGCGCCATCGACGTGCCGCTCTACCCCTCCCTTCCGCCGAACCAGATCGAATACATCTTGAACAACAGCGGGGCAAAAGGCATCATCGTCTCCAACATGCTCCAGCTCGGCAAGATCATGTCCATCTGGCAGAACCTTCCGGAGCTGAACCTGGTGATCGTGATGAACAGGCTCGAGGAGCCGATCGAGGATGTGATCGACCTGAACCAGGCGAAAACAGAGGGCAAGCGGATCCTGACCGAAAAGCCCTGGTTCCTCGAAGGCATCAGGAGCGAGCCCGACGACATCGCGACGATCATCTACACCTCGGGCACGACCGGACTACCGAAGGGGGTGATGCTGACGCACCGCAACCTCTGCGAAAACGTGAAGTCCTGCGCGCAGGTGATCCGGCTCGACGAAACCGACCGCTGCCTGTCGTTCCTGCCGCTCTCCCACGCCTACGAACGGACCGGCGGCTACTACCTCATGTTCGCCTGCGGCGTGCACATCTACCTTGCCGAAAGCATCGAAACCATCTCCCTCAACATCTCCGAGGCGAAACCCTCGATCATCTTCACGGTCCCGCGCCTCTTCGACCGCATCAAGACCAATATCCTGAAGTCGGCCACCAGCGAGGGCGGGATGAAGCAGAAGATCTTCTTCTGGGCGGTCAGGACCGGCGAGAAGTACCACCGGCAGCTGGCCCAGGGGAAGTTGTCGCCGCTCCTGTCGATGCAGCACGGGATGGCCGACAGGCTCGTCTACAGCAAGATCAGGAAGAAGTTCGGCGGGCACCTCCGCTTCTTCGTCTCCGGCGGCGCCGCCCTTCCCCAGAAGACCGGCGAGTTCTTCCAGTCGATCGGGATCACGATCCTCGAGGGCTTCGGCCTCACCGAAACCTCCCCGGTCACCCATATCAACCGCCCGGAGAAGGTGAAGTTCGGCACCGTCGGACCGGCCATCAGGAACGTCGAAGTCAGGATCGCCGAAGACGGCGAGATCCTGCTCAAGGGGCCGAACATCATGAAAGGGTACTGGAAAGACGACTCCGCCACCGCCGACGTGATGCGCGACGGCTGGTTCTGCACCGGTGATATCGGCGAGATCGACGCCGACGGCTACCTGAAGATCACCGACCGGAAAAAGCACATCATCGTCACCTCCGGCGGCAAGAACATCGCTCCCCTGCCGATCGAGAACATGATCCACGAAAGCCCCTATGTCGACCAGGCGATGATCGTCGGGGAGAAGCGCCCGTTCCTCATCGCCCTCATCGTCCCCGATTTCGGGAAACTGAAGGAGTTCGCCGCGGAACACGGGATCCCGTCGTCGGCCAGCAACCGCCAGCTTATCGAGCACAAGGAGGTCCTGCAGCTCTTCGAAAAGCTCCTGAGGAACATCTCTCGCCAGCTCGCCACGCACGAGAAGGTCAGGAAGTTCCTCCTGGTGGACGAGGCCTTCACGCTGGACAACGGCTTGATGACCCCGACGCTCAAGCTGAAGCGCAAGGAGATCCTCAAGAAGTACAACCCGGAGATCGACAACGTCTACAACGCGCTGAACATGGTCTACAACACGGAGTAATCCTCCGTCACAACCGGATATGGACGATCTCTCGCAACGCCCCGATCCACCTCCGGAATCGGGGCGTTCGCCGTTTCATCGACACCGGCTACGCTTCTTCAGGCCCCCGGTCGCCGACGATCCCGACGAAGCGCCCCTGGCCGGAGAACCCGGCCAGGCCATCGCTGACGAGCGACTCGACGATCGTCCTGATGCCGTAGGGACAGTCGGCGTAACGCTCCTCGATGCCCGCCATCGGCAGGCAGCCTGCGGCAAGCAGCTCCCGAAGCAGGCAGCCCCGATACCATCTTCGCGACCCCTTGAACGGGGACTGTTTGGTAGTCGGCGCGATGCCGGTCCTCCTGCTGGTCAGTTCGAGGGCGCCGTAATCCATGAGGGCGTTATGCCATGCACGGCTGCGCCCGCGGGGCAGCACCCGTTCGGCTACCGACCGGAGTTCGGCGGGGGCGATCCCCTCAGGCAGGCCGAGTTCGTGGATCAGCACCCGCCGGATGTTGGTGTCGACCGCCGCCACGTCGAGGTTGTCCGCGAAGACGGGGATGGAGCGGCTGGTGTAGGGGCCGATGCCCGGCAGGGTCAAGAGGGTTTCGGGGTCCCCCGGGACCATCCCGCCATGGCGCTCGACGATCGTCGCGGCGGCAAGCTGGAGGCGCTGCCCCCTGGCGTTGTAGCCGAGGCCGCTCCAGAGCTGGAGCACCTCGCGCAGCGAAGCCGAAGCGAGTGTATGAGGATCCGGGAAACACTCCATCCACTGCAGGAAACGGGGTACGACGCGATCAGCCTGCGTCTGCTGGAGCATGATCTCGCTCACCATGACGGCATAGCGGTCGCGAGTCCGCCGCCAGGGGAACTCCCTGCCGTTGTCGCGGTAGAACGCGAAAATCTTCTCCTGAAAAGCATGTACGGCTACCGGATCCATGAAGGGGCAAGGTCTTGCGTCAGAATTCGGGCGCCGGCCCGGGCACGAAACCGGCCGGCCGCCGGAGCACCGTCGCGGCATGCCGGTAGGGGTCATGGCCGAAGAAGAGGATCCACCCCTTCTCGCACGCCTCCTCCATGAGATGGGCCTTCTCCTCGATGACCGTCCTGGCGTCGATATCGTTGCCGGAGACCCTGGTCACCGGGTAGTGCGAGGTGGTCGGGATGAGGTCAGCCCCATGGAGCAGCGTCCTCCTCCCGTCGCTCACCCTGACGAGCTGCTGGCCGCGGGTGTGTCCGTTGCTCAGGATGACGTCGATGCCGGGAAAGAGCTCCCGGGTCCCCGAAACGGTCTGGAACATCGACAGCTGGCGGAACTCATCGATGATCGTCTCGTTGAAACTGGGGCGTTCACGCGCTTCGGGACGGCATGCAGTACGGAAGTTCTCCTCCTGGACGATGACCCGTGCATAGGGGAACACCGGCACCAGGCGGTCGACGCTGCAGGTGAACGCGCCACCGACGTGGTCGCTGTGCAGGTGGGTCAGCACCAGGTCGGTGATATCTCCCGGATTGAGGCCGAGCCTGCCGAGCTCCTCCTTGAGGCGATAGGGTGTGGTGGCATGCGCAGCCCAGCGGCCCGTCCAGCAGAGTTCGCCGATGCCTGCATCGACCAGGATACGCCTCCCGTTGCCAATGATGAGCAGCAGCCTGGTAGCCAGGTGGAGCTTCGGCATGGGCTTGGTCTGGTCGAGGTTGCGCACCGGCTTCACACCGCCATCGAACAGGAAATCCTGCACCTTCAGCGAATGGAGCTGGTAGTCACCTATGGAGAGCATCTTGGGGGTATCGGAAAGTAGATGATGAGCGGGGTGCCGGCCGCATAAACAATTGTTATGGGGCGCGATATAAAAAATTCGGCGTTTCCCGAAACGGCGGAGGTACCCTGGGCCCGGCCCGGCAGAAGCGCCGGGCCGTGTTCAGGGAGAATCCTTCAGCGTGGAGTGGCGCGAGGCGGTCAGGCCTGCGAATCCACCGGCTTGCGCTCCTTGACCTTCAGCGCGGCCTTGCCGGTACGCTTGCGGAGGTAGAAGAGCTTCGCCCTGCGGGCCTTGCCGTGCCTGGTGACCGTCACGCTCTCGACGTTGGGCGAGTTGACCGGGATGATCCTCTCGACACCGACGCCGTGCGAAATCTTGCGCACGGTGATGGTCTTGGAAGCACCGGCCCCCCTGTCGCTGATCACGACGCCCTCGAAAGCCTGGAGGCGCTCCTTCTCGCCCTCGATGACCTTCAGCTGGATCCTGACGGTATCGCCGGGACGCACTTCGGGAATATCGCTCCTGTTCTGGGTTGCTTCCACCAATTGAATTAACTGATCCATGATGACACTGTTATCTTTATGTTGTCTTTACTCTTCCCATTCTTCGTCTTCAAGCAGGTCCGGCCGTCGCTGGAGCGTTCGCTCGCGCGCATTCTCCAGGCGCCACTGCTCGATTTTCTCGTGATGGCCCGAAAGCAGCACGTCGGGCACCGACATCCCCCGGAATTCGGCAGGACGGGTATACCAGGCGCAATCCAGCATGCCGGACTGGAACGAATCGGTCAGCGCCGACTCGCCGTCGCCCAGGACGCCGGGAATAAGCCTGACGAGCGCATCGGCAAGCATGAGCGCCGGGATTTCACCCCCGGAGAGCACCACGTCGCCAACGGAGAGCTCCATGGTCACCAGCGTTTGGCGAATCCTTTCGTCCATGGCCTTGTAGTGGCCGCACAGCACCATCAGGTTTCCCTTCCGGGAAAGCCTGTTGGCTGTCCTCTGTTCGAAAGGCCTGCCGTCCGGCGTCATGAAGATCACCTCGTCGTAAGCCCTTTCAGCCAGCAATCCCTCGATGCATCCGAAAACCGGTTCTGGACGGATCACCATTCCTGCCCCCCCGCCGAACGGGGTATCGTCCACCTGGCGGTACTTGCCCAGACCATAGTCGTGCAGGTTGTGCACCTGGATCTCGGCGAGGCCTTTCCTCCTCGCGATGCCGAGCAGTCCCTTCTCGAGGGGCGACGCAAAAAAGTCCGGAATGACGGAGATGATATCTATCCGCATGGTTTCCACACCGGGATATTGCTTCAATCAATATGTTTCAAGAACATGTGCGCTACAGGAACTCCGAAAAGCGCCGCAGCACCATGACCCCCTTCCGGAGGTCGATCTCCTCGACAAACTCTTCGACGGCCGGCACAAGCACCTTGCGACCACCCGTCTCGATCTCGTACACGTCGTGCGCCGGCATCTGCAGCACATCGCCGACCTTGCCGATCCTGCCCCCCTCTTCGTCCAGCACCTCCAGGCCGATAAGGTCATGGATATATGCCCGGTCGTCCGGCATCGGCTCCAGATGGTCGCGGGTCACGTAGAGCCGGTACCCGGCGACGGCCTCGGCCTCCTCGCGGCTGCCGATCCCCTCGAACACCATCCAGGCGAAACCCTGGTGAAGCCTGGCGGAGATGACCCTCCGCGGCACGGCATCCTCCGGGCTCCTGCCGACAAGGAACTCCCGGCGCTTCACGAAGCTCTCCGGAAAGTCCGTCACAGGCTGGACCTTCAGCTCACCTTTCAGCCCTTTGGGCTTGAGCACGGTGCCGGTCAGGTAAAGGTCCACCTTGTTTCAGCTCCCGACGGTTCGCCGTTGCCCTCAGGCTTCGGCTGCGGCTTCGGCGGAGCCGGCGGCGGCCTTCGCCTCGGCGTCCTTCTTGGCCTGGCGGCGGCGGGTCTTGACCGTGAGGCGCTTCTGGCGGCGCTCGGCCTCCTTCTGCTGCCAGGTCTCCATCTGGGCGGCGATGTCGCTCTCGCTGACGCCGCGGCGCTGCAGGTTCATTTCATGAAGCAGGCCGGTGCCGCGGATGAGGCTGCGGACCGTTGCGGTCGGCTGTGCGCCGACGTTCAGCCAGTAGGCGACACGGTCTTTCTCGATGGTCACGGCATGCGGCTTGGCGGTCGGATTGTAGTGCCCAACCACTTCGAGGAACTTGCCATCCCTGGGTGAGCGGCCATCTGCGGCGACAATCTGGTAGAACGGCATCTTCTTCCTTCCGGCCCTTTTCAGTCTGATCTTAACCAAAGCGTATAAGGTTTAATTAATTAAGAGACATTGGTCATTTATCGTTTCAAAAACTTGTCCAGATCGAGGTTCTGCGAGGTGATCTTCCTGCCCGACTGGGTCAGGCGCGACACCGAGCGCATCATCTTCTTCATCTCCCCGAACTGCTTCAGGAGCATGTTGACCTCCTGCACCCTCGTGCCGCTTCCGCCGGCGATCCGCTGGCGGCGGCTGCCGTTGATGATATCGGGGTTCCGACGCTCCTCGTTGGTCATCGAGGAGATCATCGCCTCGATCGGCTTGAAGTCGAGGTTCTCGAGATCCTGCTTCGGCACCATCTTGTTCAGGCCGGGCACCATCTCGATCAGCTTCTGGATCGAACCCATCTTCTTGAGCTGCTGCAGCTGGTCGAAGAAGTCGTTCAGGTCGAACTCGTTCTTCAAGAGCTTCGACTGCATCTGCATGGTCTTCTCGAGGTCGAGCGTCTCCTGCGCCTTCTCGACGAAGCTGACGATGTCGCCCATGCCGAGGATCCTCTGGGCCATGCGGTCGGGGTAGAAGAGGTCGAGGTCGTCGACCTTCTCGCCAACGCTCATGAACTTGATCGGCTTCTCGACGACCTGCCTGATCGACAGGGCCGCACCGCCGCGGGCATCGCCGTCGAGCTTGGTGAGCACCACGCCGTCGAAGTCGAGGCGGTCGTTGAAGGCCTTTGCGGTGTTGACCGCCTCCTGGCCCATCATGGAGTCGACGACGAAAAGCAGTTCGTCAGGCTTGATGGAGTTCTTGATCGCCTCGGCCTCGGCCATCATGGCTTCGTCGATCTGCAGGCGGCCGGCCGTGTCGACGATGACGACATCCCTGTTCCCGGTTCGGGCGGCCTCGATGCCGCCGATGGCGGCCTTCATGGCGTCCTGCTCCTCGACCGAGAATACCGGCACGTCGACCTGTTCGCCGAGGCTCTTCAGCTGATCGACCGCAGCAGGCCGGTAGACGTCCGCCGCGACGAGGATCGGGTTCCGGCCGTTCTTCTTGAGCCTCAGGGCCAGCTTGGCGCAGAAGGTGGTCTTGCCGGAGCCCTGCAGGCCGGCAACCATGACGATGGCGGGCGACTTCTTCGGAGGCAGGTTCAGCGGCTTGTTCTCGCCGCCCATGATCTCGGTGAGCTCGTCGTTGACGATCTTGACGATCATCTGGGCGGGGGACACGCTCTTGATGACCGACTCGCCGAGCGACTTCTCCCTGATGTCCTCGACAAGCTTCTTGGCGACCTTGTAGTTGACGTCGGCCGCAAGCAGGGCACGCTTGATATCGCGCATGGCGATACCGATATTGATCTCGTTGATCGTGGCCTGGCCGGCAAGCTTCCTGAACGTCAGTTCAAGTTTGTCGCTGAGATTGTCGAACATGGTTGAGCAGTCACATAAATTCTAAAAATGGATAGCTTTAAAAATAAAAAAATTCTCGTAAAATAAAACCACAAGCAACAACCTTCTTCTGCATTATTTTCCGCATGGCATCCGCACCCTAACCTGTTGAAAAATATAATGTCAGAGCCCTCCAGATCCGCCCATCCGGCAAGCACCATGACACCAGGCACCATCGACAGCCTCTTCGCCTCGTTCGGCAGGCAGCGCATCGCCGTCATCGGCGACGTCATGCTCGACAAGTACATCTTCGGCCACGTCTCCCGCATCTCGCCGGAATACCCCGTCCCGGTCGTGGATGTGACCAGCGAGAGCAGCCGCCTCGGCGGCGCGGCCAACGTGGCCCAGAACATCAACGCCCTCGGGGCGACGGCCTTCCTGATCGGGGTGACCGGGAGCGATGCGAACCGGAGCGCCATGACGGCCCTGATGGAGGAGCACGGCTTCGACGCCGGGCTGCTCCTCGAAGACCCCTCCCGCCCGACCACCTGCAAGACCAGGATCCTGTCCCAGAACCACCACATCACCCGGGTTGACTACGAAAGCAGGAGGCCGCTCGACCCGGCCATCGAAGCCCGGCTGCTCGGCATGTTCAGGGAGATCGCGGGCTCGCTGGGGGCCGTGGTGCTCGAGGACTACAACAAGGGGGTGCTGACCGATTCGTTCATCGCCTCGGTGATCGCCACCTGCCGTGAACTCGGGGTAGCGGTGCTGGTCGATCCGAAACTCAAGGGGTTCTTCTCTTACCAGGGGTGCTCGCTCTTCAAGCCCAACCTTTCGGAGCTGGCCGCATCGCTCGGCGTCGTGCTGCAGAATACGGACCGGGAGGTCGAGGAGGGGTGCCTGCTGCTGAAGGAGCGGCTGCAGGCGGACAGCTTCGTGGTGACCAGGAGCGAACGGGGGATGACCATCTACGACGGCAGCTTCACCCACATCCCTGCCGCATCGCTCGAAGTGGCGGACGTCTCAGGCGCAGGGGATACGGTCATCGGGATGCTGGCGCTCGGCACCGCCGCCGGGCTCGACCTGGTGACGAGCACCAGGATCGCCAACCTTGCCGCAGGAACGGTCTGCCAGGAGGTGGGGGCCGTGCCGGTCAGGCCGGACCGGCTGCTCAGTGTGTGCCGTAGCCATCTTCACTGATATGGAAATGTTCATCGACGATCGACGGCCACGCCGGCCTGTAGGAGTGCTCCTGGGCAAGGGCGCGCATCTTGTGCAGTGAGTAGAACGGCACCTCGAACAGGGCCGCGTTGCTGAGCGACGCAGGAACGTCGCTGCCGGGATTCATGTGCATGACGAAGGTGATGTGCACACGCCCCCCATCCATCGGCATGAAAACCCACACACCGCTCGTCTCCCTCACCCGGTGCATGTCCGGCCTCTTCGGGAGGTAGTCGGGCACCCCCTGCATCGTCAGGGCCACCGCCCCCGCCTCGGCAACCTGCAGGCCGGTGCGGATGAGCAGCTCGCGCTTCTGCATGGGCCATGGGGTGTTGATCACCTGGCGCACCACGTACTCGAGCTCCCCGTTCTCCTCGAGCACCTGCATCTCGGCAAGCTGGTGCACCCAGCGCGGGTAGCTGGCGAAGTCGTGGAACAGGCTGACAAGCTTCCTGAACGGCACCGTGAACTCCGTCTCCCCCTTGAAGCCGAGAACGTCGGAACCCGGGACCTTCGAGGAGAAGATCCGGATATCCTTGTGTTCGACGCGAAACTCCCAGTTCCCTTCAAGGGCTTTGGCTACATCCATGGGTACGGCGACGTTTTGAAATGGAAAAAAGGGTGGCTACCGGGCGCATCCCGGAGATGACCTCATGCTACGACGAAATCCTCGTAATTCCTCATGATATCCTTCGTCGAGCGGAAGGGGGCCGCCACCGGCTTGCGGTATTTCTCCCGCTTGACCATGTCGCGCATGTTGCAGAGCGTATGGTACGGGGTATCGATCACCGCGATGTTGGCCAACCAGGAGGGAATCTCGCCGGCAGGCTCGATATGCAGCCTGAAGATCACCCTGCAGCTGTTTTCGGAGAGCGGCACGATATTCCAGGCGCCCTCCATCTGCCTGACCCGCACGTAGCTCGAGTTTTCCGGCAGGAAATCCGGCAGGCACTCGATCTTGATGAAGGCCTCTGAGCTCTCCGGGTCCATATAGGCCAGCGAGCGGGTGATGATCTCCCGGTCGGTCACCGGCCAAGGTGCGCTGACCAGCTGATAGACCACGCGGCCGTCGCTCTCGGAGAGCTCCTGCACGACCCGCATCTCGCGGGTTTTCCATACCCACTCGGTCGCGGCGTCCACATCGTAGAGCAGGCTGAGCACCGAGTGCTGAGGAGCGTCGATGGTCGCCACCGCGACGAACGACAGGAAATTCGACGAAGGGACCGGGCAGGTGAAGATCCTCAGCCAGTCGTTCTTGAACCTTTCGGTGCAGGTGGAGCTGTTGATTTTTTCTATCAGTGACATAGGCTTAACGGTTTGGTTATGATATGGATCTCTGCTTCTTCCGGCCGGGCGCACGCGTATTCAGGAAGCCATCTGCGCCACGATCTGCCTGGCGGCCCGCATGGCAGGGTCGCTTTCCCTGACGAGGACCTTCAGCTGCACCTCCGTGCCGAACAGCTGCCGGGCTATCCTGGCCTTCAGGGTGACCCTGATGTAGGCGGCATCCCGGGCATACTCCGCAGTACTGAAGGCGATCTTTTTCGCCCTGCATTCGGCCCGGACCCTCGATTCAAGGTCGGACGGCACGGCGTACCCGTTGAGGAAAGCCTCCGCCGAGTTCCGGTAGTTGCGTACCGAGCCGGCCGGGTCGTCGATCATCTTGAGCGCGATATCCTCGAAGGCCCCCTTCGCATACAGCTCCTGGTAGAGGTTCGTATAGGGCCTGCCGGTGACCCAGTAATCGGGCATGATGCCGCCCGCCTTGGCCAGCACGGCCTTGAGGCTGTCCCCGGTTGCTCCGGTCCGATGGCCGGTCGCAAACACCTTGAAATCCCCTCCCTGCAGGTAGAGGGATGCACCCAGTTTTTTCAGGAGCCCCTCGTCGAGCCCCCGTTCGTTCATCTGCCGGTAATAGGCTTCACGGCCGTGGCTGCCCTCATCGTACCCCCGCTGTATCTGACGGCCAGCCGGGGTGTAGTACCTCGAAACCGTAAGCCGCAGCGCCGAGCCGTCAGGGAACTCGAACTGGCGCTGGACCAGCCCCTTGCCGAAGGTCAGCTCGCCGACAAGGAGCGCCCGGTGGTTGTCCTGCAACGCACCGGCGAGGATCTCGGCTGCGGAAGCGCTGCCCCGGTCAACCAGCAGGCAGAGCGGCCCTTTTTCAAAAAGACCCCCGGGCCTCGCCGAGTACCTCGACTCGTCGGCACCGCCGTGACGGCTTTTCGTATAGACGATCAGGTCATGGTCGGGAAGGAGTTCGTCCGCTACCTGCACCCCCTGGTCGAGGAAGCCTCCCGGGTTTCCGCGGAGATCGATGACGAGACGGCGCATCCCTTTCTGCCGCAGGGCGAGCAGCGCCTCGTGGAACTCCTTTCCGGTCGTCTCCACGAACTTGCTTATCCGCACGTATCCCGTTTCGGGATCAAGCATGAACGAAGCATCGATGCTTGACGTCGAGATCTTTCCCCTGGTCACGACAAAATCGAACACCCTCCGGGCGAACGGGCGGTATACCCTGAGGTTGACCCTGGTACCACTCCGGCCGCGAAGCTTCCTGAGCACCGACTGCCGGGTAATGCCGACCGCACTGACCGAATCGATGGCGAGGATCCGGTCACCGGGCATGATACCCACCGATTCGCTCGGCCCTCCGGCCAGTGGAGTTACCACCAGCAGGGTATCGTTGACCACGTCGAACTCGATGCCCACCCCTTCGAAGTTGCCTTCAAGCTCGGCATGGGAATAGGCGGCCTTTTCCGGCTCGAGGTAGATCGTATGCGGATCGAGCGACTCCACCATCCCCCGGATCCCTGCGTTCGACAGGCTGTCGTCGTTGACCGGGTCGACATAGCTCGACCTGATGAGGCGGTAGGCCTCCTGGACCTTTTTCTGACGGGCCTCGAGCACCCCCTCCTTCCCCCCGGTCAACCTCGAACCGATGAAGATGCCGAATGCCAGGACGACAACCATGAGAAGAGCGCTGAATATTCGTGACATGCAGAAACGGGATTGATTGGAAGCCGGAACGGAGATTGTCGAAAACAGCGTGGGGCTCGCCGCATCGGGCATGCAACCTCAACCACCGGGGCAGCCATAAGGCTACCGTCGTTTTCTCTGTTGATGAGGGGCGCGAATAAACGAGGCCTCCCCCGAATTCGCATGCCCTTAGTTTACCGAAGAGAAGCGTTTTTCGCAACAACTAACAGAGGGTCAAAAATGGCAAACCTGCACGGGGTGCATCTCCAGCCGAAATACGACCGGGTTTTTACCCGGAATAAACAAACATCAAGAAGCAGATAAAAAACGCGCAATAACATGCACAACTGCCACCAAATCACGGCTTCTATTTAATTTTTTGCCATGATTGAATAAAATCTTACCAACAAGCAATAAACAATATAATTGCCAGAAATACAGGTATACATTGAATTTAACTACACAAACCTTAAACTTCATAAA
>OMIK01000110.1 GCA_900299075.1 Chlorobi bacterium Chlorobi_1
AAACTTCTTACATTCAACAGTTGCCCCGGGCTTTAGCCCGGGGGGAAGGAAATGACTCCCTGAATATCCCGGGCTTCAGCCCAACCTTTTCCTGTCGTGCTTCACCCCCAAAAGCACCGCCATGCCGCATACGAAACTCTGGGTCCACTGCGTCTGGGCCACCAGGAACCGCGCTCCCGTCATGGGGGCTGAAGTCCGCAGGCTCCTCATCTGGTATATCCGCGACTACTCGCGGCAGAACAACATCTTCATCGACCGGATCGACTGCAGCTACGAACACCTGCACCTCCTGCTCTCCCTTGGCACCGACCAGAGTGTTTCGAAGGTCGTGCAACGGCTGAAGGGGGCATCGGCACACTGGCTGAACCTGAACGGCCTGCTTCCGTCAAGGTTCTCCTGGCAGGAGGACTATTTCGCCGTGTCCGTCAGCGAGTCACAGCTGGTGAGGGTAAGGAGCTACATAGATGGCCAGGAGGAGCACCACCGGATGAAGAGCTTCGCCGAGGAGTACCTCGAGTTCATCGAACGCTTCGGATTTACCCGAAATGAGGATGGGGGCATCATGGAAAACACAGAATTTCCATACATTCAAGAACGGCCTACCAAACCTAAACGGAGTCGTCATGTCACACACTTCTGCCCGGGCTTTTCTTGCCAAGATCATCGACGAGGAGGGGTTCAGGAAGCACCTCGTCGGCGAGCTCTCGAAACGGCGGATGGAGCTGATCCGGGAGTCCGGCTTCGAGTTCAGCGAACAGGAGCTCGACCAGGCCAAAGCGGATTTCCCTCCTGGTGCTTTCGGCCATAGGGCTGCCTGGTTCTGCTTCACCGAGGACGACCAGCCATCGAAAAGCGGACATTGCTGCAGCAGCGGCCTCTGGCACTGAGCCGTATTTTTTTGCTGTAGCCACGAAACGACCTGCGGTAACCCGGCACTGCCGGGTTACGGCTTTGTTGGCCGGAAAGCATAAAATTATCGTAAATTACGCAGTCGGATCGCCACGCTGCGCCTTGTGGCGCACCAGTGCTTTTGCCGGCGATTCGCGACCCTGTCTCCAGGGTCAGCATCCTAACCGTACAATCCTTTCCTACCAGTGAAAAACAGCTTCAGGAAAAAGCCGCTGGCCCTTCTGCTCGAGGAGATGAACGGGGAGCACCGGCTCCATCGCGTGCTCGGCCCGGTCGCCCTTACCAGCCTCGGGGTCGGAGCCATCATCGGCACCGGCATCTTCGTGCTCATCGGCGTCGCGGCCCACGACAAGGCGGGTCCCGCCGTGACCCTCTCCTTTGCGCTCGCCGGCCTCGCCTGCGTCTTCGCAGCCCTCTGCTACGCCGAATTCGCCTCGATGGCCCCGGTAGCCGGCTCGGCCTACACCTACGCCTACACGACCCTCGGCGAACTCTTCGCCTGGATCATCGGCTGGGACCTGATCCTCGAATACGCGGTCGCATCGGCGACGGTCGCCCATGGATGGTCGCACTACTTCCAGGATTTCATAGGGATCTTCGGGCTCCATATGCCGGCGCTGCTGTCGCGGGCGCCCCTCGATTTCGACCCGGTGACCGGCCTCCTCTCCTCGACCGGTTCGATGTTCGACCTTCCGGCGGTCGTCATCACGGCCATCGTGACCGTGATCCTCGTCAAGGGGATCAGGGAGAGCGCCGGCTTCAATACGGCGATGGTGATCGTCAAGGTGCTTATCGTGCTGCTCGTCATCGTGCTCGGCGCGATGTACGTCAAGCCGGAGAACTGGCATCCGTTCGCCCCGTACGGCTACTCCGGCCTGAGCGTCTTCGGCCATACGGTACTCGGCCAGACCGGCCAGAACGGCGCGCCGGTCGGCATCCTGGCCGGCGCGGCGATGATCTTCTTCGCCTACATCGGCTTCGATTCGGTCTCCACCCATGCCGAAGAGGCGCGCAATCCGCAGCGCGACGTGCCGATCGGCCTGATCGCCTCGCTGGTCATCTGCACGGTGCTCTACATCGCCGTGGCGGCGGTGATCACCGGCATGGTGCCCTACGGCAAGATCAACATCGACGCCCCGGTCTCCGACGCCTTCCGGCAGGTAGGGCTTGGCTGGGCGCAGTTCCTTATCTCGCTCGGTGCCATCACGGGCATCACCTCGGTGCTGCTGGTGATGATGCTCAGCCAGCCCAGGGTCTTCCTGGCCATGGCGCGTGACGGCCTGCTCCCGAAGAGTTTTTTCGGCGCCATCCACGAGAAGTTCCGGACGCCCTGGAAATCGACCATCCTTACCGGCCTGTTCGTCGCCCTGCTGGGAGCGTTCCTGCCGCTCCGGCTCCTGGCGGAACTGGTCAACATCGGCACCCTGTTCGCCTTCGTCATCGTCTGCGCCGCGGTGCTCATCATGCGGCGCACCCATCCCGAAGCCGAGCGCCCCTTCAGGGCACCGCTGGTGCCGCTGGTCCCGATCGCGGGCATCCTCACCTGCCTCCTGCTGATGTTCTCGCTTCCCGCCGAGAACTGGTTGCGGCTGGTGGTCTGGCTCGCTGTCGGCTTTACCATCTACTTCTTCTACGGGCGCCACCACAGCATCCTGGCGAAGCATGGGGAATGAACACGCCGCACTTCGATCCGTTTCGAGACCCCCGCGCTGCCGGGGGTCTCTTTTTTCTCCGATTCCACTGAAAAAGCCGGGGATCTGCTCACGGGAATGCCGTTAAATACGGCGCATTATGTATATTTATTTCTTGCAGTTTACCGAGACTGCGCAGTACAATGAGCAACCCCAATGGAGGAACATCTTATGCAGACCATTTACGCGGACGGAATCGCCAACATGAGCCTGATCGATGGCGTAATCCGCATTGATCTTGTCAACATCACGCAGGTCGAGCAGGACAAGACCAACGTCAACCCGGTCGGAACCGTGGCCATGTCGCTGCCGGGACTCCTGCGTACCCACGACCAGCTCACGAAGATGATCAACAAAATGGTCGAAGACGGCATCCTCACCAGGAACGAGCCTGAAGCCAACTGAGCCCAGCTGTTCAAGGGGCCCGGC
This sequence comes from Chlorobi bacterium Chlorobi_1, assembly GCA_900299075.1. Classification (GTDB taxonomy): domain Bacteria; phylum Bacteroidota; class Chlorobiia; order Chlorobiales; family Chlorobiaceae; genus Chlorobaculum. Next base: position 3,030 of record OMIK01000110.1, read on the forward strand.
CTCCAGCGAGCCAGGACCCCGAGCAAGCAAACCCCTGCCTTCCAGCAGGGGTTTCTTTTTTTAATCGAGCTCCGCAGGCCCCCATAACACTATTCAGCCTCTTTCAGCGTTCTTTCGATTATACGCCCCGAGATCATCGAACAACTACGTCCCATGGCTCAAGACGTCAAGGATCCCATCCTGAGCGGCCTGAACTCGGCGGAGGCCGAGTCACGCCTGCGAAGCGAGGGCTACAACGAATTGCCGGCATCACGGAGGCGCACGCTTCCGGCCCTTGTCGCCAGCGTGCTCCGCGAGCCGATGTTCATCATGCTCATCGCCTGCGGCCTCGTCTACCTGCTGCTTGGCAGCATCGAGGATGCGATGATGCTCCTGGGTTCGATGCTCCTCATGATCGCCATCGCCATCATCCAGGAGGGGCGTGCCGAGCGGGCGCTCGATGCCCTGCGCGACCTGTCGAGCCCTAGGGCGCTGGTCATTCGCGACGGAGTCCAGCTGCGCATCCCCGGCAGGGAGGTCGCCCGCGGCGACATCATCCTCGTTTCGGAAGGGGATCGTGTGCCGGCCGATGCCCTCCTGCTCACCTGCAGCGGCCTCACCACCGACGAATCCCTGCTGACCGGGGAGTCGCTTCCGGTTCGCAAATCCTGCAGCTCCGGGGATCCGCCCCCGGCGGTTCCGGGCGGCGACGGGTTGCCCTACATCTTCTCCGGCTCGCTCGTGGTCGGGGGACGGGGCATCGCCGAGGTGAGCGCCACCGGCGCCAGCAGCGAGATCGGCAGGATAGGCAAGACGCTCGGCACCTTGCGGGCGGAGCCCTCGATCCTGCAGCGTCAGGTCGGAAGGATGATCCGTATCGTCGGCCTCCTGAGCGGGCTGCTGTGCATCGTGGTAGCCCTGTCGTACGGGCTGCTGCGTGGAAACTGGCTGAACGGCCTGCTGGCCGGGCTGACCATGGCCATGGCGACCATACCGGAGGAGTTTCCGATGGTGCTCATGCTCTTCCTTGCCCTCGGCGCCTGGAGGCTGTCGCGCTACCGTGTACTGACCAGGCGGATGCCCGCCATCGAAACGCTCGGCGCCGCATCGGTGCTCTGCGTCGACAAGACCGGCACCATCACCGAGAACCGGATGTCGGTACGCCGCATCTATGCCGACGGCATCGTGCACGAGGTCGGCCGGACCGCCGACAATCTCCCGCAAGCCGTGCGCGAGGTGGTCGAATATGCCATCCTGGCCAGCCCGCCGGATCCATTCGATCCGATGGAGAGGGCGATGCTGGAGCTTGGTGAACTCGCGCTCGGGGGAACCGGCCACCTGCGCCATAAGCTGATCCTTGAAAAGGAATATCCCCTGTCGGAGGGGATGCTTGCCATCTCACACGCCTGGCGTTCGACCGACGGGGAGGGGTACGTGATCGCCGCAAAGGGTGCCCCGGAAACCATCGCCGACCTCTGCCATTTCGACGCTGCACGCATGGAGATGCTCCAGGGGGCGATCGACTCGATAGCGGCTGACGGGATGCGCCTGATCGGGGTGGCCAGGGCAGCCTTCGGAGCCGGCACGCTTCCTGAGGAGCGGCACGATTACGACTTCAGCTTCGTCGGGCTCCTCGGCCTTGAGGACCCGGTCAGGCCAGGAGTGCCGGAGGCGCTCGAGGAGTGCAGGACGGCAGGCGTCCGGGTGATCATGATCACCGGCGACTATCCTGCCACGGCCCGAAGGATCGGCGAACAGATCGGGCTAGGCGGACTGGAGCAGACGGCAACCGGCGCACAGCTGGAGGCGATGGGCAGGGGGGAGCTGCAGGAGGCCATCGGGAGGTGTTCGATTTTTGCCCGCATGCGCCCGGGGCAGAAGCTCGGAATCGTGGAGGCATTGAAGGCGACAGGCAGTGTCGTCGCCATGACCGGCGACGGAGTGAACGACGCTCCCGCGCTGAAGGCTGCCCATATCGGCATCGCCATGGGTGGACGCGGCAGCGATGTTGCCCGTGAAGCCGCAGCCATCGTGCTCGTCGACGACCATTTCGGGTCGATCGTCCGGGGGATACGCATGGGGCGCAGGATCTACGACAACATCAGGAAGGCGGTGCTGTTCATCCTTGCCGTGCACATCCCCATCGCCGGCATCTCGCTCCTGCCGGTGCTGCTCGGATGGCCCCTTGCCCTGCTTCCGGCCCATGTCCTCTTCCTCGAATTCCTCATCGACCCGTCGTGCAGCATCGTCTTCGAGGTAGAACGCGAGGAGGCGGACGTCATGAAACGCCCGCCGCGCAAGCTCGACGAACCGCTCGTGGGCAGCGCCCATCTGCGCATGGCGCTGCTTCAGGGCGCCGGCCTGCTGCTCGCGATCTTCGGCACCTACCTGTTCATGCTGATGAACGGCTATGCCGCCGGCGAAGCCCGCATGGTCGCTTTCGGCGGCATCGTCGCCGGCAACCTCGGCCTCATCTCCGCCAACCGGTCGTTCAAGGGGTCGAAGTCACGTCTGCCCAACGCAGCGCAGTGGTGGGTGGGCGCAGGCGCCCTCATCTTCTTCATCCTGGTTGCGGCCGTGCCGGAAATGCGTATCCTCTTCAGGTTCGACGCGCCATCCTGGCACCAGCTGCCACCCGCCATCATCCTCACGATGGCCTGCCTGCTTTTGCCCGATATCGTGAAGTCGCTTGTTTACCGGCTTACCGAAGGGATAAGCTGAGCTCATTTAATAAAGACTTTCGCTGAAAAACCTATATTTGTTCACCGGTCAGCATTGACCGGTCTTTTTGCCGTTACCGACCAGAAACAAGCCTATGCCCGAACTCCATCCACCCTGCCCATTCGAAGAGAATGTGCCGCTCTCAACGGTCGGCTACTACGGTATCGGCGGAAGGGCGCGATGGCTGGCACGGCCCGGAAGCGTCGGCGAACTGGCGGGGCTACTGGGTTGGTGCCGCAGGAATCGAATTCCGGTGATCGTGACGGGGAAGGGGAGCAACATGCTCTTTTCGGACGAGGGTTTCCCGGGAGTCGTGGTGTCGACCGCGGCCATGAACCGGATGTTCCTGGTTTCGGAGGAGGAGATCTTCTGCGAGGCCGGGGTGGAGAACAGCGAGCTCGCCCTCCGGCTGATGGAGCTGGGGATGAGCGGTGGTGAATGGCTCTACCGGTTGCCCGGCATGGTTGGGGCGACGGTGCGGATGAACGGGCGCTGCTATGGCCTGGAGGCGTCGGAGGTGACCGTGGGTGTGGCGACGGTCGGCCTCGACGGTACGGTTCGGTGGCGATCGAAGGAGGAGGTGTTCCTCGGCTACAAGCAGACCAGCCTGATGGATGGCAGCGAGGTTGTGGCCGGAGCCCTGCTGCGATTTCCTGGCAGGAAGAGCCCTGATGAGATCCGGCGGGCGATGGAGGAGTACGAAGGCGACCGGGATGCGAAACACCAGTTCGACTTCCCGAGCTGCGGTTCGACCTTCAAGAACAGCTATGCGGCCGGCCGGCCGAGCGGGCAGATCTTCGAGTCGCTCGGCTTCAAGGGGTGCCGTCATGGCGGCGCCAAGGTGAGCGACCACCACGCGAACTTCATCTTCAATACGGGTGGGGCCAAGGCCACAGAGGTGCTCCGGCTCGCCTCGGAAATGCGGACGGCTGCAAGGGTGCGCGAGGGGGTCGAACTCGAGCTCGAGGTGCAGTGTGCAGGCCTGTTCGATTCCGAATTGCTTGAGGAGTGTGGCGTACCCTCCGTGCCGGACACGAACCAGCCCGGGATGTCCTGGGCGGGATTGCTGAAGTTCCCGGAGGGGGAGTCGACGGCGTTCCCGAGGCGGCTGATACAGGGAGCGCTGCTCGATTATTCTGGCGCGGATTCCCGATTCCCGTCGGGCGTGCAGGTTTGTGTGGAGCAGCTCCTCCCGGTTTCGGAGGCTCGGAAGCATCCGGGAAGGCCGCTCCTCCGGTGGAGCACTGTCGACCAATCAGGGCAGGCGTTCCCGTTCAGCCCTGCCATGGAGGCGGGGTTCGTCGAACGGCTGTGGGAGTACAGCGTTTCGGAACTCTTCATAGGCGGCGAAGGGGGCTACCTCGAATTCGAGGTGACGCCCCGGGGACACTGGGTGGCAATCAGGTTCGACGGCGTGCGTCGAAGGGCTGCAGGGCATGAGACGCCGGATGAAGGTTTGTGGAAAGGGAGTGTTGCGCCGTTCGCCACTGGCGGGGAGTTCGGCATGGAGCTGTCGTATGCGCTGCTCGAGCCGTTCATCAGTGAGGGGGAGCTGCGGATGCAGTGCTGCGCAAGCCTCGGGGAGGGAGGTTTTGGCCTATTCCCCTGGTGGGGGGAGGCGGGGAAGCCGGACTTCCACCAGCCGGAGCGGTTCTGTCCGGTGACGCTGGTGTGACGACGTGAAGCATATTGGCTGCAGAGGCCATAAAAAAGGCAGCTGCAAGCTGCTTTTTTTGTGGTGGGTGAGAAGTTTGGCGCCGTTGGCGCCAGTGCCGAGCTGGAGCTCGGCGCTCCCGGGATCTGAATAGGGGGAGTTTGGGCTGAAGCCCTTGGTTTAAACTTGTTGCCAGAACCCCGGGCTGAAGCCCGGGGCAACTGGGAAGATGGCGTTCGAGGAGAAATGCGCGTAGAGGCCCTGGCATTATGTTCAGGCTGATACGTTCAGCCGGTCAGTTACCATCCAATTTGCTTCTATTGTGTCTGCCGACAGATCTGCCCCACACGCCCATTCGACGAAATACCCACCGTTGCTGATTTTCCTGAATTCGGTATCTGTATCGAGTTCAGCGAATGCTTCAAATTGAAGATAGGGTTTGACATCAAAAACGCCTGAGTAGCCATTATCTCCAACGACGGTCAGGGTTTTGTCCGGATTCGGCGTGACTTCAAGTATTCTCATTGGTCCACTCCCCTTATTAAAAATGGTTTTTTACCATTAGCAGCCAAGTCCCAGTCTGCAAGCAATTCCTCTTGATGGATCTCTATCCAGGCCAAAACAAGTTTGTGTTTTCCTGATGGCAATCCACCAGCTAACTGTACCCCGGTATCGAATATACGGCCACCTTGCCTTGATATTCAGCATGGATATGGGGCATATGATGTTTTTCAATGTCTCGAAAGAACATCCGAATCAATATGCCATAAAACATCGATATGGTCGGCATCGACGTTGCAGTTCGTTTGTGGAACGCTTTATAAAAAGTAAAATAATTTGAAGAAGCGAAAGCTCATAAACAAATCCATGAGTTGCCAACACAGCGGTCCAAGGTGCCGAGCTGGAGCTCGGCGCTCCCGGGAGGCTGTATAGGGGGAGTTGGTTGGGCTGAAGCCCTTGGTTTATGCTGGGTGCCAGAACCCCGGCCTGAAGGCCGGGGCTACTGGGAAGATGGGCAAGGAATGCGGTCCTCGCGGGATTAGAGGTCGTGCTGGGGCATCTGCTGGACTTCGGCGGCGGTGAAGACGGGGCCCTCCTTGCAGATGTAGGTGGAGCCGACGTTGCAGCGGCCGCACTTGCCGACGCCGCACTTCATGCGGTTCTCGAGGGTGGTGTAGACGTTCTCCGCCGTGAAGCCGAGTTTTTCGAGCGCGGTGAGGGTGAACTTGATCATGATCGGGGGGCCGCAGAGCACCGCGATGGTGTTGTCGGGCGAGGGGGCCACCTTTTCGAGCACCGAAGGGACGAAGCCGACGTGGTCCTGCCAGTCGGGGGTCTCGCCTCCGGGATCGACCGTGAGCACCAGGTCGACATCGTCGCGCTGCTTCCACTCCTCGAGCTCGTGCTTGTAGACGAGGTCGGCGACGGTCCTGGCGCCATAGACGATCGTCACCTTGCCGTACTTCTCCCGCTGGTCGAGGCAGGACCAGATGACGCTCCTGGTCGGGGGCAGGGCGATGCCGCCGGCGATGAAGAGCAGGTTCTTGCCCTCGAACTCCTCGATGGGGAAGCGGTTGCCGTAGGGGCCGCGGAAGGTCACGATGTCCCCGGCGTCGACGTTGGCGAGCGTCGTGGTCACGCGGCCCGACTGCCGGAAGGTGCACTCGATGTAATCGGTCCTCGTCTCGGGGCTGGCCACGCAGAAGGTGCTCTCACCCTCGCCGTAGATGCCGTAGAGGCCGAACATGCCGGTCTTGTAGTGCGCCTTGAAGAACTCGTGGTCCTCCTGCTTGATGAATTCGATCTTGAGCGTCCTGACGCCCGGGGCCTCTTCGCGCTTGGAGATCACCCGCATCGGGAAGGGGTTGTAGATCATGGCGCTGCTGCTGTTGTATCGGTCTTGTGTCACTTCGGTAGGTTTGAGATCTCTTGCAGGGTTTCGGTGATGCCCATGTCGACCGGGCACTGTCGAGTGCAGCGACCGCAGCCGCTGCAGCTGTTGACGCCGAACTTGCCGCGGTAGTAGTTGAACTTGTGCATGATGCGCTGGCGCCATCTGGTCGACTGGGTGTTCCTCGGGTTGTGGCCCGAGGTGTGCATGGTGAACATGGCGAAGGAGCAGCTGTCCCAGTTCTTGCGGCGGATGCCGCTGTAAGTGTCGCCCTCGTCCTGGATGTCGAAGCAGTGGCAGGTGGGGCAGAGGAAGGTGCAGCTCCCGCAGCCGATGCAGCGCTGGGAGACTTCGCGCCACAGCGGGCTTTCGAAGCTCTCCGGCGAGGCCAGCCAGGCAGTCACCCGTTCGAGGTCGAACTTGGCCGGGATGGAGGGGACCGGTGCCGTTTCGGCGGCCTCCTCCTGGAGCATGCCGGCGACCGGCTCGAGCAGGGCCTTGCCGCGGTCGGTGTGCGGAACCACCAGCCAGCCGCGCCCGTCCTTCAGGGGGTGCAGCATGAGGTCGGAGCCTTTCGCGGTATCGGGAGCCAGCCCGACCGAGGTGCACATGCAGAAGTCGTCGGCCTTCGCGCAGGCGATCGTCACGATCACCGAGTTGTCACGCCGCTTGAACCAGTAGTCGTCCTTGTAGTCCCAGCCGAAGAGCGGGTCGTCGATGTCGAGGCCAGAGGCGTCGCAGGGACGGACCCCGAAGAAGACGCGCTTGCGCTCCGGGGGAACCATCTCCTCCGTGTCGATCTGCTGCTTGGTGATCGTGTATTTGATCAGGGGCTCGGTCTGCAGGAAGAAGTGGTCCTTGATGGTGCGCTCCGGCATCACGATGTCCAGCGACATCTCGGCAGCCTTCTGCACCTCGTCGAAGCGGGTCAGCTCCGCACGCTTCACGGGCGCGAAGACCGAGAAGCCCGCTGAGCGCCAGGCGCCCAGGCACTCGTCGAGCCTGCTGTTGAGGAGTATTCGTGTCATACTGGCGATGAACTTATAAGATGAAAGTCTCGGGGTCGTCCTGCCTGAAGGTCGCCAGGACGGGTTTCTGGTCGGCGCTTTCGCCGGCGTAGTGGCCGAAGGTGTCGAGCGCCTCCTTGGCCATGCGGTGGTTGATGAGCCTGAGCGGGATGTTCACCGGGCAGGAGCGGTCGCAGCCGCCGCAGGCGACGCAGCGTCCGGCAAGGTGGAAAGCCCTGATGATGTTCCACTCGAAGTTGCCGAGGGTGTGCGACGAGGTGTTGATCCACTGCGGCTGGTTGACGTCGACGATGCAGCGGCGGCAGTAGCACATGGGGCAGACCTGCCGGCAGGCGTAGCACTTGATGCATTTGGAGAACTGCTCTTTCCAGTACTCGAACCGCTCGGCGGCGCCCATCTGCTCGAGCCGGTCGGCCTCCGCCTGGAGTTCGGGCGAGAGCCCGGAACCCTTCAGGGATTCGATCAACGGCGCGTAGTCGGATGCCTTGCGGCCGGGAAGGGGAGTGGGCTGGCCGCCCTCGATGTCGAAACCGAGGATCACCACCTGCCCGGGGTCGAGCTGCGCTTCGGCGGCAAGGATGTTGATGCTCCTGACGCCGTCGGGCTTGAGGAAGACCGCGACCTTCTTCCCGTCGCTCAGGAGCCCTTCCGGGACCAGATAGGCCGAAAGGTTGGCGACGCCGCTGGCGTCGAGCACGAGGCGGCTGACGAGTTCGGCCGAACGGACGAACACCGGACGCCGGCGGTCGGCGGTCGTGCCTTCGCCGTAGCCGATGACCAGCTTCACCTCTCCCGAGGAGAGCAGTTCCGCAGCCTCTTTCCTGTATTGTTCCTGTAATCCCATGGATGGTTCCTTAGTACGTAGACTGGGTTTCGATGACTTTCTGCAGCTCCTGGTACTGCTCGAAGGGCCCGAGCGCCCTGATGCTGTCGGTGATGCCGTTGATCAGTTCGGTGAACTTCGCCCCCTCGGCGGCGCTCACCCAGGAGAACTTGACGCGCTCCTCGGGGATGCCGGTGAAGGCGAGCAGGGCGCGGAAGACCGTCCAGCGGCGGCGGGCATGGTAGTTGCCCTGCGCGAAGTGGCAGTCGCCGGGGTGGCAGCCGCTGACCAGGACGCCGTCGGCCCCTTTCTGGAGGGCCTTGAGGATGAACATCGGGCTGATGCGGCCGGTGCAGGGAAGGCGGACGATCCTGACGTTCGGGGCGTACTTCATGCGGCTTGTCCCGGCAAGATCCGCACCGGCGTAGGTGCAGTAGGTGCAGACAAAGGCGACGATCTTTGGTTCGAATGGTTCGCTCATCGGCTCGTGGTCGGTCGATTGAAGGTTGAATTTACTTTACCGGTGCGGCTCAGAGCGCCATCACTTCGGCGAAAATCTGCTTTTCGGTGAAGCCTGCAAGGTCGATGCTGTTGGAACGGCAGAAGGTGACGCAGGTGCCGCACCCCTGGCAGAGGCCCGGATTGACGCTCGCGACCCGCTTGATGACGTTGCCGTTCCTGTCGGTGATGTCCCTCCGGTCGATGGCGTTGTACGGGCAGGCGGTCACGCACCCCCAGCAGCCGGCGCAGGTCGAGTCGGAGACCGAGGCGATCACCGGCTCGCGCTCGAGCTGCTCCTTGCTGAAGAGCCCCAGCACCTTGGCCGCGGCGGCCGAAGCCTGGGCGACCGAGTCCGGGATGTCCTTCGGCGACTGGCAGGCGCCGCAGAGGTAGATGCCAGCCGTGGCGGTCTCGACCGGGCGGAGCTTCAGGTGCGCTTCGTTGTAGAAGCCGTACTCGTCGTAGCCGATGCCGATCCGCTTGGCGAAGTCTTTGGCGTCGGGCTGCGGAACCATGGCCGTGGCGAGCACCACCATGTCGGCAACCACCTCGACCGGCCGGCCGAGCAGGGTGTCGACGCCGCGGACGATCAGCTTGCCGTTCTCCTCGAACACCTTGCTGACGCGGCCGCGCACGTAGCCGGCCTCGTCCTCCTCGATGGCGCGGCGGGTGAACTCGTCGTACCCCTTGCCCGCGGCCCTGATGTCCATGTAGAAGATCTGGGTTTCGCCATGGTGCACCTTGTGGGCGTAGAGCATGGCATGCTTGGCGGTATACATGCAGCAGATCTTGGAGCAGTACTTCACCCCCTTGGCAGCGTCGCGCGAACCGGCGCACTGGATGAACACGATCTTCTCCGGCTCCTTGCCGTCGGAGGGACGGCGGATCTTGCCGGCGGTCGGGCCGCTGGCTGATGCGAGCCGCTCGAAATGGAGGCCGGTGATGACATCCTTGTAGCGGCCGTAGCCGTACTCGCCGTACATCGCGGTGTTCTGGATCTGGAAGCCGGTGGCCACCACGATGGCGCCGACCTCGATCGTCTCGATCCGGTCCTGCTGCTCGAAGTCGATGCTGTTGATCTGGCAGGTCTTCTGGCAGATCTTGCACTTGCCGTTCTTGAAGTAGGTGCAGCGGTCGCGGTCGATCACCGGCACGTTCGGCACCGCCTGCGCGAAGGGGGTGTAGATGGCCGTCCGGTTGCCGAGGCCGCACTCGAAGTCGCTCGGGATCTTCTTGACCGGGCACTTCTGGATGCAGTCGCCGCAGCCGGTGCAGGTCTCCATGTTGACGTAGCGGGCCTTCTGGCGGATCTTGACCGTGAAGTTGCCGATGTAGCCGTCGACCTCCTCGACCTCCGAGTAGGTCATCACGGTGATGTTCGGATGCTGGATCGCCTCAACCATGCGGGGCGTCAGGATGCACTGCGAGCAGTCGAGGGTCGGGAAGGTCTCGGAGAGCTGTGCCATGTGGCCGCCGATCGATGGCTCACGCTCGACGAGCACCACCTCGCGCCCGGCGGAGGCGATGTCTATGGCCGCCTGGATGCCGGCCACGCCGCCGCCGATGACCATGGCGCGTCGCGTGACCGGCACGGAGATCGGCTTGAGGTCGTTGTTGCGCTTGACCTTTTCGACGAGCGAACGGGTGATCTCGATCGCCTTCTCGGTGGCCTGCTCCTTGTCGGTGTGGACCCAGGAGCACTGCTCCCTGATGTTGGCGAGCTCGAGCATGTAGGGGTTGAGGCCCGCCTCGGCGCACGCCTTGCGGAAGGTCTGCTCGTGCATCCTCGGGGAGCAGGCGGCCACCACGACGCCCGTGAGCCCGTTCTCGCGGATCGCCTTCTTGACGGTCTCCTGCCCGGGATCGGAGCAGAAGTACTTGTATTCGGATGCTACGGCGACTCCCGGATGATCGGATATCGTGGAAGCCAGCCTGCCGGTGTCCACCATCGAGGCGATGTTCTCGCCGCAGTGGCAGACGAATACTCCTATTTTTGCCATCCTGATGCCTTCCAGTTTAATAATGTTTGCGATCCCCGGCCCTATGGTTCAGGGGATCGGCGAATACGGGACAACGGGCGCTGTTGCGCTTACAGGTTCCTGACCATCTCGACGGCCGGCACGAAGTGCTTGTCGAGGGCGACCTCCTCCGGGCTGGCGCCGCAGGCGATCGAGACCAGGTCCGAGATGTAGTAGACCGGCATCACCCCGGTATCGCCGAAGCGCTTGCGCATCCCCTCCTGACGCATGTCGAGGTTGGTGTGGCAGAGCGGGCAGGCAACCACGAAGGCCGTGGCGCCGTTGGAGGAGGCGTTTTTGGCGATCTTGTGGGTAAGGTCCTCGATCATCTCCTGCTGGGCCATGGTCAGCCCGGCACCGCAGCACTCGACCTTGTAGGCCCAGTCCACGGGCTTGGCGCCCATCGCCTCGAGGATCGACTCCATCTTGGTGGGGTTCTCGGGATCATCGTACCCCATGCTCTCGAACGGCCTGACCAGCAGGCAGCCGTAGTAGCAGGCCAGTGGCAGCTCGGCGAGGGGCTTGACGGTCTTCCTGGCGAGCACTTCGGTGCCGATGCCCTCGAGCAGCTGCATCACCCCGATGAACTGCGCACGGCAGGAGGTCTCCTTGCCGGTGATGCCCTCAAGCTCCGCGCGAAGCTCCGCGGACTCCATGAGCGCCTTCCTGGCGGTGACCTGGCGGTTCAGGCAGGCGGCGCAGGGGGCCAGGACGTAGTCCATGCCCTGCGAGTCGGCGAGCGCCTGGTTCCTTGCCGGCAGGAGCACGGAGAGCTTGTGGTTCGTGGCGTGCGCCGAGCTGGCGCCGCAGCAGTTCCAGTCCTCGATCTCGCGGAGGCGGATGCCGAGGCGTTCGCACATGCGCTTGATTGAAATATCGTAATCCTTGGCGGTGCCGGAAAGTGAGCATCCGGGATAGTAGCCGATGGTCATCCCCGGCTCGATCTTCACGGGCGGGTCGATGCGGAAGGTGCGCTTGACCGGACGGCGCCGCTCGGCATGGGAGTGGCTCTCCTGTTCGGAGATGCGGAAGATCTTCTCGATCTGCTCCTTCGCGTGGACCCCCTCCCTCGAGGTGATCGCGGCGACGGGATTGATCTTTCCCTGCCTGATCATCTTCACCCCGGCGCCGGCATCCTGGAGGAAGCTCCTGGTCTTGAGCTTGTAGCTGTTGACGAGGGCGAGCTCCTGCAGGCGGCCGCTCTTGCGTACCGTCTTGAGGAATGCGCTGTGGAAGGCGGTGACCAGTTTCTGTGCGCGGTCGGAAGAGGAGTGTCCGCTCTTGAGCGACATCTCGCGCAGGGCGTCCATGGTACCGGCGATCTCCAGGTTCTGGGGGCAGCGCGAGGTGCAGGTCATGCAGCCGACGCAGTACCAGAGGGAGTCACTTTTCAGGGCATCCTCGACATGGCCGGCCTGGACAAGGCGCATGATCCTTGCTGGCGGATTGTCCATGAAGCCGCCGGCAGGGCAGCCCGCAGTGCATTTGCCGCACTGGTAACAGCAGGCGTAGTTGTTGCCTGTGGCCTTCTCAAGCTGCTGTTTCAACGAATTTGGGCGTATATATTGCTCCATCGTAAAGATGTTTGCCGGATTATATTTTGGATAAAGTCGTGCGGGCGCTGAGCATAGGAAAGAGTTTCCATTTTACTAAAAAATACCATAAAGTGCAATTAAGGGCATTTGCTTTTGTCATTTGCCCGATTGCCGCCCTCAACTTCCCCGACCCCTCCTCCGGATCGCAGCTTGCGGTAGCTATTACTAAACAGGAACAAGTACTATGCTGAAAGAGTTCAGGGAGTTCGCCCTCAAGGGGAATGTGGTGGACATGGCGGTCGGCATCATTATCGGCGGAGCCTTCGGCTCGGTGGTCAACACGCTGGTCTCGGACATGCTGATGCCCCCGATCGGGATGCTGCTGCACGGCGTCGATTTCACGAACCTGTTCCTCGTCCTCAGGGAGGGGGGCAGGGGAGGGCCGTACGCGACGCTCGCCGACGCGAAAGCGGCCGGCGCGGTGACGCTGAACTACGGACTTTTCGCCAATGCGGTGATCGGGTTCCTGATCGTGAGCTTTCCGGTCTACCTGGTGGTCAGGGCCGTCAACCGCCTCCGCAGCCTCAGGTCGGAACAGGCGGTGCCTGTGGGACCGCCCGCCCCCGAGCTCAAGGCATGCCCGTTCTGCTGCACGATGGTGCCGAAGGGCGCCGTGCGGTGCCCGGCCTGCACGTCGCAGCTCTGATCGCCGCGGCGTAATCCCCCCGCAAAGGGAGGCAACAAAAAAAGCTCCATGACATGGAGATGCGGCTCTTTTTGTTTATGATGTCCCTACGACTTTTCTCTGAAATACCTCTTCGTAACCAGCTTTTCCGGATAGTACCGCCATGTTCGACGAAATAGAGTTCGACAAGATCAAAAGGCTTCCCAAATATGTGTTCGCCGCCGTCAACGAGCTGAAGATGGCCGAGCGACGGGCGGGCGAGGATGTCATCGACTTTTCGATGGGCAACCCCGACGGCCCGACCCCGCAGCACATCATCGACAAGCTCGTCGAGAGCGTCAACAAGCCGAAGACCCACGGCTACTCCGTCTCCAAGGGAATCTACAAGCTCCGCGGCGCGGTCGGCAACTGGTACCGCAACAAGTACAACGTGGACCTCGACCTCGACCGAGAGGTGGTGGTCACCATGGGCTCGAAAGAGGGCTACGCGCACCTCGTGCAGGCGATCACCAATCCAGGCGACCTGGCCATCGTGCCCGACCCGTGCTACCCGATCCACTCCCAGGCGTTCATTCTTGCGGGGGGCAACGTGCACCGCATGAAGCTGGAGATGAACGACGACTACACCCTCGACGAGGAGGCCTTCTTCAGCAATATCGAGACCGTTTTCAGGGAGTCGTCGCCGAAGCCGAAGTACCTCGTGGTGAACTTCCCGAACAACCCGACCACGGCGACCGTCGAGCTGCCGTTCTACGAGCGCCTTGTGGAGCTTGCCCGCAAGGAGCGTTTCTACATTATCAGCGACACCGCCTACGCCGAGATCACCTTCGACGGCTACGTCACCCCGTCGATCCTGCAGGTGCCCCGAGCGAAGGATGTCGCCGTGGAGAGCTACACCCTCTCGAAAACCTACAACATGGCGGGATGGCGCGTCGGCTTCATGGTCGGCAACGCCAAGCTGGTCGGCGCCCTCGAGAAGATCAAGAGCTGGCTCGACTACGGCACCTTCACCCCGATCCAGGTCGCCTCGACCATCGCCCTGACCGAGGACCAGAGCTGCGTCCGGGAGATCAGCGAGGTCTACCGCAAGCGCCGCGACGTGCTGATCTCCAGCTTCGCCAACGCCGGATGGGGGATCGTCTGCCCGAGGGCCTCGATGTTCGTCTGGGCGAAGATCCCGGAGCCGCTGCGCGAGATGGGCAGCCTCGAGTTCAGCAAGAAGCTGCTGGTGGAGGGCAAGGTGGCCGTCAGCCCGGGCATCGGATTCGGCACCTACGGCGACGACTATGTGCGCGTGGCCATGATCGAGAACGAGGAGCGCATCCGCCAGGCCGCAAGGAACATCAAACGTTTCCTGAAGGCGAACGGCGCCCAGTAAACGTGTGCAGGGGCACGGCGTGCCGTGCCCTTTTCGATAAAAGGGACATCAGGGACGCAAGGGACTGCAGGGACAAAGAAGAAGATCGTTCTTCGAAGAATCGTCTTCCTGTTTGTCCTTGATGTCCCTTTCTTTTTTACTCTTCCTCTTCAAACAGCTCCTGTACTGCCAGCGGAATCGCCTGCAGGATGTCGGTCGAAGAGACCAGGCTGGAGACGTCGCAGGCGAGGTCCCCGGCGCGGCCGTGCAGCCAGGCGGCGGCAGCCGCGGCGTCGAGCGTGCTGAGCCCTTTGGCGGCGAGCGTCCCGATCATGCCGGCAAGCACGTCCCCCGAACCAGCGGTGGCGAGCGCTTCGGTGCCACTGTCCGAGATGAGTACCGTCCCTGCCGGGGAGGCGATGAAGGTGGGACGCCCTTTCAGCAGCAGGTTCACGTTCCAGTTTGAGGCGAGCGTCCTGGAGAGTTCGAGCGGCGAGGCCGTAACCTCTTCGGCGGTCAGGCCCGAAAGCCGGCTGCACTCGCCGGCGTGCGGCGTGACGACCGCATCGGCGAGGCCGTGCGGCAGGTCGAGCAGCCCTCGTTCGGCTATGGCGAAGAGCGCATCGGCGTCGAGCACCAGTTTTTTCCCCGCAACATCCCCGTTCCTGAGGAGCGCTTCGACAAGGTCCAGCGAGGCGGCGCTCCTGCCGAGTCCGCAGCCGATCACGATCGCATCGGCCCAGCGCGCCTTTTCGAGCAGCTGGCCAGGATCCCTTCCGATCACCACCACTTCCGGGGCGAAGCCGTGCATCGCGGCGGCATGCCCCTCGGGCAGGGAGGCGCAGACATAGCCGGCACCTGTCTTCACGGCAGCCTTGGCGCACAGCATGGCGGCGCCGAGCATCGAGGAGCCGCCCTCGGCGGAACCGCCGACGACGAGCAGCCTGCCGTTCAGGTGCTTGGCGCTCGAGGTTTCGCGCAACCGGTAGCTTTCCGCGGCGAACGCTTCGTCGACGAGCATACAGGTGCAGGGTTCGACCAGGAACCGCGGGATGGAGATCTCGGCCACGCGCACCTCGCCGCACATCGCCGGACCGTCGTTCTGGAAGAAGCCGCTCTTCATGAAGGCCATGGTGATGGTCTGGTCGGCCTTGACGCAGGGGAGGGAGGCGGCGCCGGTGGTGGCGTCCAGCCCGGAGGGGATGTCGATGGCGATCGTGACGGCGCCGGAGGTTTCGTTGAGGGTGTTGATCAGGTCGATCGCCTCGCCGACGGCTTCGTCGAGGTTGCGGTTCGCAGGGTCGGAACGGAACCCGGTGCCGAACAGGGCGTCGAGCACCCCGTCGTACGATCGCTCCCGGAGATGGGGGAGCGCCTCGTCGAGGCCGGAGAATATGCGCAGCCCCTCGTGGTAGAGGCGGTAGGCCTTCAGGATGTTCAATCCTTCCAGGTTCACCCCGGAGAGTTCGGATTCCGGCCAGAGCGGCAGCACATCGACCTCGGCGCCGGCGTTCAGCAGATGCCGGGCAGCCACGAAGCCGTCGCCGCTGTTGCTCCCCTTGCCGCAGACGACAAGGAACGCATGTCCGTCGAGGTTGCCGTCGGCGCTGAACTGCCCGGCGACGATGCGGGCGGCCTCGCGTCCTGCCAGCTCCATCAGCCGGGCCTCCCCGGTGCGAAGCTCCTCGATGGCCGACCGGTCGGCCATGGCCATCTCCCGTGCGGT
Organism: Chlorobi bacterium Chlorobi_1; assembly: GCA_900299075.1. GTDB lineage: Bacteria > Bacteroidota > Chlorobiia > Chlorobiales > Chlorobiaceae > Chlorobaculum. Next base: position 18,948 of record OMIK01000110.1, read on the forward strand.
AAGGACAGGTTTCATGCGTGCAGAGGTTTGATGGGCTTTGTGGCTCCTGCCGGGAACGCCGAGCTCCCGCTCGGCATCCTCTGATGATTCGTGGCGCCTTTGACGCCTGCGCCGTCCCTCAGATCTCGTCGAGGTGCAGGGCGTGCTCGAGCGCGTGCTCGTATGCCTGGAGCAGTTCACCGGTGGAGAACTCCGCCACCCGGCGCCCGTTCACGGAGATGCGTCCGCCCTCCGGCATCACCTTGCCGATCACCCTGACCGGTACGTCCAGCCCTCCGGCCGCCGCGATGACCGCTTCGACCTTCTCCGGATCGACGGAGAGGATGACGCGGCCCTGGGCCTCGGAGAAGAGCTGCTGCTGGATGTGCGCCTGTCCGCTGCCGTCGTCCTCGAGATCGACGTCGAAGCCGAGCATCATGTCGCGGTCCATGATCGCCTTCTCGGCGATGGCCACGGCGAAGCCGCCGTCGGAGATGTCGTGCGCGGAGTTGACGAGCTTTGCGGAGGCGAGCGATACCAGGAGCTCCTGCAGGTTCTTCTCGTGCTGCAGGTCGATCGACGGCGAATCGGTGCCGGGGGTGCCGTACTGCATGACCAGGTACTCGGATCCCTCCAGGGAGAGCCCGGGTGCGCCGAGGAGCAGGATGGCGTCACCGGCGTTGCGGAAGGTCGAGAGCACGAGGTTGTCGATGTCGTCGAGCAGGCCGATCATGCCGATGGTCGGGGTGGGGTAGATCGCCTTGCGACCGCCGCCGAAGGTCGATTCGTTGTAGAAGCTCACGTTGCCTCCGGTTACCGGGGTGCCGAACATGCGGCAGGCGTCGCCCATGCCCTGCACGGCCGACTTGAACTGGAAGTAGACCTCGGGCTTGTAGGGGTTGCCGAAGTTGAGGCAGTTGGTCACGGCGAGCGGCCTGGCACCGGAGCAGGCGATGTTGCGCGCGCACTCGGCCACCGCGATCGAGCCGCCGGCCTTCGGGTTCAGGTAGACGTAGCGCGAGTTGCAGTCGGTCTTCATCGAGAGCCCCTTGCGGGTGCCCTTGATGCGGATGACCGCCGAATCGGTATTGCCGGTCGGGGTCACGGTGTTGGTCTGGACCATGGAGTCGTACTGGCGGTAGACCCACTGCTTGCTCGAGATGTTCGGGCGCGAGAGGAGCTGCAGGGCGAGCGACGTGAAATCAAGGCCGGCATCGGACGAAAGCACCGCCGGTTCGGTTTCCGGCCTCTTCTCGACCGCCTCGCGGATGTACACGGGGGCGCCGCCGCCGAGCACGAGCGACATCGCCGGGATCTCCGCCACCACCTTGCCGTGCTGCCGGACGCGGAGCAGGTTGTCGTCGGTCACCTGACCGATCACCACCGCGCTCACATCCCACTTGCGGTAGACGTCGATGATCTCCTGCTCGCGGCCCTTCTCGGCCACGATGAGCATGCGCTCCTGCGATTCGGAGAGCATCAGCTCGTAGGCGGTCATCCCCTTCTCGCGGGCGGGCACCAGGTCGAGGTCGATATCGATGCCGCCGCTGCCGGTCTTCTCGATGCCTCGGGCGCTCATCTCGGAGGTGGAGCTGGTCAGGCCGGCCGCACCCATGTCCTGGAGGCCGCTGACCGCTCCGGTGGCGATCGCCTCGAGGGTGGCCTCGAGCAGCAGCTTCTCGGCGAACGGGTCGCCGACCTGCACGCTCGGGCGCTTGTCTTCGGATGCCTCGCTGAGGTCCTCGGAGGCGAAGGTCGCGCCGTGGATGCCGTCGCGTCCGGTGGAGGAGCCGACGATCAGCACCGGGTTGCCCTTGCCCTTGGCGGTGGCGCTCACGGTCATTTTATGCTCGACAAGTCCGACCGACATGGCGTTGACCAGCGGGTTTCCGGTGTAGCACTCCTCGAAGTAGATCTCGCCGCCGACGGTCGGGACGCCGAAGGAGTTGCCGTAGTCGCCGATGCCGCGCACGACGCCGTCGACCAGGTAGCGCACCCTCGGGTCGCGGGGAGAGCCGAAGCGCAGGGAGTTGAGCGAGGCCACGGGGCGTGCGCCCATGGTGAAGATGTCGCGGTGGATGCCGCCGACGCCGGTCGCGGCGCCCTGGTATGGCTCGACGGCCGAGGGGTGGTTGTGCGACTCGATCTTGAAGGCCACGGCCAGGCCGTCGCCGATGTCGACCAGGCCTGCGTTCTCCTCGCCGGCCTGCGTCAGCAGGGACTCGCCGTCGCGCGGCAGGGTCTTGAGCACGGCGATGGAGTTCTTGTAGCTGCAGTGCTCCGACCACATGACGGAGTAGATGCCGAGTTCGGTGAAGGTGGGGGTGCGGCCGAGCAC